>NZ_QAII01000008.1 GCF_003060965.1 Caulobacter sp. HMWF025 | reverse complement strand
CTGAAGCACAGTTGCCGACGCGCGGTTCGGGCGGGTTTGGCGGCGGTATCCCCGGTGCCGGAGGCGGCGTTGGCGGACATGGCGGTCACGGTGGCAGTAGCGCCAGCTACCAGAATGGCGGCGGCGGCGGTGCCGGCGGCGGTGGCGGCGGCCTGGCGGCGGGCGGCAACATCTTCGTCGCCGAAGGGGGCGCGCTGACCATCGGAGGCAGCAATCTGATCCTGCCTGGCAGGGTGACGGGCGGTTCCGGTGGGGCCGGCGGAGCGGGCGCTCAGGGCTACCGCGACGGCAAGGACGGCGATGCCGGTGCGGCGGGTTCGGCCTGGGGCAGCGGAATCTATCTCCAGGGCACCCAAAACATCACCTTCTCGCCCGGCCTCGGTCAGACGCAGATCATCGCTGGAGCCATTGACGATGCGGCCGGTCAGCACGCCGGGTCTGGCGTCGGATCGGTGAGCATGAAGGGCGACGGGCTGCTGATCCTGAGCGCGGCCAACAGCTTCACGGGCGGACTGAAGCTCTATGGTGGAACAACGGAACTGGCAGCCGCAGGTGCCGCGGGCCTGGCGGGCACCGGATCTTTCGCGAAGATCGACTTCGTCGGCGTCGCAGCCCTGAAAGTCGACTCCGCTGCCCTGGTCTCGACGGGCGTTGTCAGCACCAGCGGCTCCGTCAGCTACAGTTTCGGCGGAGAGCTGGTCAATTTCGCGGGCGGCGACTCCGTCATTTTCAGCAGTCTGTCCGCCGCCGGGGCCTCCTATACCTACGTCCCCGGCAATCACATTCTGGCCATCCACAGCGGCGGCAAGGACGTGGTGCTCAGGCTGAGCGGCTTCAGCGCCGAGAGCTTCACCCTGTCGGCGAACAGCAGCGGCAACCTGGTCATCACGGGGGCCATGGCCACCGTGAACGACCTGAACGCCGCGATCGTCAACGCGAATGCGATGCCCGCCAACAGCGGCGTCATCCATATCAACCTGACCTCGAACATATATCTGTCCAACAACGCACTGCAGGCGATCAATCTGAAGCCAGGCGTGACCCTGAACATCGATGGCGGCAACTATGTCATCGATGGCCAGTCGAAGCAGCGGGGCCTGTTCGTCTACTCAGGCGAGGTCACGATCGAGAACCTGACGATCCAGAACATGGTCGCCAAGGGCGGCGCGGGCAGCGGCGCGGGGGCCGGCCTGGGCGGTGGTCTGTTCGTGGCCAATGACAGCGCCCACGGGGCGGCACCCGGGGTGGTCACCCTGACCAATGTCAATTTCGCGGGCAACAGTGCGATCGGCGGCAGCGCCACCGCCGGAATGAACCAGGGCGGCGGCGGCGGCATGGGCGGCGACGGCGGTAACGGCAGCGACTTCTACGGCGCAGGGG
>NZ_QAII01000068.1 GCF_003060965.1 Caulobacter sp. HMWF025 | reverse complement strand
AGTCGACATAGGCCTCGCCGCCCCTGGCCCCGCGCCCCACCCGCTGCAGGCGTCCGGCCGCGCCTTCGAGGGACTCCAGGGCCTTCAGAACGGCGGCGGGGGCCTCGCCGGTGGCGATGCACAGACCGGCCGCGACCAGCACATTGCTGGCCTGGAAGGCTCCAGCCAGCGGCAGGGCGATCTCATGGGTCTCGCCGGCGACCTCGACCACCAGGGTCTGCCCCTGCGGGGTCGGGGTGCGGCTGAGCAGACGCAGACCCTGCCCGGCCTCGCCGACCGAGACGACGCTCTGGCCCGAGGAGACGGCCGCGGCGGCAAAGACCGGGAAGGCTTCGCTGTCGGCGTTCAGCACCGCCGTGGTGCCCATCGGCAGCAGGTCCTCGAACAGCCGCAGCTTGGCCTGGCGGTAGCTCTCCATCGAGCCGTGATAGTCGAGGTGATCCTGGGTGAAGTTGGTGAAGCCGGCGGCCTTCAGGGTCACGCCGTCCAGCCGACGCTGATCGACGCCGTGCGACGAAGCCTCGACCGCCAGGTGGGTGACGCCCTCGGCGGCCAGGCGGGCCATCATCTCGGCGACGTCCGCCGCGTCGGGCGTGGTCAGGCCCGGCGGGGTCAGTTGCCGGTCGGGCTGGCTCGCCTCGCTGACCACCACGCCCAGCGTGCCCATGCTGGCAGCCTTGTGGCCCAGGGTCGCATAGATCTGGCGGCAGAAGCCGGCCACAGACGTCTTGCCGTTGGTGCCGGTCACCGCGATGCAGGTGGCGGGCTGGGTGCTCCAGAAGGTGGCCGAGGCCAGGGCATAGGCCCGGCGCGGATCCTCGACCTTCACGGTCGGGACGGAGAAGCTGTCCATGCCGACCGGGCCCAGTACGGCGGCGGCCCCGGCAGCGATGGCGCCCGGCGCAAAGGCGGCTCCGTCCACCTTGGTGCCCGGCAGGGCGGCAAACAGGGTCCCGGCCGCGACCTTGCGGCTGTCGGCCGTGACGCCGGTGATGACCGGGTCGACCTCGACCGGCCGGTTCAGAATCTCGGAAAGGCGCTTGCTCATAGTCCCGCTCCGGGGGCGGCCTTCGGCTGGCTGGCCAGCACGACGGCATCGGTCTTGCGTTGGACGCCCAGGAAGGGCGCGATACGGGCGATCACGTGGCCGGCCGCCGGCGCGGCCACCCATCCGCCGGTGGAAAACCCGAAGGTCCGGGCATTGCCCTTGGGCTCATCCAGCAGGATCAGGACGAAGTAGCGGTCGGCCTCGATCGGGCCGTCGGTCGGGAACACCGCCGCGAAGGACGAGACCTGCCGCTGGTGGTTGTAGCCCCGGATTGCGGGGTCGTACTTCTCGCCGGTGCCGGTCTTGCCCCCGACGGAATAGCCCGGAACATCGGCCTTGCCGCCGCTGCCGATCGGATCGGCGACATTGGCCCGCATGATCTTCAGCATCTCGCGCGAGGTTTCCTCGGTCAGCACGCGCGGTCCTTCGGGCCGCACGCCGTCCGGGCGCTTGAGGATGGTCAGGGGCGGCCGGGTGCCGCCGTTCAGCAGCGCTCCCATCGCCTCGGACAGGGCCAGCGGCGAGACGTTCATCCCGTGCCCGAACGAGGTCGAGGCCACGGCATCCTCGTTCCAGACCTTGGGTGTCAGGGGACGGGCGGACTCGCGCAGCTCCACCTCGGCGGGCCGGGTCAGGCCCAGGGCGCCGAAATACTGGCTGAGCCGCTTGACCCCGACCGCCTCGGCCAGCTTGGCGGTGCCGATGTTCGACGAGTGCTGGAAGACCTGGACGAGGTTCAGGATCGCCTTGGCCGCGTGATAGTCATGAATGGTCCGGTAGCCGAGCTTGTAGGGCTCGCGGGCATCGAAGGTCGAGTTGGGCGTCGCCACCCCGGTGTCGAGCCCGATGGCGACCGTGAAGGCCTTGAAGGTCGAGCCCATCTCAAAGACCGAGGCGGCCGCGCGGTTCAGCTTCTGGTCGTCGGTGGCGGTTCCGGCCTTGTTGGGATCGAAATCGGGATAGCTGGCCATGCCGAGGATCTCGCCGGTATGGACATTGGTCACCACCCCCACGGCACCCCGGGGCTGGAACTCGATCGCCGCCTTGCGCAGCTCGTCCTCGAGCGCGGCCTGGATACGGACATCGATGGACAAGGTCGTCGGCGTCCCGGCCCGGCCACCGGGAATGCCGGCGGCGCTGCGGATCGGCTTGTCGAGGGCCCACTCGGCCCCGGCCAGACCCTTGCCACCGCTGTCGACAAAGCCGACCAGGTGAGCAGCCGTCGCGCCGAGGGGATACATCCGCCGCCCCTGGGCTTCGAACGAAACCCCCGGCAGGCCCAGATCAAAGATCGCGTCGCGCTGCTCCGGCGTCAGGCCGTCCAGCAGAAAGGTCCGCTTGTCGCCGAACACCACCTTGTCGAGACGCTTGGCCGGCACCTCGGGCAGGGCCCGGCCCAGAACCCGCCGGGTCTCGGCCTTGTCCCAGACTTCGCGGGGATCGACATAAAGGGCGTAGTGGGTGAGATCGACGGCCAGCAGGCGGCCGTCACGATCCACCAGATCGCCGCGTGCGCCTTCGGTCGAGGCCAGGTAGCCGTTGCCCTGCCCGGCGTCAGAGAACAGGGCCGAATGGCCGGCCCCGATCGCCAGACCCAGGAAGCAGACGCCGAACACGGCCATGATCACGAAGATCCGGATCCGGGTATCGTCCTCCGGCTTGGCCGCCGCCCGCGAGCGCTCGAAGGCGTGCTCCAGCCGCCAGACCCGCTCGATCAGCCAGCGCCAGGCGCCCGGCTGGAAGCCGTTCGGGCCGAGATTGGCCAGGCTCATCGCGCCGCCCCCGGCACGGCGGGCGCAGCCGGTACGGCGTCCTCGGGGACAGCCTCGGGCGCGTCAGTGGCCAGGGCCCCCGGCGCGACATCGGTGGCCTGGGCGACCGGCTTGGGCTGGATCTGGTGGCGGGCCACGTCCACCAGCATGTCCTCGGTGATCTCACGCTCGGCCGGGATCGGCACCAGACCGACCGCCAGGGCCAGGGACTCGATCCGGCGCGGCTGCTCCAGATGGGCCACCTCGGCCAGCAGGAGGCGCTTCTGGGCCTTTTCGTCTTCAATCTCGCGTTCGATGCCGGCGATCTCGTTACGCTCGCGCCCGGCGACGGTCTTGGCCAGATAGACGCCGGTCACCAGGGTCAGCAGAACCCCGCCACCGACGACCTCAACCACCCGGAAGCCGCGAATCCGCTTGTTGAACAGGTCCGACAGGCTCATGCTGGTGCCCCCCAGACCGGGGCCGTCGTCCGGATGGCGGCGCGCAGTTTCGACGAGCGGGCCCGCGGATTGACCGCCAGTTCGGCCTCGCCCGGCGCGATGGCCTTGTTGGCGATCAGCTCATAGCTGGACGGCGCGCCGGCCGGCGCCTGCGGCAGGTGGCGCGAGCCGCCCGGGGTGCGTCCGGCCCGCTCGGCCAGATAGGTTTTGACGATGCGGTCCTCCAGCGAGTGGAAGGTCACCACCGCCAGGCGCCCGCCCGGCTTGAGGATCCGCTCGGCGGCGGCGAGCCCGGCCTCCAGTTCGGCCAGCTCTTCATTGACCGCGATGCGCAGGCCCTGGAACGAGCGGGTGGCCGGATGCACCTTGGCCCCCTTGCGGCCACCCAGGGCGCGCTCGATGACATGGGCCAGATCCAGCGTGCGTTCGAACGGCCGCTCCTCGCGACGCCGCACGATGAAGCTGGCGATGCGGCGCGAGGCATGCTCCTCGCCATAGACATAAAGAATCCGGGCCAGCTCGGTGTGGTCCAGCTCATTGACCAGGTCGGCGGCGGTCGGCCCGGTGTCGCTCATCCGCATGTCCAGCGGACCGTCGCGCATGAACGAAAAGCCGCGCTCGGCCTCGTCCAGCTGCATGGACGAGACGCCGATATCCAGCACCACGCCGTCCACCGACTGCGGCGCGAAGTGCTCGGCCATCTGCGAGAAGCGGTCCTGGATCAGGCGGAAGCGGTCGGCCGGCAGGTCCTCGGCAAAGCGGCGCACGGTCGGATCGCGGTCGAAGCCGACCACCGAGGCTCCGGTCGCCAGGATGGCGCGGGTATAGCCGCCCGCCCCGAAGGTGCCGTCGATCATCGTCTCGCCCGGCCTGGGGGCCAGGGCCTCGACCACCTCGGCCAGCAGGACGGAAATGTGGGCGGCCTCGCTCATGCCCCACCCGCCAGCCGCGCGGCCCGTTGCGAAACCCGCATGGCCGCCAGCCCTTCCCGGGCCACGTCACGCTGGGCGGCGCGGTGGGCCTGGAAAGCCTCCCGCGACCAGATCTGAAAACGCTCACCCATACCGACGACAGTCACCCAATCACTCAGGCCGAACATGTCGCACAGGTGATCGGGCAGGGTAATGCGACCAGCTGTATCAAATGACAGCCTGGCCATGCCGCCCAGCACGCTGGTCTCCAGCGCCGTGCGCACCGGATCGCCGAACTCCAGCTCCTCGATCACGCCCAGATAACGGTCGAACAGGGCCTTGCCGCCGCCTTCGAGGCAGTCGGACTCGATTGAGGGAAAGCAGAACACGCCGTCAAAGGGGCCCGAGATCGCCGCGCGGAAGTCCTGCGGCACAACGATGCGCCGCTTGCTGTCCACCTGCTTCTCGAACGTCGAGAGAAACACCCCGCCTACCCCTTGAGACCGTCACCGGGCGGCCAATTCCACGCTCCGGCGACGAAACTGGGTTAACATGGGATGAATTGGGAGACAATGACACCGAAGGCCATTTTGCCGTGAAAACAAAGATGTCGCACCGGTTCGTGACTTGAATGCACAAACGATCAACAGAACATACACAGAACTGTTAAGTGTTGGGGCGACTCCAGCCCATGGCCGGCCAAGGGTTCGGCGTTCAGGAACGGGGATTTGGGGGAACCGTCCCCTCCCCGTCGCCATGAGGACGGGGAGAGACGGACCAGACGGTCTATAAGCCGGGTTCTGTGCCACGCCTTACGGCGCGCGACGATCATTCCTCTGGACCGCCCATTGCTGGACGGTTCTCGCGACCTACCCGGACCCTCTCAGCCAGTGACGGCCTATCCGACGCGAGGCCGGCGCGGGGTCCCTATTCGGTCTTGCTCCAGGCGGGGCTTGCCATGCCGTCCCTGTCGCCAGGTCCGCGGTGGGCTCTTACCCCACCCTTTCACCCTTCCCGCCCCGTAGGGAGGAGGTTTGCTTTCTGTGGCGCTATCCCTGGGATCGCTCCCGGTGGGCGTTACCCACCGCCTTGTCACCGTGGAGCCCGGACTTTCCTCGACCCTCTTGCGAGGACCGCGACCGCCCGACCGTCTGGTCCGGGACGGTGTTTGACGGCGGACGGGGCGCAGGTCAACGTTTCATCTGTTCTGCGGGGTCAGACCAGGGCTCACCGGCTGACGCCGGAAGACGCCCCCTCACCGCAGCCGCTCGCGCTCCAGCCGTCGCAGCCGGGCGACATCGGCCTGCATGTTCTGGATCAGCCATTGCATGAAGGCCTGGATGGTGGCGTCGGCGCGATCGGCCTTGCGGCAGACGACGAAATAGGCCCCCGCATCCACCGGGGGATGCTGCAGGGGCGCGACCAGCTGGCTGGCGTTGGGCGCATCGAGCACCAGCGGCAATAGGCCCAGGAGCACGCCGCGCCCCTGGGCTGCGGCGTCAATTGCTGAGGGAACATTGTCAAAGGTCAGGGTGCGCGCCGGCTTCAGGCCTGGGCACCCGACCCCCGCAAACCATTCGGGCCAGCCCGCCCGGCCGACGCTCAGATCGATCAGGGTGGCCCGGGCCAGGTCCTCCGGCGCGCGCACGGTCTCGGCCACCTTCGGCACGCAGAGGGGCGTCGCTCGCAGGTCCAGCAGCTTGTGCCCGAACAGTCCCGGGGTTACGGCCGCCACATTGCGTATGGCGACATCGGCTTCGCCCTTCTCGAGATCCACGACCCGCGCCTCGGTGTCGATCGACAGGGACAGGTCCGGATGCAGCGCCTCAAAGCGCGCCAGACGGGGCACCAGCCAGGCATTGGTGAACAGGGGCAGGGCCGCGATCCGCAGCCCCGTCGAGTCGGACTGCCGCTTGGCCTGTCCGAGTGCCGTGTCGATGTCGAAGAAGGCCTGCGACAACCGCGCGCTCAGCGTCTCGCCGAGCGGCGTCAGCCGAACCTGCCGGACCTGGCGCAGAAACAGGGGCGCACCGACCCAGGCTTCGACGGCCCGCACCTGGTGGCTGACCGCCGAGGGCGTCAGGCCCAGTTCCAGACCCGCATCGCGAAAGCTCTGCCGCTGCGCCGCCACGGCGAAGATGCGCAGGGCGGCAAAGCTGGGGGCGTCGCGCTTCATAGGTGAAGTTTATTCACCTATGTGGACAGAAACTCAAGCGTCCAGGCCGTCGATGGCCCGCTAGTCTCCCTGTCCAGAGGAGACATCATGACCCTGACCCCAACCCCATCCAGCCAGCCCGTCCTGCGGACCTTCGGCTTCTGGCTCTCCGTTCCGCTGGCGCTCCTGCAGGCGGTGAATGTGGTACGCGCCCTGTCCGATCCAACCGGCTTTGCCACCTACTACGGCGTGCCGGTCAGTGGCGCCGACGCTGTGGCCTGGGTGCAGGTCTATGCCCTGCGCACCGCTTTCGTCGCGGCGCTGGTGGCGATCTTCCTGGTCCGGCGGGATCTGCGAGCCCTGTTCTGGACCGCGGCCGCGGCGCTCATCCTGCCGCTCGGCGATGCCTGGCTGACCCACCAGACCGGCGCCGCGCACGCCATCGTGGCGCGCCACCTGGCGATCGAGGCCTATCTGGCCCTGACCTGCGTGGCGCTGTTCATCGCCAGCCGCAATGCGCCGCGTGCGGCATGACCGGGAGCCTCAATCGTCTGGCCACGCGCCTCGATACGGCGGGAGCCGCCGACCGCATGCGCCGGCATCGTGAAGGCTGGCCGGCCAGCGCCTCGGTAGGCGTCAGTTTCTTCCAGTCGCCCAAGGTGCAGTATCGCTATCGCGAAGCCGGCAAGGGCGAAACGATCGTCTTCAGCGTCGATCCGCCGATGACGCTGGAAGTCTATGACGCACTGATCACGACCTTTGCGCAGCGTTTCCGGGTGATTGCCTTTGAACTTCCGGCGATGGGCTTCTCGGCCGCTGCAGAAGACTATCGCTTCGGCTTTCACGAAACCCATGATGACCTGGCGATCTTCCTGAGGGCCGTCGCCGGGCCCGGGGCCATCCTCGCGTTCTCCTGTGTCGCCGGCCATGCCGCTCTCGACATAGCGGCACGCTATCCCGAGCTCGTCTCTCGCCTGACCCTGTTGCAGGCCGGCGATGTCGCGGCATTCAAGGCCTGGAAAGACGCGCGCGACCCCAAGGGCATCCTGGCCAAGCCGGTCCTGGGCCATATTGCGATGCGTCGCATGGCCCCCAGGCGCATGCCGGCCTGGTACGCGCTTTCGGTGGGCAGGCCGGAAATGATCGGCGAGCTTTGCCGGTGTGCCGAGCGGTCATTCCGACACGGTGCCCAATGGTCTCTGGCCAGCGCCTACCAGTGCTACATGGACCCCGACGTTGAGCTGCCATGCCCGCACCAGCCCCTGCTGTCGATCTGGGGCGCTGCCGATCGTTCGCACCCCGCCGGCAACGCGCATTCCATCCGGCGCCTGCGGCTGGATGCAGTGTGCGAGACCTTTGACGATCTGGGCCACACGCCCGAGCTTGAAGATCCGGTCCGCGTCTTCTCAGCGATCACACGCTTTTGCAACGCGAACCCGGCTATCCCCACTCCCGCACGGGGATAGCTGCCCTCCGCCCCAGCCAATTCAACGCCCTGAGCCCCGCACCCAGCGTGACGGTCGAAAACCTGTCCGCCCCCGCCGGACCGGCCCCATACTTCGCCTCGTCCCGTCCCTGGGGAGGCCGTCCAGCTGGCGACCTGACGGGGGGCGGGAGTGGTCGAGCGGGTCGTGCTCGTCGGTAGGTCTTGGATGACCGCCGCTCGCAAAGGATCTCCACCGGGCTCCCTGAAAAACCGGGACGAAGGCGAGAAACCCGCGAGGGTCCCGATGAGCACTCCAGGCGCGGGCTGAAATCGCCCGCGCGGTCCGGAAGGGTCGCTGCCCTTCCGCCCGTCGGGGGCCTCTGTCGGGAGCGGGTTAAAACCCCGCGCCCCGAAGGCTCACCGGAAAATCGGTCACGCGGAGCGCTCCGGCCCCGGCCGAAACGGTTCCCTCTACCCCTTCCTCCGGGCCTGGCCCGGACGCTCCGCCGCCTCCCCACACCCGCCGGCGCAAAACCGGCGAGGACGCGATGCCGTGCGCAACCCGCATTTGTCGTGACGATGCGTCGCGCGGCGCGTTAGACTCAACATCATGCCCAGCCCTTCCGTCACCCGCCGCGCCGCCGTCCAGTGGCGCGCCGATACCGAGAGCCAGTCCATTGACCGCGCCGTGCCCGACGAGGTCGCGGTGGGGCTGTCGTTCAACGGCCGGCCCCATACGGTATTGATGGCGACGCCGGCCGATATCGAGGATCTGGCGCGAGGCTTTACCCTGACCGAGGCCATCGCCGGGGCGGCCGATATCCTGGCGGTCGAGGTCACCGAGGCGGAACTGGGCCTGCTGGCCGACGTGCGGCTGGCCCCGGCGGCGGTGCCGCGCAAGGCCCGGCCGCGAACCCTTGAGGGTCGGTCCAGCTGCGGCCTGTGCGGCGTCCAGCGCCTGGCCGACGCCGTCCGGCCGCTGCCGCGCGTCGGCGAGGGCCGGGCGCTGACCCATCAGGCGATCCAGCGGGCCCTCGACGCCCTCGGCGAGACCCAGGCCCTCGGCCGGCTGACCCGGGCCACCCATGCGGCCGCCTTCGCCGATGGGGAGGGGCGCATCCTGCTGTCCCGCGAGGATGTCGGCCGCCACAACGCCCTGGACAAGCTGGCCGGGGCGATGGCCGCGAGCGGCCTCGACGTCGACAGCGGCTTTGTGCTGGTGACCAGCCGCTGCTCGTTCGAGATGATCGAAAAGACCGTCCGCATCGGTTGCCCGGTCCTGGTGGCGGTCTCAGCCCCCACCGACCTGGCGATCCGCAAGGCCGAGGAGGCGGGCCTGACCCTGGTGGCCCTGGCCCGGGCTGACGGCCATACCGTGTTCACCCGCGCCGACCGTCTGGTCGAGGCCGCGATGGAGACCGCCTGATGTCGGACGCAAGGATTCCGGGTGTTCGCCGTTACGACGGCCCGGCCGGCGGCTGGGGCGCGCTGAAGGCCGTCGCCGGGGCCCTGGGCGATCAGGCCACGGTGATCGAGGGCGGCCGTACCCTGCTGTCTGCCAACCAGCCCGAAGGCTTCGACTGCCCCGGCTGCGCCTGGCCCGACCCCAAACATACCAGCTCGTTCGAGTTCTGCGAGAACGGGGCCAAGGCGGTGGCCTGGGAGGCGACCAGCAAGCGGGCCACGCCCGAGGTTTTCGAGCGTCATACGGTCAGCGAGCTGCTGACCTGGAGCGACCACCAGATCGAGGACCTCGGCCGGCTGACCGAGCCCATGGCCTATGACGCGGCCAGCGACCGCTATCGGCCGGTGAGCTGGGACGAGGCCTTTGCCCGCACGGGGCAGGCACTCAAGGCCCTGAACAGTCCGGATGAGGCCGAGTTCTATGCCTCCGGCCGGGCCTCGAACGAGGCGGCGTTCCTGTATCAGCTACTGGGCCGGCGGTTCGGGACCAACAACTTCCCGGACTGCTCCAACATGTGCCACGAGCCGACCAGTGTCGGCCTGCCGGACTCGATCGGCATGGGCAAGGGCTCGGTGACGCTTGAGGACTTCGACCACGCCGACCTGATCCTGTGCTTTGGCCACAATCCCGGCACCAACCATCCGCGGATGATGACCACCCTGCGCGAGGCCTCCCGGCGCGGCGCGACGATCCTGGCCTTCAATCCGCTGCGCGAGCGGTCGCTGGAAAAGTTTGCCTCGCCACAGGATCCGCTGGAGATGGCGACCCTGTCCTCGACCCTGATCGCCTCGGCCTATTACCAGGTGACCCTCGGCGGTGATGCCATGCTGGTGCAGGGCATGATGAAGGCGGTGCTGGCCCTGCAGGCCGTGGATCGCGACTTCATTAAAGAGCACACCCATGGCTTCGAGGCCCTGGCCGAGGCGCTCGACGCCGTGAGCTGGGACGCGATCGAGACGGGCTCTGGCCTGTCGCGCGACCAGATCGAAGAGGCGGCCGCTGTCTATGCCCGCTCGAAGGCGACCATCCTCTGCTACGGCATGGGCCTGACCCAGCACCGGGACTCGTCCGGGACGGTGCAGCAGCTGGTCAATCTGCTGCTGCTGAAGGGCAATATCGGTCGGCCGGGGGCGGGGATCTGTCCGCTGCGCGGCCACTCCAATGTCCAGGGCGCGCGGACCGTGGGCGTGGCCGAAAAGCCGTCGGCGGCGCTGCTGGATTCGCTGCGCGACGTCTTCGGCTTCGAGCCGCCGCGGGAGCATGGCCACACCGTGGTCGAGGCCATCGAGGCGATGGAGCGGGGCGAGGCGAAGGTGTTCCTCGGGCTCGGCGGCAATTTTGCCGTTGCCGCGCCCGATCCGGTCCGGACCTTCGCCGCCCTGCGCCGGCTCGAGTTTGCTGTCCACATCGCCACCAAGCCCAACCGCACCCATCTGCTGGTCGGCAAGGAGAGCCTGCTGCTGCCCTGCCTGGGCCGGACCGAGATCGACATCCAGGCCGGCGGCCGTCAGGCCGTGACCGTGGAAGACTCCATGTCGATGGTTCACGCCTCAAAGGGCCTGAACCCGCCGGCCTCCGAGCATCTGAAATCCGAGCCCGCCATCGTTGCGGGCATCGCTCGGGCTACTTTGGGCGATGACCCACTGATCGACTGGTCCGGCCTGGTGGGCGACTATGACTGCATTCGCGACCTGATCGCCCGGACGTTTCCCGGGGCATTCGACAACTATAATGAGCGCATCCGCGTTCCGGGCGGCTTCCGCCTGCCGGTGCCGCCGTCGGAGCGCGTCTGGAAGACCGCCTCGGGCAAGGCCAACTTCCTGGTTCATGCGCCCAGCGGCGATGATCCCCGGCGCGGTGACCCGACCGTGCTGCTCCTGACCACCCTGCGCAGCCACGACCAGTATAACACCACGATCTACGGCCAGGACGACCGCTATCGCGGGGTGTTCGGGCGGCGCGACGTCGTGTTCGCCAATCCGCAGGACATGGCCGAACGGGGCCTCGCGTCCGGCGACCGGATCGATCTCGCTGCGGCGCATGACGCCGGCGGGCAGAGGATCGTGCGCGGCTTTACCCTGGTCGCCCGGGAGATCCCGCGTGGCTGCCTGGCGGCCTACTATCCAGAGACCAATATCCTGATCGACCTTGAGGATCGCGATACCCGCAGCGGGACGCCGGCTTACAAGTCGGTTCCCGTTCGCCTGGCGGCTCACGCGCCGGACCAGGCCTCGCCCGGCGAAAGCGGATATTAGGAAACCGCGTCTAGACTCCCGGCCGATTGCGGGGGTTTCAGCTTGAGCCACGACGTAACCATCGAGACGCTCAGGGTCTCTGACCTCGGCGCGCCAGAACGCGCCCGCTGGGATAGCCTGCGTCGCGCCAATCCGGCCCTGGGCAGTCCCTATTTCGACCTTCGCTATATAGACGTTGCCGGGGCGGTTGCGCCGGGGGCGCGTATCGCCATCCTGCGCCGCGACGGCCAGATCGTCGGCTTCCTGCCGCATCAGCGTCGCGGGGGGCTGCTGCAGCCGCTCGGGGCACCGATGAGCGACTTCCATGGTCTGATCGCCGAGGTTGGGGCGGGGCTGGACCTCAGCGCCCTTCTTCGCCAGATCGGGGCCGAACGGGCGCGGGTTCGCGGTCTGATCGGTGAGGGGCAGGGCGATGGCGCCGGGACCGGCCTTTCGCTCCGCCATGCCATGGCGTCGGATCTCTCTGCGGGGTTCGAAGCCTATGCGGCAGGCCGCAATGCGAGCTTCCTGAAGGACAAGCGCCGTCGCCGCCGGGCGCTGGAGCGCGACCACGGGCCGGTCATATTCAGCTTCGAGCGCCCAGATCCAGAGCGGCTGGACAGGATCATCGAGGACAAGCGCCGTCAGCTGCACCGCACGCACCAGTACGACATCTTCGCCTGTGGCTGGACGGGAGCCTTGCTCCATCGGCTCGCGGAGTCGACCGACCCTGATTTCGGCCTCAGGCTGGCGACCCTGACGGCCGGAGATGTCGTGGTGGCGGCTGAACTGGGCCTGACCAGCGGGGATCGTCACCATCTCTGGTTCCCGACCTACAACACAAGTTATGCTCGCTATTCGCCGGGCAGCCTGATGACCCTGGACACGCTTCGCATGGCGGCCGAGCAGGGGATCAGGCGCGTGGACTTTGGTCCCAGCGAGGAGGCCTACAAGCGCGACTTCGCTGATCCGGCCGAGCCGGTCTTCGAGGGTCTGATCCATGCACGGCCCGATCAGGTCAGCGGGCTCGACCGGTTGCCGGGCCTCAATCGCCTGTCGCGCCGGTTCGACCGCATCGTCGCCTGCGAACCGGGACTGATGGGACAGGTTCGCGGGACCTCGGCCTTCGTGACGGCCATGGGGAGACGCCATCCCCGCCTGGGTGCCGGACTCGGCCTGACCCTTGGCCTGGGCCTCAGCCTGTCCGCTCTCGCCGACTGAGGCGCGATCCCGGCCCCTGGGCCGAATTATGACATCGCGCTCATGACCTCGAATTAAGTCGTCGCGCCCGGTCGCCGCCGCTAGCTTCCCCTCATCAACGCGATCCGACAGGGGAAAAATCGATGCGCGCACTTCTTGTTCTGGCTGCCGGTGCGGCTGCCCTGGGCTCTGCCGGCACGGCTGCTGCGGCGCCTTCGGTCAAGATCAAGGACGCCGTGGCCCGCGTCGTCGTGATCCCTGAGGCCCGCAATGACATCAAGGTGGAGTTCATCACAACCAATGCCAGCCTGCCCCTGACGGTTCGCCAGGTCGGGTCCGAAACCATCGTCGACGGCGACCTGCGGATGAACCGCATCCAGAGCTGCGACTCCCTGATGGGCAAGGCGTCCATCCGGGTGCGGGGCGTCGGCCAGGTGAAGTGGGAAGACATCCCGCAGATCGTCATCCGCACGCCGCTGTCGGCCGAGGTCGCCGCCGGCGGCGCGGTGTTCGGCAGCGTCGGGCGCAGCGAGCGGCTGGAGCTCGCCAATGCCGGCTGCGGGGACTGGACGGTGGCCAACGTCAAGGGAAAGCTGGAGGTCTCCCAGGCCGGATCCGGCGATACGAATGCCGGAACCGCGGGTGAAGCCGAGATCAGCATCGCCGGATCGGGAAGTGTCAGGACCAACGCCATCGCCGGCAGGCTCGAGGTCAGCATTGCCGGATCAGGCGATGCGAGCGCCGCGAGCGTCGCGGGCGACGCCGAAATCAATATCGCGGGCTCGGGTGACGTTGCGATCGCCGGTGGCCGGGGGCGTGCCCTGGAGATCAACATCATGGGATCCGGCAACGTGACGCACGATGGCGAGGTCGGTGACGTCGAGGTCTCGGTTGCGGGCTCCGGCGATGTCCGGGTGGCGCGTGCGACCGGCGCGGTCAGCAAGCACGTGGCTGGCTCGGGCGACGTTGATATCGGCCACTGAAGCCATTGAACGGCAGGCTGAAGGCCCCGGACCTAGTGTTCCGGGGCCTTTTTCTATCGCGGCAGAGCGATCCCGGCGCTCCCACAGCCTGCTGAGTGCCATCTACCGGTCTGGTCTCATGCCAGGTCTGGGGCAGGGGAGCGGGCCTGCTGCCGTCCTGGACCCGGAATTGGCCCGGGGGCGGCCAGCGGCAAACCGCCACGCCAGGGCAGGCAAACCCTCAACCGAGCGCATGCGCCGTTAAACCTTCTACGCCGTCCGCAGAGGAGGCCGGGGGCATGCCCACATTCCGGTGTTCTCCAGAGCTGTTTTCTCCCGACAAGCCTTGCGCCGGTCGGGCGCGAACTCTATCGAGAGGGGGCTTCCCGAGTCGCGCTGCCCAGCAGCAAGAAACGGTCAGCACAGCGCTTGACGAAACCGGATTCGGAACGTACAAGCGCGCCTCTGTTGGACCGGCTGTGAGCTCTCGGGCTCAAACGCGGTTCGCGAGACGCCCGGAAAGCGCGCCATCTGGTGCAATATCTGGTCATCACCCCGACAGGAAACTGTTGGGGCAATTTGTTTTGCGGACGCTGCGTACGAGCTCTTCGGAGTTCGAGTTGGTCTTTGAAATGGTTCGAGACGCGGGCGCAGCCCACTAGGAAACCGAGCGATATGGATCGTCAGAACATCCGCATCCGGCTCAAGGCCTTCGATCACCGCGTGCTGGATCATTCCACGCGCGAGATCGTCAATACGGCCAAGCGCACGGGTGCGACGGTACGGGGCCCGATCCCCCTGCCCACGCTTATCGAGAAATTCACCGTCAACCGTTCGCCGCACGTCGACAAGAAGTCGCGCGAGCAGTTCGAGATCCGTACGCACAAGCGCGTTCTCGACATCGTTGACCCGACTCCGCAGACCGTGGACGCGCTGATGAAGCTCGACCTGTCGGCCGGCGTTGACGTCGAAATCAAGCTGTAAGGAGGGCCGAATCTTATGACTCTCCCCGCTCAACGCACCGGCGTTCTCGCCAAGAAGCTGGGTATGACCCGCTTCTTCGACGAAGCCGGTCAGCACGTTCCGGTCACCGTCCTTTCGCTCGACGGCTGCCAGGTTACGGCTCAGCGCACCGTCGACAAGGACGGCTACACAGCTCTGCAACTTGGCGCTGGCGCCAAGAAGCCGAAGAACACCCCCAATGCCATGCGCGGCCACTTCGCCAAGGCCTCGGTCGAGCCCAAGCGGATCGTTGCCGAGTTCCGCGTCGAGGAAGCTGCCCTGATCGAAGTCGGCGCCGAGTTCACGGCCGACCACTTCGTCCCGGGTCAGAAGGTCGACATCCAGGGTGTCACCGTCGGTAAGGGTTTTGCCGGCGCCATGAAGCGCTGGAACTTCGCCGGTCTGCGCGCCACCCACGGTGTCTCGGTCTCGCACCGCTCGCACGGTTCGACCGGTAACCGCCAGGATCCGGGTCGCACGTTCCCGGGCAAGAAGATGGCCGGTCACCTGGGTCAGGAAACTGTCACCACGCTGAACGTCACCGTCTGGAAGGTCGATGTCGAACGCGGCCTGATCCTGATCAAGGGTGCCGTCCCGGGTCACGAAGGCTCGTACGTCAAGGTTCGCGACGCGATCAAGAAGGCCGCTCCGGCCGACCTGCCGCGTCCGGGCGCCTTCCGCAAGGCCGGTGAAGCTTCGGCTGTAACCCCCGCTGAGGAAGCCCCTGCGGCGACGACCGAAGAGGGCGAAGGCTAATGAAACTCGACGTCATCAATCTGGACGGCGGCAAGGCCGGTTCCGTGGACCTCGACGACGCCATCTTCGGCATCGACGACATCCGCGGCGACATCCTGCAGCGCGTCGTCACCTGGCAGCTGGCCAAGCGCCGCTCGGGCAACCACAAGATTCAGGTCCGCAACGAGGTCTCTCGTACGGGCAAGAAGATGTACAAGCAAAAGGGCACCGGTGGTGCTCGTCACGGCTCGCGTCGTGCTGCTCAGTTCGTCGGTGGTGCCAAGGCTCACGGCCCGGTCGTCCGCAGCCACGCTTTTGATCTTCCCAAGAAGATCCGGGCCATGGCTCTGCGTCACGCCCTGTCGTCGAAGGCCAAGGCCGGTTCGCTGGTCGTTCTCGACAGCGCCGTTCTGACCGATCCGAAGACGGCCGCCCTGCGCGCCAACTTCGAAAAGATGGGTCTGAAGAACGCCCTGGTCATCGCCGGTCCGGAAGTGGATGCGAACTTCAAGCTCGCCGCCCGCAACATTCCGAACGTGGACGTGCTGCCGAACGCCGGCCTGAACGTCTATGACGTGCTGCGTCGCCACACCCTGGTCCTGACGAAGGATGCGGTGGAAGCGATCTCGGCCCGTTTCGCTGAGAAGGAAGCCGCGTAATGGCCGCTACCGCCCGCCACTACGACACGATCCTGTCGCCGGTGATCACCGAGAAGGCCACCCTGCTCAGCGAGCAGAATAAGGTTGTCTTCCGCGTGGCCGCCGATGCGTCGAAGGACGAAATCGCCGCCGCAGTCGAAGAGCTGTTCAAGGTCAAGGTCACCAAGGTCAACACCATGGTCACCAAGGGCAAGACCAAGCGCTTCCGCGGCATCGTCGGACGTCGTTCCGACGTCAAGAAAGCTATCGTGACCCTGGCCGACGGCCAGTCGATCGATATCACGACGGGGCTCTAAACCATGGCCTTGAAGCAATTCAATCCGACCAGCCCTGGCCAGCGCGGCCTGGTGCTGATCGACCGCAGCGAGCTCCACAAGGGCCGCCCGGAAAAGAAGCTCGTTGAAGGTCTGACCAAGTCGGGCGGTCGCGGCGGCAATGGCCGTATCGCTGTCCGCTTCCGCGGCGGCGGCGCCAAGCGCCTCTACCGTCTGGTCGACTTCAAGCGCCGCAAGCAGGGCGTGGCCACGGTCGTTCGTCTCGAGTACGACCCCAACCGCACCGCCTTCATCGCCCTGATCAAGTATCAGGTCGACGGCGAACTGGCCTACATCCTGGCCCCGCAGCGCCTGAAGGCCGGCGACGAAGTCGTCACCGGCGAGAAGGTCGACGTGAAGCCGGGCAACGCCTCGCCGCTGCGCACCCTGCCGATCGGCACGATCATCCACAATGTCGAGCTGAAGCCCGCCAAGGGTGGCCAGATCGCCCGTTCGGCTGGTGCCTATGCCCAGCTGGTCGGTCGTGACGCCGGCTATGCCCAGATCCGCCTGAACTCGGGCGAACTGCGCATGGTGCTCGATACCTGCATGGCCACCGTCGGTGCCGTGTCCAATCCCGACCACATGAACGAAAACCTCGGCAAGGCCGGTCGTGTTCGTCACATGGGTCGTCGCCCCCACGTTCGCGGCGTCGCCATGAACCCGGTCGACCACCCCCACGGTGGTGGTGAAGGCCGGACCTCGGGCGGCCGCCATCCGGTGACCCCGGCCGGCAAGCCGACCAAGGGCGCCAAGACCCGCGTTAACAAGGCCACGGATAAGTTCATCATCCGTTCGCGCCACAAAGCGAAAAAGGGCCGCTAAGCCATGACCCGCTCCGTCTGGAAAGGCCCGTTTGTCGACGGGTACCTCCTGAAGAAGGCCGACGTCGCTCTGTCGTCGGGCCGCAAGGACGTCATCAAGACCTGGTCGCGTCGCTCGACGATCATGCCGCAATTTGTCGGCCTGACCTTCGGCGTCCACAACGGCCAGAAGCACGTCCCCGTGATCGTGTCGGAAGACATGGTCGGTATGAAGTTCGGGGAGTTCGCTCCCACCCGGAACTTCCCCGGCCACGCCGCCGACAAGAAGGCGAAGAGGAAGTAGGCCATGAGCCAAGCTAAACAACCTCGCCGCCTGCCGGCCAACGAAGCGATGTGCAAGGTCCGTACCTTGCGCACCAGCGCTCGCAAGCTGAACCTGGTCGCCCAGTCCATCCGTGGCCTGAACGTCCAGCGCGCTCTCAACGAGCTCGAGTTCAGCCACAAGCGCATCGCTCAGGACGTCCGCAAGGCGCTGTACTCGGCGATCTCCAACGCCGAGAACAACCACAACCTCGACATCGACTCGCTCGTCGTCGCCGAGGCCTATGTGGGCAAGAACCTGGTGATGAAGCGCTTCTCGCCGCGTGCTCGCGGTCGGGCCACGCGCGTTGAAAAGCCGTTCTCCGAGATCACCATCGTGGTCCGCGAACTGGGTGAGGCCGCCTGATGGGTCAGAAAGTCAATCCGATCGGGCTCCGGCTCGGCGTAAACCGCACCTGGGACAGCCGTTGGTTCGCCGACGGCGACCAGTACGGCAAGCTCCTGCACCAGGACCTCGCGGTCCGGGCGATGCTGAAGAAGCGCCTGTATCAAGCCGGCGTTTCGCGCATCATCATCGAGCGTCCGCACAAGAAGTGCCGTGTCACGATCTATGCCGCCCGTCCGGGTGTCATCATCGGCAAGAAGGGCGCTGACATCGACAAGCTCCGCAAGGACCTGTCGGCGATGACCGAAGGCGAGGTTCACCTGAACATCGTCGAGATCCGCAAGCCCGAAACCGACGCCCAGCTGGTGGCCGAGTCCATCGCCCAGCAGCTCGAGCGCCGTATCGCTTTCCGTCGTGCCATGAAGCGGTCGATCCAGTCGGCCGTCCGTCTCGGCGCCAAGGGTATCCGCATCAACGTGTCGGGCCGCCTCGGCGGCGCTGAAATCGCCCGGATGGAATGGTATCGCGAAGGTCGCGTGCCGCTCCACACCCTGCGCGCCGACATCGATTACGGTTTTGCGGAAGCCAAGACCACCTACGGCATCATCGGCGTGAAGACCTGGATCTTCAAAGGCGAAGTGCTGGAGCATGATCCGATGGCGCTCGACAAGCGTCTGGCCACTGAGTCCGGTCCTGCCGGCGAAGGTGGTGGACGTGAACGCGGCGATCGTCCCGACCGGGGCGACCGCGGCCGTCGCGATCGGGGCTAAGGATAGAGCGCTATGCTGTCACCGAAAAAAACCAAGTATCGCAAGCAGTTCAAGGGACGCATTCATGGCGTTTCCAAGGGCGGCACCCTGCTGAACTTCGGCTCCTACGGCCTCAAGGCTGTTGAGCCGGAACGCATCACCGCTCGTCAGATCGAAGCGGCTCGTCGGGCGATCACTCGCCAGATGAAGCGCCAAGGTCGCGTGTGGATCCGTATCTTCCCCGACGTGCCGGTCACCGGCAAGCCGGCCGAAGTCCGGATGGGTAAGGGCAAGGGCGCCGTGGACCACTGGGCCGCTCGCGTGGCTCCGGGCCGCATCATGTTCGAAATCGACGGCGTGCCGGACGATATCGCTCGCGAAGCCCTGCGCCTCGGCGCGGCCAAGCTGCCGATCCGTACCCGTGTCGTCACCCGCATCGACGCCGGTGCGGCTCTGGAGGCCGAAGCGGCATGACCAAGATTGCTGATATCCGGGGTATGACACCCGACCAACTCGCCGAGCAGCTGCTCAGCCTCAAGAAGGAGCAGTTCAACCTGCGCTTCCAGGCCGCGACCGGTCAGGTGGAAAAGACCCACCGCGTTGGCGAGATCCGCAAGGACATCGCCCGCATCAAGACCGTGCTGCGCGCCAAGGCCGCGGCTTAAGGAGAACGATATGCCCAAGCGTATCCTCGAAGGGGTTGTCGTCTCCGATAAGGGCGACAAGACCGTAGTGGTAAAGGTTGAACGGACCATCGTTCACCCGCTGCTCAAGAAGATCGTGCGCCGCTCCAAGCGGTACCACGCTCACGACGAGTCCAACGCGTACAAGACCGGTGAATCCATCAAGATCATCGAGTGCGCTCCGAAGTCCAAGCTGAAGACCTGGGAAGTTCTTCCCAAGGTTTCAGCTTAAGTCTGGAAGGTTTGAACCATGATCCAGATGCAAACTAACCTGGAAGTCGCCGACAACTCCGGCGCTCGCCGGGTCATGTGCATCAAGGTGCTGGGTGGCGCAGGTCGTCGCTACGCCAGCGTCGGTGACGTGATCGTCGTGTCCGTGAAGGAAGCCATTCCCCGCGGTCGCGTGAAGAAGGGTGACGTGCTTCGCGCCGTCGTCGTTCGTGTCAACCAAGGCATGAAGCGCAAGGACGGATCGCTGATCCGCTTTGACAAGAACGCCGCGGTCATCGTCAACAAGCAGAGCGAGCCGGTCGGCACGCGGATCTTCGGCCCGGTTCCCCGTGAACTGCGCGCCAAGAACCACATGAAGATCATCTCCCTCGCCCCCGAGGTGCTGTAATGGCTGCCAAGATCAAGAAGGGCGACCGCGTTGTCGTCCTGGCGGGCAAGGACAAGGGCAAGCAAGGCGCTGTGTCCCTGGTCCTCCCCAAGGAAAACCGCGTTGTCGTGGAAGGCGTGAACCTCGTTCAGCGTCACACCAAGGCGACGCAGGCCGATCCGCAAGGCGGCATCAAGAGCAAGGAAGCCGCGCTGCACGTCTCGAACGTCGCCATCGTGGACTCCAACGGCAAGCCCACCCGCGTCGGCTTCAAGATTGAAGGCGACAAGAAGGTGCGCGTGGCCAAGACCACGGGCGAGGTGATCAATGGTTGATCAAGCTTACGAGCCGCGGCTGAAATCCGAATATCGCGCGCGCATCCGCGCCGCGTTGAAGGAACAGTTCGGCTACACCAACGAGATGCAGATCCCCAAGCTGGACAAGATCGTCCTGAACATGGGTATCGGCGAAGCTGTGGCCGACTCCAAGAAGGCCCAGACCGCGCTGAAGGATCTGATGGCTATCGCTGGCCAGAAGCCGGTTGCCACCAAGGCCCGCAAGTCCATCGCCGGCTTCAAGCTGCGCGAAGGCATGGTGGTCGGTGCCAAGGTAACCCTCCGCAAGGACCGGATGTACGAGTTCCTCGACCGCCTGGTCACGATCGCGCTGCCGCGCGTGAAGGACTTCCGCGGCCTGAACGGCAAGAGCTTCGACGGCCGTGGCAACTATGCCATGGGCCTGAAGGAGCACCTGGTGTTCCCGGAAATCAACTATGACCAGATCGAACAGATCTGGGGCATGGACATCATCGTCTGCACCACTGCGAAGACCGACCAGGAAGCCAAGGCTCTCCTGAAGGAATTCCAGTTCCCGTTCACGAATTAAGAGCGGGCAGGGAAACACACCATGGCCAAGAAAAGTGCCGTCAACCGTAACGAGATGGTCAAGGCCCTCGTCAAGCAATTCGCCGACAAGCGCGCCGCGCTGAAGGCCATCGCCAATGACGACAGCCTGCCGCTCGAGGATCGCTTCGAAGCTCGTCTGAAGCTCGCGAAGCTCCCGCGTAACTCGTCCGCCGTTCGCATCCGTAACCGGTGCGAAATCACGGGCCGTCCGCGTGCCTACTATCGCAAGCTGAAGATGAGCCGGGTTGCGCTCCGCGAGCTCGGCTCGTCGGGCCAGATCCCCGGCCTCGTCAAATCGAGCTGGTGAGGACGATCATATGTCGATGAACGATCCCCTGAGCGACATGATCGCTCGCATCAAGAACGCCGCCACGCGCAAGCGCGCCAAGGTTGCGACGCCGGCTTCCAAGCTGCGCGCCCGCGTCCTGGACGTGCTGGCCGACGAAGGCTACATCCGCGGCTACTCGCTGGTCGAGAAGCCCGGTGCGTTCCCCGAATTCGAGATCGAGCTCAAGTATTTTGACGGTGAGCCCGTGATCGCCGAGATCAGCCGCGTGTCCAAGCCTGGCCGTCGCGTCTATTCGTCGATCAAGGACCTGAAGCCGATCAAGAACGGCCTGGGCATCTCGATCCTTTCGACGCCGAAGGGCGTCATGTCGGACTCCGCCGCACGCGACGCTAATGTCGGTGGCGAAGTCCTCTGCCGCGTCTACTAGGCGCGGGAGGGAAAGAGCATGTCACGTATCGGTAAGAAAGCCGTCGCGATCCCCTCGGGCGTCACCCTGACGCTCGACGGACAGACGGTGTCGGTGAAGGGCCCCAAGGGGCAACTCGCCTGGACGGTTCCGGAAGAAATCGAGATCAAGGTGGAAGGCGCTGAGCTGACCCTGGTCCCGCGGAACGAAAGCACGCGCGCCAAGTCGATGTGGGGTCTGTCCCGCACGCTGGTCGCCAACATGGTGCACGGCGTCACCACCGGCTTTGAGGAAACCCTCGAACTGGTGGGCGTGGGTTACCGCGCCGCGATGAAGGGCACTGCGCTCTCCATCCAGCTCGGTTTCTCGCACGACGTTGACGTTGAGGCTCCGGCCGGCGTCACCTTCGCGGTGCCCAAGCAGACCGAAATCAAGATCGCCGGCGCTGATAAGCAGGCGGTTGGCGAGATTGCCGCGAAGATCCGTCGCATCCGTCCGCCGGAGCCCTACAAGGGCAAGGGCGTGCGGTATGCTGGCGAGAAGGTTCGCCGCAAGGAAGGCAAGAAGAAGTAAGCCATGGCGCTCACACCTCGCGAATCCGCCGTGCGTCGTGCCCAACGCACCCGCACCCGCCTCAAGGCACTGTCCAACGGTCGTCCGCGTCTCACGGTCTTCCGTTCGTCCAAGAACATCTACGCTCAGGTCATCGATGATGAACGCGGCGTGACCCTGGCCTCGGCCTCCACCCTCGAGGGTGAAGGCAAGACCAAGGGCGCGGACAAGGACGCGGCCGCTCTGGTCGGCAAGCTCGTTGCCGAGCGCGCCATCGAAAAGGGCGTCAAGGACGTCGTCTTCGATCGCGGCGGCTACATCTTCCACGGACGGGTCAAAGCCCTGGCCGACGCCGCGCGCGAAGCCGGCCTGAACTTCTAGGGGAAACATCATGGCTCGTGGTGACCAACAGCGCGGTGAAGGCGGTCCTCGTCGTGACCGTCGCGACCGCAACGCCCCCGAAGAGCGGGTCGACAGCGACATCGTCGAAAAGCTCGTCCACATCAACCGCGTCGCCGCCACCGTTAAGGGCGGCCGTCGCTTCAGCTTCGCTGCTCTGATGGTCGTTGGCGACCAAAAGGGCCGCGTCGGCTTCGGTCATGGCAAGGCGCGTGAAGTGCCGGAAGCCATCCGCAAGGCGACCGAAGAAGCCAAGAAGACCATGGTTCGCGTTCCCCTCCGGGAATCGCGCACCCTGCACCACGACGGCTACGGCCGTTGGGGTGCCGGCAAGGTCATGATGCGCGCTGCCCCTCCCGGCACGGGCGTCATCGCCGGTGGTCCGATGCGTGCGGTTCTCGAAACCCTGGGCGTCCAGGACGTCGTGGCCAAGTCGACGGGTTCTTCGAACCCGTACAACATGGTTCGCGCCACGTTCGAGGCCCTGAAGGTTCAATCGTCGCCCCGCCAGATCGCCGCTAAGCGCGGCAAGAAGGTTGGCGACATTCTCGGCCGCCGCGCCGACGGAGCCTCGGCTCCGGACGCCATCGAGGGCTAAGTCATGGCTGAAGTGAAAACCATCAAGGTTCGCCAAACCGGCAGCCCGATCCGTCGCAAGAGCGACCAGCGCGATACGCTGGCCGGTTTGGGCCTGAACAAAATGGGCCGTGTCTCCGAGCTCGAGGATACCCCCTCGGTTCGCGGCATGATCCGCAAGGTCCAGCATCTGCTGGAAATCGTCGAGTAGGTCTGCTACGAGACGCCGAAATCGCCACCCCGGTGAAAGCCGGGGTGGTTTTCGTTTGTCGTCCCACGGTCCGGTTCAAGCCTTGAACAGGACCGGGAAGGGCAGGCGAAATCCATTTGAAAAGCCGAGTCTGGCCATCGCCAGGCGCAGATCTCCAAGGAGAGGCACATATGACCAAGCTGAATGAACTCGCCCCGTCGCCCGGTTCGACAAAGGGCCGTATGCGCGTTGGCCGTGGCCCGGGTTCGGGCAAGGGCAAGACCGCCGGTCGCGGTGTGAAGGGCCAGAAGGCACGCTCGGGCGTGGCCATCGCCGGCTTCGAAGGCGGCCAGATGCCGCTGCACATGCGTATGCCCAAGCGCGGGTTCAACAACCCCTTCCGACTGGACTTCGCCGAAGTGAACCTGTGGCGCCTCGAGCAGGCCGTTGAAGCCGGCAAGCTGAAGGCCGGTGCCGAGGTTTCGGTCGCTGACCTGATCGCTGCCGGCGTCATCCGTCGCGAACTCGACGGCGTGAAGCTGCTGGGCAAGGGCGAGATCAAGTCGGCCCTTAAGCTGACCGTCTATTCGGCGACCGACGCGGCCATCAAGGCCGTCGAAGCCGCCGGCGGTTCGGTGACCGTGACCAAGAAGGCCAAGGCTGAAGCCGAAGCCTAATCCATAGTAACTGTCATCCCGGCCAAGCGCTTAGCGCGCTAAGCCGGGACCGCGGCAAGCGCTGGCGTTTCCAACGGTCCCGGCTCTCCGCATTCGCTACGGCCGGGATGACAGTTGTTTTTGAGGCTCGCCGTGACATCGCGGCGGGCCTCACCTATTTGTGGCTCCGTACCGGGCCTGCCCTTTTCAAATCCTTTGAAACGGTTAAGCAGGCTCGACATCCAAGTTAGCGCACGAGGGCCGCCCAGGCGGTCTGCACTTCTGTTTTCGTGCGCTTGAGTCGTGGGGATCTGAATGGCCTCGGCCGCCGAACAACTCGCAGCCAATATGAATTTCGCGTCGTT
Source organism: Caulobacter sp. HMWF025 (assembly GCF_003060965.1). Classification (GTDB taxonomy): domain Bacteria; phylum Pseudomonadota; class Alphaproteobacteria; order Caulobacterales; family Caulobacteraceae; genus Caulobacter. Next base: position 21,316 of record NZ_QAII01000068.1, on the reverse strand, counting down.
CCAAAAGGCGACCGAACTTCACAAGCGCATCTGGTTCACGATCATCGCCCTGATCGTCTTCCGCCTCGGCACCTATGTGCCGATCCCCGGCATCGATCCGGCCGCCTTCGCCAACGCCTTTGCGGGCCAGTCGAAGGGCATCCTGGGCATGTTCAACATGTTCTCGGGCGGGGCCGTCGAGCGGATGGCGATCTTCTCGCTGAACGTCATGCCCTATATCAGCGCCTCGATCATCGTGCAGCTGATGGGCTCGGTGTATCCGCCGTGGGAAAAGCTGAAGAAGGAAGGCGGCGAAGCCGGTCGCAAGACCCTGAACCAGTACACCCGCTACCTGGCGGTCGTGCTGGCCGTTGTTCAGTCCTTCTCGATCGCCGTCGGCCTGCAGAGCCAGTCGGGCATCGTCGTTGAGGGCATCGCCCCGGCCTTCTTTATTGCCTCGACGGTTGTGGCGCTGACGGGCGGTACCCTGTTCCTGATGTGGCTGGGTGAGCAGATCACCAGCCGCGGCGTCGGCAACGGCGTTTCGCTGATCATCTTCGCCGGTATTGTCGCGGCCCTGCCGCGCGGCATCGGCCAGCTGCTCGTGCAGTCGCAGACCTCGGGCAACTACACCCCGCTGTTCATGATCGTCATCCTGGCCGTCGCGGCCGTGTGGGCCATTGTGTTCATCGAGCGCTCGCAGCGCCGCCTGCTGGTCCACTATCCCAAGCGCCAGCAGGGCAACCGCATGATCGGTGGCGACACCTCGTTCATGCCGCTGAAGATCAACACGGCCGGTGTCATCCCGCCGATCTTCGCCTCGAGCCTGCTGCTGCTGCCGACGACCGCCATGGGCTTCCTGGCCACCGCGACCCTGCCGGACTGGGCCGCCTGGCTGCCCGGCACCGTCGGCGCTCTGCAGCACGGCAAGCCGGCCTTCATGATCCTCTATGCGGGCCTGATCATCTTCTTCTCGTTCTTCTACACCTCTGTGGTGTTCAATCCCGAGGAGACCGCCGAGAACCTGCGCAAGTATGGCGGCTTCCTGCCCGGCATCCGTCCCGGCAAGCGCACGGCCGAGTATCTTGACTATGTGCTGACCCGCCTGACGGTGATCGGCGCGGCCTACATCACGGCGGTCTGTATCGTGCCGGAACTGATGATGGCGTCTCTGGGGGCCACCCAGTTCGCTCTCGGGGGCACCTCGGTGCTGATCGTGGTGACGGTGACCATGGACACCGTAGCCCAGATCCAGTCCCACCTGCTGGCGCACCAGTATGAGGGTCTGATCAAGAAATCGAAGCTACGCGGCGGTCGCGGCCGCTAGAATCAAAGACTTCAGGAAGCCGGTTTGTCATAAACCGGCTTCCGTTTTTTTTGTCCCCGCTCTAGGTCTGCACGGGGAAGAGACGACCGGGCGAAGACCCGGCATCGCGCGAAGAGGGGCACTGATGAACTTGATCCTGTTCGGACCGCCGGCGGCGGGGAAGGGGACCCAGGCCAAGAGGCTCGTCACCGAGCGCGGCATGGTCCAGCTTTCGACCGGTGACATGCTGCGGGCGGCCATCGCTTCGGGCTCGGAGCTGGGGCAACGGGTCAAGGGGGTCCTGGATCGGGGCGAGCTGGTCACCGACGAGATCGTCATCGCGCTGATCGAAGACCGCCTGCCCGAGGCCGAGGCGGCCGGTGGTGCCATCTTTGACGGCTTCCCGCGGACGGTGGCCCAGGCCGAGGCTCTCGATCAAATGCTGGCGGCACGCGGTCAGAAGATCGACCTGGTGCTCCGACTCAAGGTAGACGAACCAGCTCTGGTCGAACGGATCTCGAAGCGATTCGCCGAGCAGGGCAGGCCTGACGACAATCCGGAAGTCTTCGTGACCCGTCTGGCCGCCTACAATGCCCAGACCGCGCCTCTGCTGCCCTACTATGAAGGGCAGAAGAAGTTGGTCGAGCTGGATGGCATGGCGTCCGTGGAAACGGTCGCGGCCTCTATCGACGGGGCGCTCTCGGGCGTCGCATGAGACATTTTCAATTCGTTGACTTTCAGCGGATTCAACCATTGACGGCGGCGCAACGATCCCTATAACGGGGCGCTTCCGCGAAAGGGCGCGATCTGTGCGCGCCGGACTGGGTCGAGAGACCGGGCCGGGCGCGCCGTTCGCGTCTTTAGTGCGTGACTAGGAGAACATTAGACGTGGCCCGTATCGCAGGCGTCAACATCCCGACGAACAAGCGCGTTTTGATCGCGCTTCAGTACATTCATGGCATCGGCCAGAAGTCCGCTCGTGACATCGTCACGAAGGTGGGCATCGACGATACCCGCCGCGTCAACCAGCTGACCGACGCCGAGGTCCTTCAGATCCGTGAAACGATCGACAAGGACTTCACCGTCGAAGGCGACCTGCGCCGCGAAAACTCGATGAACATCAAGCGTCTGATGGACCTGGCCTGCTATCGCGGCCTGCGTCACCGTAAGGGCCTCCCGGTCCGCGGTCAGCGCACGCACACGAACGCTCGCACCCGCAAGGGTCCGGCCAAGCCGATCGCCGGCAAGAAGAAATAAGGTAGCCTGACGATGGCCAAGGAACCGGGTCGCGTTAAAAAGCGCGAACGCAAGAACATCACCTCGGGCGTGGCGCACGTGAACGCCTCGTTCAACAACACCATGATCACCATCACCGACGCCCAGGGGAACACGATTTCCTGGTCCAGCGCCGGCATGATGGGCTTCAAGGGCTCGCGCAAGTCGACCCCGTACGCCGCTCAAATGGCTGCGGAAGACGCGGGCAAGAAGGCTGCCGAGCACGGCGTGAAGACCCTCGAGGTCAACGTGTCGGGCCCCGGTTCGGGCCGTGAGTCGGCCCTGCGTGCCCTTCAGGCTGCAGGCATGACCATCACGACGATCCGCGACGTCACGCCGATTCCGCACAACGGCTGCCGTCCGCCCAAGCGTCGTCGCGTCTAGTACTTTTTAGACCCAATTCTCCATCGCCGGCTGCGAGATTCGCGGCCGGCGAGCCGCGTTCAAGGGATCGACCACGTGATCGAAAGAAACTGGAACGAGCTGATCCGTCCTGAGAAGCCGCAAATCGAGACTGGCGCCGACGCGACCCGCAAGGCGCGGATCGTGGCTGAGCCTCTCGAGCGCGGTTTCGGTGTGACGCTCGGCAACGCTCTCCGCCGTGTCCTGCTCTCCTCTCTGCAGGGGGCCGCTGTCACCGCCATCCAGATTGATGGCGTCGTGCACGAATTCTCCTCGCTCGAAGGCGTCCGCGAAGACGTCGTCGACATCGTTCTGAACATCAAGCAACTGGCCGTGCGCATGCACGCCGAGGGCCCGAAGCGCATGACGCTCCGCGCCACCGGCCCCGGCCCGGTGACCGCTGGCCAGATCGAAACGCCTTCGGACATCGAGATCCTGAACCCCGACCACGTGCTCTGCACGCTGGACGACGGCGCCACCGTGCGCATGGAGTTCACGGTCAACACCGGCAAGGGCTATGTCCCGGCCGACCGTAACCGTCCGGAAGACGCTCCGATCGGCCTGATCGCCGTCGACGCCCTGTACTCGCCGGTCAAGCGCGTCGCCTATCGTGTCGAGCCGACCCGTCAGGGCCAGTCGCTGGACTATGACAAGCTGATCCTGGAAGTCGAAACCAACGGCGCCGTCACTCCGGTGGACGCCGTGGCCTACGCCGCCCGGATCCTGCAAGACCAACTGCAGATCTTCATTACCTTCGAAGAGCCCAAGGCCAAGTCGGCCGACGAGGCCAAGCCTGAGCTGCCGTTCAACCCGGCTCTGCTGAAGAAGGTCGATGAGCTGGAACTGTCGGTTCGTTCGGCCAACTGCCTGAAGAACGACAACATCGTCTATATCGGCGATCTGATCCAGAAGACCGAAGCCGAGATGCTGCGCACGCCGAACTTCGGCCGCAAGTCCTTGAACGAAATCAAGGAAGTGCTGGCTGGCATGGCTCTGCACCTGGGCATGGACGTGCCGAACTGGCCGCCCGAAAACATCGAAGACCTGGCCAAGAAGTTCGAAGACCAGATCTAAGACTAGCGTATCGTGCTCGATCCGGGCCGCTCGCCACCCTTCGGGGGCGGCTGGCGGCCTGGGCCTTTTGAAGCCGCTTTGCGGTGGAGGGCCCCGGCGCTTCGTTCTGACCCGGCCGGGAACAGGCTGGGATGGGTGACAATCAGCGCTAGATCGCGCCACTGCGGGCCAAGGCCCAGGAGAGACTAAAATGCGTCACGGTAAGGCTCACCGTAAACTCGGTCGTACCTCGGCTCACCGCACCGCCATGTTCGCCAACATGTCGGCCTCGCTGATCAAGCACGAGCAGATCGTCACCACCCTGCCCAAGGCCAAGGAACTGCGTCCCTTCGTCGAAAAGCTGGTCACCCTGGCCAAGCGCGGCGACCTGCACGCCCGTCGTCAGGCCATCTCGACCGTCCGTGACGTCGAGCAGGTCGGCAAGCTGTTCGCCACCATCGGCCCGCGCTACAAGGACCGTCAGGGTGGCTACATCCGCGTCCTGAAGGCCGGCTTCCGCTACGGCGACAACGCGCCGCTGGCCGTGATCGAGTTCGTTGACCGCGATGTCTCGGCCAAGGGCAAGGACTCGGGCCCGGACTATTCGGCCCAGGCCGAAGACTAGATTTCAGCCCAGGCTGATTGGAAAAGGCCCCGGATCGCTCCGGGGCCTTTTTTGGTTCTGGCCCGGGATTGGACAGGCCCGGTCACCTGTCGCACACTCGGCTATCGGGTGCGGGGGGGCGCTGAGATGATCCTGAAAGCTGTTCTGGCAGTGCTGGCTGCGGTTCTGGCCAACGTCCTGATCGTAACTCTGAGTGAGAGGGGGCTAACGGCGCTCTTTCCGCCCGCCCCGGGTCTTGATCTGAATGATCCGGCGCAGCTGAAGGCCTTTGCTCAGTCCATGCCGGTCGGAGCCCTGGCGACCCTGCTGGCGGGATGGAGCGCCGGAGCCTTCGGGAGCGCCCTGGCGGGCTATCTAGTCGCCCGCAGGACCTGGGCCGCCTGGGTTGGCCCGATGTTCAACCTGCTGGGCGTGGTCATGAGCATTACCATGATCCCGCATCCGCTCTGGGTGGCGGTGATCGGCCTGATCATGCCCTTCGTGTCAGGCTGGTCCGTCCCGCGTCTTCTGGCCAGGAAGGCGGAGGGGCCTGAGGTCCAGGTCTAGCCTGGCTGGAACGGCCGTGGCGCGTCAGGATCATTTCAGGGTCGGATCGTAGGCCTCCATCGGCGGCAGGTTCAGGCGCAGCCTTTCCGTCGCAAAGGCGTCCACGGAAAAGGGACCTCGGACGGCCCGGGACGGAAACGGCCCGCCGTCGTCAATTCTGCGGTCGATGTAGAAGTATTCGGTCCGCAGCTTGTCGATCTCGCCGGTGTCGGGGTTCTGCGGGTGCCGTGCCGCGACGACATAGTGCTTGTCGGCCCCCCAGGTGAAGACGACGCCAGGGATGCGTTCTAGGCAGTCGGTTCGCTGGTCGTAGCAGATATGCGTGGACGCCGGACCGTCGGGAGCCGCCAGTCGATAGGGGCCCTGGATCTCGCTATAGAGGGCCGGGTCATAGGCCCATGCCTGGCCGTAGCGGCGGAACCTGATGTCCTGGGCTTTCCAGAGTGATGTCTCGCGCTCCATGGTGATCGTGCGGCACACGAAGACGTCCTTCTGGGAGGTCGCTGAGCAGCGCGCGGGTCGCCGCGCGAAGGGACCCGGCAGCGTGAGCGGGCTGTCGATCCCCATTTCCCCGAGCCGCTTCTCTTCCAGCCAGACCGCGTCCCAGTAGATCTTGTCCTGCGCTTGCGCGGACAGCACGATGGCTTCTGAAGAGACGCAGCCCGATAGGGTCAGACACAGCGCGGCGCATTCGGCGAGGTGGGTGGAAGGGAGGCCCTTCTTCATAGTCCGCGCTACTCCCGCGTCAGGTCCTGGCGCTGGAACAGTAGGATCGCACCGCCCGCCAGGGCCGCGGCCCAGGCCAGCAGCACCAGCAGGGCCACGCCGACCGGGCCGGTCTCGAGCCCGGCGTGGTTGGGGGCCGCGAGGAAGCCGCGCAGCAGGTCGGCGCTGTAGGCGGGAATGGCCAGGGTCTTCCAGGTCGGTTCCGGAGCCATGGCCCCGAGGCCGGCCGCCAGGATGGTCTGGACGAACCGCACCACGACCACGGCCACCACCGCGCCCATCGGCGAGCGGGCGATCACGGCGATGACGGCGGCCAGCGACGCCAGGGTCATGGCCTCCAGCCAGGTCACGGCAAAGACGCCGGCGATCTGGCCCAGGCCGGCACCGCTCCCCGATACGACCAGGGTCTTGCCGGCGATCGACGCGCCGATCACGCCGGCCAGCAGGGTCAGGCCGACGGTCAGGACGAGGTTCCACAGGATGGCTTCCCCGACCACGACCAGCTTGGCCCCCAAAAGGTGAGGGCGGCTGTTGCGCGGCGTCAGCAGACGCCAGGTCTCCCAGCGATAGTCGCCGGCCAGTACGGCGGCGGCACCGATCGCCAGGAACAGGGCCGGAAACACCGAGGCCCCGCTGCCCAGGGCCTTCAGCACCTGTCCGACCAGATCCAGCGGCATGCCGGTCAGCGGCTTCTTGGCCAGCTGACGCAGGAAGATGTCGCCCGCAATGCTGAGGAAAAAGCCCACCAGGGGCGCGAAGATGAAACCCCAGAACAGGGTCGAGCGGTCGCGAAGGAGCCGGAAGCGTTCGGCGGCGATGGCATTGGCGAACATCAGGCCGCTCCCGAGCTCTTGAGGGTTTGCAGATAGACGCCTTCGAGATCGGCCTCGCGCCAGCGGGCCTCGGTGATCTCGACGCCGGCATTGACCAGGGCCCTGATCAGGGCCGGGGCTTCGCTGCGGGAAATGTCGGCCAGAACCGCGTCAGGCCCGTCAGCCGCCCCTTTCTCGCCCAGCACGGCCAGGACCTGCTCGACGGGGGAGGCGACCAGACGCAGGCGGACCTGGCTGGCCGTCAGGGCGTCGACCGCACCCTCGGTGACGACCTTGCCCTTGCTGAGGATGGCCACCCGGTCGCAGACCCGCCGCACTTCGTCCAGCTGGTGGCTGGCCAGGATGACGGTGACGCCCTCTTTCCGGGCCAGGTCGACGACCAGGGCGCGGATCTCCTGGATGCCGGCCGGGTCCATGCCGCTGGTCGGCTCGTCGAGGATCACCAGCTCCGGGCGGGTGAAGAACGCGGCCGCCAGGCCGAGGCGCTGCTTCATGCCGACCGAAAAGCCGTTGGTCGCGCGATCGGCCGCGCCGCCCAGACCCACACGGTCCAGCCAGCCGCTGATATCGGCATCGCGGGTGCCGCTCTCGAGGGCCAGCATCGACAGGGTGTCGCGGGCGGTCAGATAGGGTGGATAGCGCGGGGTCTCGATCATCGCGCCGACCTTGCGCAGCGAGGTCATGTCTCCGGCCGGAGCCCCGAACAGGGAGGCCGAGCCGCTGGTCGGGCGCACCAGGCCGAGCGCGATCCGGAATAGCGTGCTCTTGCCGGCCCCGTTGGGCCCGAGAACGCCAAACACGCCGCCGGCGGGGATCGAAAGCGAAAAATCGTCCAGCGCCCGGACCGACCCATAGGCCTTGGTCAGGGCGACGGCCTCAAGGGCGATGGTCATGGTCGAAGGTCGTCCTCAGCCGAGAATCTTGCCTGGCGCTGCGACTATGGGGGTGCGGTTTGGGCGCGCCAAGTTAAGACGTCGTCATACGTGTCTGTCACACGGTCGAAACGTCCGTGGGTCAGGCATGGCTGCTAGCCTCGCCTCCGGAATCGCCATGTCAAACCTGCTCCGCTTTACCGCCCTGTGCCTGGCGCTTGCCCTGTCGGCCTGCGCCTCGCTGGAGCCCGCGCGATCCCCGGCCAGCCGCCTGACGATCCTGGTGTCGATCGACGGCTTCCGGGCCGACTATCTGGATCGCGGCGACACGCCGGTGATGAGCGGACTGGCGGCCGATGGTGCGCGGGCGGCCATGCGCCCTTCGTTCCCCAGCCTGACCTTTCCCAACCACTACACGCTGATCACCGGCCGGCGTCCCGACTCCAACGGCATCGTCAACAACGTCATGGAAGACCCCGACATGCCGGGGGTGCGGTTCTCGATGAGCAATGCCGAGGCGGTCAATGACGGTCGCTGGTGGGATGAGGCTCCGCCGTTCTGGGTGACCGCCGAGCAGCAGGGCAAGCGGGCTGGGGCGATGTTCTGGCCGGGCTCCCAGGCCGAGATCGACAGAGTGCGTCCGTCCCGCTGGTCGGTGTTCGATCAGGCCATGCCGTCGACCCAGCGCGTCGACACCCTGCTGTCCTGGCTGGACGATCCCAAGGGGCCGGAGCTGAACTTCGCCACCCTGTATTTCGATATCGTCGATACCGAAGGCCACCACTATGGCCCCGGCTCGCCGCAGGTTCGGGGGGCAGCCACCGAGGTCGACCAGGCGATCGGACGGCTGGTCGAGGGGCTGAAGGCCCGCGGGCGCTTCGAAACGACCAACATTGTCATCGTCGCCGATCACGGCATGGCCCCGGTGCCGGTCAGCCAGCGCTGGCCTCTGGATGATGTGCTGGACCTGTCCAGGGTGAAGCTGGTGACCGCAGGTGCCGTTGTCGGCCTCAACCCCAAGCCGGGCGAAGAGGCTTATGTGGAGGCCGCGCTGCTGAAAAAGCCACTTCCGCACCTGACCTGCTGGCGAAAGGGCGAGATCCCCGCGCGTTTCCACTACGGTCGCAATCCGCGTGTTCCGGCGATCGTCTGCCTTTCAGAGACCGGCTGGTACGTTACGACACGGGCCGCGATGCAGAAGCCCGGCAAGTGGGACCAGATGGACGGCGGACAGCATGGCTTCGATCCGGCCGACCCGGCCATGAGGGCGGTGTTCGTGGCCCATGGCCCGTCGATCCGGCCCGGCGTGGTCCTGCCGGTCTTCGACAATGTCGACGTCTATTCACTGCTGGCCCGGCTGACCGGCGTGAAGCCGGAGCCCAACGACGGCAGCCTGAGGGTCGTCGGCGCCGCCTTGCGCTGAACCGCGCGATGGCGCGACCTTCTCCGCGAGGGTCCTTGCGGACATCGTTTTGATACGCGTTAAATGCTGACGATTTCCAGAAGGGAAGCATCGGCATGAGCGACTGGCGTCCCCATCTCACCCCGGCGCTTTGCTACCGCGATCCCAGGGCTGCGCTGGACTGGCTGGAGAAGGCCTTCGGCTTCGAGCTGGTCTTCCAGGTCGAGGGCGCTGATGGAAGCATCGGTCACGCGGAAATGCGCTTCGGCAATGCCTGCGTCATGGTCGGCGGCGAGTGGAGCGAAGACCACAAGAGCCCTGCTTCGCTGGGCGGCAAGAACACCCAGACGGTCCATATCAGCCTGAGCGAGGGGGATCTGGACGCCCATTGCGAGCGGGCCAGAGCGGCCGGGGCGGTGATCATCGTAGAGCCCGCAAACCAGTTTTACGGCGACCGGACCTATCGGTGCAAAGATCCGGAAGGTCACATCTGGACAGTCTCCCGGCCGGTCGAGGCGTTATCGATCGAGGAGATGGAACGCCGCAGCGGCCTGAAGATCGACAGCCGTCTGTGACCGAAGGCGACTTCCGACGCATCGCCCTGTCGCTACCCGGTTCGATTGAACAGTCGCACTTCGGCACGGTCGATTTTCGCGCGGGGCGGATTTTCGCGACGCTGGGCTACCCCGATGCGGCCTTCGGCATGGTCAAGCTGACACCGGATCATCAGGCGATGCTGGTGGCTGCAGAGCCTGCAATCTTCGAGCCGGTGAAGGGCGGCTGGGGCCTCAAGGGGGCGACCCTGCTGCGGCTGGAAGCCTGCGACCTCGCCACGGCGACGGGGGCCCTGACCGTAGCCTGGCGCGGTGTGGCGGCCAAGGGGCTGCAGAAAGCCTTTGATGCCCGATGATGGCTTCGCTGGATCTTACCCTGGCGGCTCTTGCGGATCCGCACCGTAGCCAGGGGGTGGTTCGGCGCCCGGTGCTTGAGGCCCATGTCGCGCGGCACACCTTTCCGGATGGTCTGTTTCTGGGCCGACATGGCGAATGGTGGCAGGGCCTGCTGGCGAGCCTTGCAGCGGCCGCAGCCTCGGGCCAACAAGGGCGAGCCGGGGAGGGCGACTCATGACTCAGGCCATTACTGGAACGCGAAGGCAGGCCGCTCTGGGCTTCATCTTCGTCACGGCCGTCATGGACGTGCTGTCACTCGGGGTCATGATCCCCGTGCTGCCGGAGCTCGTGAAGCGGTTCAACGGCGGTGATACGGCGGCGGCCGCTGACTGGAACGTGCTGTTTGCCACCACCTGGGGCCTGATGCAGTTCGTCTGCTCGCCGGTGCTGGGCCTGCTCTCTGACCGGTTTGGACGACGCCCGGTGATCCTGACCTCGATCTTCGGTCTCGGGATCGACTTCCTGTTCATGGCCATGGCCCCCAATCTCTGGTGGCTCTTCCTTGGGCGAATTCTGAACGGGATGACGGCGGCCAGTTTTTCGACCGCGGGGGCCTATGTCGCCGACGTCACGACGCCGGAGAACCGCGCCAAGGGCTTTGGCCTGATGGGCGCGGCGTTTGGTGTCGGCTTCACCTTCGGCCCGGCGCTCGGCGGCTTCCTGTGGCAGTTTGACCACCGGCTGCCCTTCCTGGTCTGCGCCGGCCTGGCGCTCTGCAACTGGCTCTATGGCTTCTTTGTCCTGCCCGAGTCGCTCCCGCCCGAGCGCCGGATCAAGACGTTCGACTGGAAGCGCGCCAATCCCGTTGGTTCGCTGAAGCTTCTGACCAGCAAGCCGAACCTGCTCGGTCTGGCCGGGGTCGGGTTCCTGTTCCAGCTGGCGCATAACGTGCTGCCCAGCGTCTTCGTGCTCTACATGGGCTTTCGCTATCACTGGTCTCCGCAACTGATCGGTCTGACCCTGATGGGCAGCGGCATTGCTGGGATCCTCATGCAGGCTTTTGTGGTGGGGCGCGTGGTCAAGGCCGTCGGAGAGCGCGGCGCGCTGCTGATTGGCCTCGCATCGGGCAGCCTCGGCTTTCTGGTCTATGCCCTTGCGCCGACCGGCTGGCTTTACCTGTGCGGCCTGCCGCTGTTTGCGATCTCGGGCCTGATCCAGCCGGGTCTGCAGGGCCTTATGACCCGTCGGGTCGCGCCCCACGAACAGGGGCAGTTGCAGGGAGCCAATTCGGCGATGATGGGGATTGCTTCGATCCTCGGGCCGATCCTGTATCTGACCCCGTTTGCCTGGGCGATCCGCCACGACGCGACCCTGCATCTTCCCGGCCTGCCCATCCTGATCGCGGCGGCCCTGATGATGGGCGGCGCGGCTCTGGCGTTCCGGTTTGCGCATCCTATCTCGCAGGAAGCGCGCCCGGACTGATCCATCGGGACGATCGCGCGGCCATCAATGCGCCCGAAAGCTCGGCTGATGTCGGGCCCTGTTCCTAGGAGACGCCATATCGTCATGCGAGCCCACCGCGTTCTGCTCCCTGCTCTCGTCCTTCTGGCGGCCTGTTCGCCACAGGGGCCGTCCAAGGCCCAGTCGATCCCGGATCTCGCCCAGCCGAACCGTCGCGCGCCGACCGATCCGGCCTCGATGAAGGCCTCCTTCGCGCCTGTTGTGAAGAAGAGCGCGCCCGCCGTAGTGAATGTTGCCAGCCGCAGGGTCGTCCGGCAGCAGGCCCGCGATCCGTTCTGGGACTTTTTCATGGGTGGCGGGGCCGGTGCGCCCCGGGCCCAGGTCCAGGGCTCGCTCGGCTCGGGAGCCATCGTCCGGGCCGATGGGGTGATCATCACCAACCACCACAATATCGACGGCATGAGCGACATCACCGTCCAGCTGGCAGACCGGCGGGAGTTTCCGGCCACGGTCCTGCTGGATGATCCAAGGGCCGATCTGGCGGTGCTGAAGATCGATACGAAGGGCGAGCGGCTTCCCGTCATGGCCATCGATGACCAGGAACCCCTGGAAGTCGGTGATCTGGTTCTGGCGCTCGGCAATCCGTTCGGTGTCGGCCAGACCGTCACCAACGGCATTGTCTCGGCCCTGGCCCGGACGGATGTCGGGGCGGCAGAGTTCGGCAGCTACATTCAGACGGATGCCTCGATCAATCCGGGCAACTCCGGTGGTCCGCTGGTCGACATGGACGGCGACCTGATCGGCATCAACACCTTCATCATCTCGCGCTCAGGCTCCTCCAGCGGTGTCGGTTTCGCCATCCCCGCAGCGGTTGTACGCCAGGTGGTCAATGCCGCCCTCGGTGGCGGCCACAGCGTTGTCCGGCCCTGGCTCGGCGTCAAAGGTCAGCCCGTCACGGGCGATATCGCCAAGAGCCTGGGCATGACGGCCCCGCGCGGTGTGCTGATCGCCCAAGTCTATCCGGGCTCATCAGCGGACAAGGCAGGGTTGAAGGAAAATGACGTCATCCTCTCGATCGACGGCCAGGCCGTGAATGACGAGGGCGGCGGAGCCTTCGCGATCGGGACCCACAAGGTGGGCGACCGGGTCGCCATGGTCGTCCGTAGGGACGACGCCGAGCGGACCCTGACCGTCAAGGCCGAGACCGCGCCTGAGAGTCCGGCCCGTGACGAGCGCGCCCTAACCGGCCGCCATCCGTTTGACGGCGCGACAGTTGTGAACCTTTCGCCGGCCGTGGCCCAGGACCTCGGTGCCGATCCCTTTGCCGGCAAGGGGGTGCTGGTCACCAAGGTGGGGCAGGGCTTTGCGCTCAATGCCGGCCTGCGCCCTGGTGATTTCATTCGCGAGGTCAACGGGCGTTCGATAACGACTGTCGCTGATCTTGCGGGCCTGGCTGCCGCCGGTGGGCGAGCCTGGACCGTGACCATCGAGCGCGGCGGCCAGAGGATCTCGGCCCGCTTCAGCACCTGATGCTGAACGCCGGAGGGGCCGTGAACTTCGTGGCGGTCTCTCCGGCGATCTCGTAAACCTGAGTCATGTCCGATCTCTTTCAGGCCGCCGGCCTCACGCCCCATGCGCCGTCTCCCCTGGCTGAACGCCTGAGGCCGCAGGCCCTCGACCAGGTGGTGGGGCAGGAGCACCTGCTCGGACCCGAAGGCCCCATCGGCCGGATGGCAGCGGCGCATCGCCTGGCATCGATGATCCTGTGGGGCCCGCCCGGGACCGGAAAGACGACCATTGCCCGGCTGCTGGCCAGGGCCGGCGGCTATGAGTTCCAGCAGATTTCGGCGGTGTTCTCAGGGGTCGCTGACCTGAAAAAGGCCTTTGAACAGGCGAGGGGCCGTCGCATGGCGGGGCAAAGCACCCTGCTGTTCGTCGATGAGATCCACCGGTTCAATCGGGCCCAGCAGGATGGCTTCCTGCCGTTCGTGGAGGAGGGGGTCATCACCCTGGTCGGGGCGACCACTGAAAACCCTTCGTTCGAGCTGAACGGCGCCTTGCTGTCGCGCTGCCAGGTCTTTGTGCTCAAGCGCCTCGACGAAGAGGCTCTGGAGGCTCTGCTGGTCAAGGCCGAAGTGGCCGAGGGTCGCAGGCTGCCCCTGGACGCCGAGGCGCGCTTCACCCTGATCGCCATGGCCGACGGGGACGGCCGCTACCTGCTGACCCTGACAGAGACTCTGCTGTCGGTCGGAACCGACACGCCGCTGAATGCCGTGCAGCTGGGCCAGTTCCTGCAGAAGCGCCGGCCCGCTTACGACAAGAACCGCGAGGAGCACTACAATCTGGTCTCGGCCCTGCACAAGTCGGTGCGTGGCAGTGATCCGGACGCCGCGCTTTACTGGCTGGCGCGGATGCTGGAGGGCGGCGAGGATCCGCTGTTCATCGCCCGCCGGCTGGTGCGGATGGCGTCCGAGGACATAGGCGCGGCCGATCCGCTGAGCCTGCTGCTGACCACGGCCGCCAAGGACGCCTTCGACTTCCTGGGCAGCCCGGAGGGCGAGCTGGCCCTGGCCCAGTGCGTGGTCCACATGGCCAGCGCCCCCAAGTCCAACGCCGTCTACACCGCCTTCAAGGCCGCCCGCCGCGCCGCCAAGGAGACCGGCTCCCTGGCCCCGCCGGCCCACATCCTCAACGCCCCGACCAAGCTGATGAAGTCCCTCGGCTATGGCGACGGCTATGCCTATGACCACGACGTCGAGGGCGGCGTCTCGGGCCAGAACTACTTCCCGGACGGCATGGCGCGGCCAAGGTTCTACGAACCGAAGGGCGTCGGGGCCGAGGCCAAGGTGCGGGAACGGCTGGACGCTTGGGGTAAGTTGCGGAGGGACGGGCGGTGAGCGGCCAGAGAATCCGGCGACCACCGGCCCAGCCGAAACCCAAGGCCTCTGACGCGCCCATCGCCTTGACCGAGGACGAGATTGCCCTGGCGCGGTCGTGGGTGATCCATGAGGACGACAGCATCATTGTCCTCAACAAGCCTGCCGGCCTGTCCAGCCAGGGGGGCCGTATTCAGGCCCATACGCTGGACGATCTGCTATGGGCTTTCGCGCGACCGGGTCGGCCAAGGCCACGCCTGATCCATCGGCTGGACCGCGACACCTCGGGCGTCATCCTGACTGCCAAGACCAAACCCGGCGCAGCTTTTCTGGGCAAGGCCCTAATGGGAAAGCGGTTTCGCAAATCTTACAGGGCCATTGTCGCCCCCGGCGCGCCCGAGCCGAAGGGCGGGATGATTGACAGCCCGCTGCGCCGCGAGTCGATCGGCCGGGAGGCCTATATGCGGGTCTGCGCGCCCGACCATCCCGATGCCGAGACGGCGCGTAGTCGCTATCGCACCCTTTCGGCCAACGCGACGGCCGCCCTTGTCGAGCTGTCGCCGGACACCGGCCGCATGCACCAGTTGCGCGTCCATATGGCCTCGATCGGTCGGCCGATCTCGGGCGACAGCCGCTATGGCGGTGCGCTGATGCTGGGCGGGACAACGGTGCCGCGTCTCATGCTGCATGCCGTGCAACTGGTGTTTCCTCACCCTGAAGGCGGCGAGCGGCGGATCATGGCCCCGATGCCTGCCGACATGATCGGGATGCTGGATAAGCTCGGCCTTTCGGTGCCCGAGTTGGGCAATAGCCCGTCTCACTGACCTGGTTTCGGAGCTGCCATGACCCGGCACGCCGTTCTGTTTCTGACCCTTGCGCTACTGTGCGGCTGCAGTTCCGGCCCTATGCTCTACGCGGCGGGCAATTCGGGTCAGGCCGCAGGCTATTCCGAGCTTCGCATCGAGGCGGGACGCTATCGCGTGACCTTTCAGGGCGCGCCCGGTGCGACTGCGGAACAGGTCGCCGACTATGCGCTGCTCCGGGCTGCGGAGCTGGTGGTCCGGGACGGCTATGACTGGTTCCGCATTGCCGAGCGCGGCGACGTGTCCGACGGCGAAGGCCCTGGCGCGTTTCCGCCGGCAAGCGGCTCCCACCGAATTGTCAGAACCCGGCTCAGGATCAGCACGACCCTTGAGGTCGTGTTTGGTCGCGGCATGCTTCCGGCAACAGGTGATGCCTACCCGGCGCGCGCCGTCATCCGGACGCTAGGCAAGGGTCGGGGCAGGGTATGAGCGTCAGGCGACGGCCCTCGTCGCCAGCGGGTAGTGCGCCCGCAGGGCCGCGTGGGTCAGACCGGCTGTCTCGGCTGCGGCGAAGTAGCCTTCCACCGGTAGGCCCTGAAGGCATGTGAACGGGGCGAGACCGCTCGCATCACGTCCAAAATTCATGATGTCCAGGGCAACCTTTTCGGCCGAGCCGATGAGGTCCGAGGCATCAAGCGTCAAGCCGGCCAAGCGGGCGTCCTTCAGTCCCACAAGGGCTTCCTTCTCCGGCGGCACGCGGGCAATTACGCCACGGGTCAGGGCCTTCAGCAGGCCGACGACCTCAAGCAGTCGTCCCGACGGCGTTCCGCGTGTGATGTCGACAAGTTCGATCATCACGCCCCCCCGCAGAAGGGCTAGGGACAGGCCTGGCGTTCCGGTCAGAAGATCGCGGCCGCGCTGGGTGCCGAGTGTACGGAAGGAGGCCGGCAGGATCAGGTCCGGAGTTTCATGGCCCTGGGCTCCGCGGGCGAACAGCGCGCCATATTTCAGCGTTGCCTCGTCGATGTAGGCGATGTCCTTGTCGGGCAGGCGACTGATGGCGCGGGCAGAAGCCTGACGTCCGCTGGCCAGATGGGTTACCACCGGCTCGATACGGATCGCGGTGGTGATGTTCCGGCGCAGGCTGATGACATGTTCAAGCGTGAAGTCGACGCGCAGGGCGGCTCCCCCACCGGTCGTAAAGGCAACGGGCGTGCGTCGGGCCTCGTCACTGGCCTCCACAAGCCGCCGGGCTGGTGAGGTTTCGGAATCTCGACGGGCCCGGGCGGCAAGAACCGTTGCGGCGTCGACCTTACGGCACACCGCTTCACCGTTTTCGACCCCGATGACCGCGCTGATGCCCAGGTGCTTCAGATCGACCTCACCCAGCAGGTGGGAGAGAACGTCCTCGAGAATCCTGACGCTTGTGGCCTGGGCCGCAAGGCCCTGGTCATTGTTCATGGCAATCAGGAATTCGCTGTCTGAAATCCGCGCCCGCATGTCCTGGCGATCCAGGTGCTCGCCCAGCTTTCTTTCAACATAGGTCCAGACATCACCGCGCTTCTGGTCCCACCAGTCGCCAGCCCAGGCCCTGACGGGCTCAACACTGATCACATTTACAGAGCCACGCGCGACCAGATCTGTTCCGGCCAAGCGGTGTATTACCGGGGCGGGCAGAGACAGGCGCGCTGTCGCTTGTTCCTGTTCTGTCGCAGCTTGTGACATTGGGCTCTGTTCGCGGGAGGAGAGGGCAGAATGTTCCCCGGCTCTTAACGGCCCGTTCTGAAAAAGGGTTTCTTCAACATACACTCTAACTCTTGAGACGGACTACGGTTTCCGGCCGATTTACTACGAAGAGACTGGCGCTCCTTGACACAGTTTCGGCGTCCGGGTTGGATCCGGGTTGGCGTTCGGTTCCGGCAAAGTCGCGTATGACTTGGCGTCAGGGCTCGCGCGGCGCATAAGGGCCTCATGAACAGACTGCTTCTTGTAGCCGCCGGCGGCGCTGTCGGCTCGGTTGCTCGCTACGTGGTGGGCGTCCAGACCCTTCGCCTGTTCGGTTCGGCCTGGCCCTATGGCACTCTGACCGTCAATGTTGCCGGTGGGTTTCTGATGGGCATCCTGGCCGCCTGGCTTGCTCAGTCCGCGACAGCCAACCCTGAGCCATGGCGGGTCCTGCTCGGGGTCGGCGTCATGGGGGGCTTCACCACCTTCTCGGCCTTTACGCTGGAGACCGCGCTGATGATTGAAAAGCGCGCCTATGCCCAGGCTTTCACCTATACCGCTGCCAGCGTGCTCTTGGCCCTGGCGGCCCTTTTCGCGGGGATGTTGTTCGCCCGCAGGATATTCGTCGCATGAAAGAAGTACGCACGCTCTATGTGGACGCGGGCGAGGACGGGGTTCGCGTTGACCGCTGGTTCAAGCGCCGCTGGCCCCACCTGAACCACATCCAGCTCAACAAGCTTTTCCGGTCTGGTCAGGTTCGTGTCGATGGGTCACGGGTCAAGGCTGACACCAAGCTGGCCGCCGGTAGTCAAGTCCGCGTTCCGCCTCTCCCGGACGCGCCCGATCCGGACGAGAAGCTGGCCCTGTCCAAGCGGGATATCGCTTTCGCCAAGTCGCTGGTCCTCTATGAGGATGAAGAGGTTCTGGCCCTAAACAAGCCAGCGGGGCTCGCGGTCCAGGGTGGGACCAAGACCACGCACCACATCGACAAGCTCCTCAGTGCATGGGGAGAGGGCGTCAACCGGCCCAAGCTGGTGCACCGGCTGGACCGGGACACGTCGGGCGTGCTGTTGCTGGGCAAGACGCCGAGCGCGGCCGCGCGGCTGTCGGGCTCCTTTGCCAAGCGCAAGGCTCAGAAGACCTACTGGGCCATCGTCGCCGGCAATCCGCACCCGGTTGAGGGTGTGATCGAGCTTCACCTCGCCAAGCGCGGGGTCGGTGATCGTGAACTGGTGGTCCCGGCCGAACCCAAGGACCAGGATGCTCAACCGGCTGAAACGGAATTCGTTTCGATCAGTCGCGCCGGGCCTCGGGTGACCTGGATGGCGCTGCGGCCTCACACCGGTCGGACCCATCAGCTCCGGGCTCACATGAAGGCGATCGGCCACCCGATCCTGGGTGACCCCAAATACAGCGATGACAAGTCACAGCCCTTGTCAGAGGGGTTGAAGCTTCAGCTTCATGCCCGGTCGGTGATGTTGCCCCATCCGTCCGTCGGCATGCTTTATATCGAGGCTCCGTTGAGCCCCGAGATCAAGGCCGGGTTCGCCAAGTTCGGCTTCTCTGAAGACGAGGCCGATCAGGACCCGTTTGCCAGAAGGCAGATCAAGCGGCGATGAGCCAGGACGTCGTCCGGCAGGCCTGGGCGCTGATCGATCAGGGACGTGCGGCTGAATCCGCAGCCCTGACCGACCGTCTTGCGAGCACGCAGGCTGCGGGGATCGGTGTGCTTGTCGTCCATGCGGCGGCGCTCAAGGCGATGGACCGCCATGCCGAGGCCCTGGACTTCAACCGCAGGGCCGTCGCCTTGACGCCCCAGGACCGCATCGTCTGGTACAATCTGGCGGCGACGCTGGGCGACTTGGCGAAGGACCGAGAGGCCGAGGACGCAGCGCGCAAGGCGATGGCCCTCGGGCTGGATGCTCCTGAAGTTTATCTGGTGCTGGGCCGTGCCCTGCAGGGGCTGCGGCGCTATGACGAGGCCGAGGCGGCCTTCTGCGCTGCCATAGAGCGCCGGGATCTTTTCGTAGAGGCGCACCGCAATCTGGCCCAGTTGCGCTGGATGCGCACGGGTCAGCTTGAAGCCGCGCTCGCGGCTCTGGACGCGTCCCTGGCCAGAGACGCTGCTGATGTCGGGCTAAGTGTGCTCCGCAGCGTGGTGCAGGAGTTTGCCGGTGAGAGGTCCGCAGCCTACCAGACCCTGACCGGGGCCTTGCGTCGGAGACCCGCCGACTTGCAACTGTTGCTGGCTGCGGCACATATGGCCGGAGAGGTCGGTGAGGTCGACGCCATGCTGGCTCATGCCCTTGCGGCCGAGCGACTGGCCCCGCAGCATCCGCAGGTGCTGGCCGTCCTGGTGGAAGCCCATCTGGCGCGTAGCGATGGTTCATCTGCCAGTGTCGTGGCCGAGCGGCTCCGATTGACCGCTCCGCTCGACCAGTACGGGTTGGCCCTTCAGTCTACCGCCTGGCGGCTGGCGAAAGACCCGCGAGCTTCGTTGCTTGGCGATTACCCGGATCTGGTGCGGGCCTACATGCTGCCCACTCCGCCCGGCTGGCACAGCCTTGAATCGTTTCTCGACGCCCTACGGAAACGGCTCGCCGAGCGTCATGACTATCGGGCCCATCCCCTGCAGCAGTCGCTGAGAGGCGGGAGTCAGATCCCCTCGCTGCATCAGTCCGACGACCCGCTGTTTCAGGCCTTCTTTGCGCAGGCTGCCACGGTAGTGGCCCAGTACCTGACCGATCTGGGAGCGGGGCAGGACCCGCTCCGTTCGCGCATGACTGGCGGCTATCGCTTCAGCGGCGGCTGGTCTGTGCGCCTACAGCCGAACGGTTTCCACGCCGATCATGTCCATCCGCAGGGGTGGATATCGTCAGCCTTCTATCTCGACCTGCCCAGCGGGGTAGCCGATGCCGAAACGCGGGAGGGCTGGATCCGGTTTGGTCAGCCAGGCTGCATTACAAGCCCCCGACTGGAAGCCGAGCACGAGGTCATGCCCAAGCCTGGTATGCTGGTGCTGTTCCCATCCTATATGTGGCATGGAACCCGTCCGTTTTCGTCGCCGGATCACCGGCTGACGATGGCCTTCGATGTTGTGCCGACCTGAGGCTTCATCCCAGGGCCACGTGGTCTCTCCCGGCATGCGGTCAATGTCGGGAGCCCCGGCTACGGCGGCCGACACTTGCGCTCTGCACCGAGTTTGACCCATCAACGGCCGGGCTGTGAAGTTCGCTCCGCCCGCCTACAGGAACGTCTTGCGTGTCTGAAAAACCCGATCTGCTCCATAAGCCGCATCGCTTTTACAAGGTCGTGACGGTAGAACCAAGGCCGGGCGGCTATGCCGTGCTCCTGGACGGGCGAGCCCCCAAGTCGCCGGCGGGATCGCCCCTGATCATGCCCAGCCAAGCCCTCGCGGAGCTCATTGCCGCCGAATGGGAAGCGCAGGAGACCCTGATCGATTCCTCGGTGATGCCGGCGACGCGACTAGCTTTTACCGCCATTGATCGAATTGCGGTGACCCGCGCCGAGGTGGCCCTCGAGGTTTCGGCCTATGCCGGCTCGGACCTGCTTTGTTACCGCGCCGAGCATCCGACGCCACTGGTCCAGCGTCAGCAGCGCGACTGGCAGCCACTGCTCGACTGGGCGCTGGCAGAGCATGGACTGGCCCTTTCGCCGGTCGACGGCGTCATCCACGCGCCGCAGCCGCCGGCCACGTTGGCAGCTGTTGAGGCGCTTGCCCTGTCGCTCGGCGATTTTGACCTCGCCGGCGTGGCCTACGGGTCCGGTCTGCTGGGTTCAACGGTTCTGGCCCTTGCGCTTCGGGCAGGGCGGATCAGCGGACAGACCGCGCTGGACCTCTCGCGGCTGGAGGAGATTTTTCAGGCCGAATCCTGGGGCCAGGATGCAGAAGCTGTCCACCGTGCGCGTCTTCTGGCGGTTGAGGCCAAGGTTCTCGAGCAGTGGTTCCACGCCTTGCGCGGCTGAACGGGTGCGGGCAACGGGCGAGTGGCCTTCACTTGCCTCCGCGCTCGCACAGCTTTACGCCTCGGAATCCGGGCGGGCGGATAGCCCCCGCCGGTAACGTCCGAGCAGGAGCGTTTTGCGTGCTGACTATCCTCGAAGAACTGGACCGTCGCCGTGAGCAGGCTCGCGCCGGGGGTGGCGAGAAGCGGGTTGCGGCCCAACATGCGAAGGGCAAGCTGACGGCGCGGGAGCGGATCGAGCTTCTGCTGGACGAGGGCTCGTTCGAGGAGTTCGACATGTTCGTCGAGCACCGCTGCGCCGACTTCGGCATGCAGGAGCAGAAGATCCCCGGCGACGGCGTGGTCACCGGCTGGGGCACGATCAACGGCAAGATCGTCTATGTGTTCTCCAAGGACTTCACGGTGTTCGGCGGCTCGCTGTCGGGCGCGCATGCGGCCAAGATCGTCAAGGTGCAGCGCTGGCCATGAAGGTCGGCGCGCCGGTGATCGGCCTGTTCGACGCCGGCGGCGCGCGCATCCAGGAAGGCGTGGATTCGCTGGCCGGCTATGCCGACAT
>NZ_QAII01000067.1:11129-20732 GCF_003060965.1 Caulobacter sp. HMWF025 | reverse complement strand
GGTATAGGCCGCCCCGGTGGTCGCCGACACCCCGCCGGACAGCGGCGCGGCCTATACCGTGCTGGCCCGCAAGTATCGTCCGCGCAATTTCGAGGATCTGATCGGCCAGGAGGCCATGGTCCGGACCCTGGCCAATGCCTTCTCCAGCGGCCGTATCGCCCACGCCTTCATGCTGACCGGCGTGCGCGGGGTGGGCAAGACCACCACGGCCCGCCTGCTGGCCCGCGCCCTGAACTACGAGACCGAGACGGTTCACCAGCCGTCGGTCGACCTCACCGTCGACGGCTTCCATTGCAAGTCGATCATCGAAGGCCGGCACATGGACGTGCTGGAACTGGACGCCGCCAGCCGCACCAAGGTCGACGAGATGCGCGAGTTGCTGGACGGGGTGCGCTACGCCCCCGTCGAGGCGCGCTACAAGGTCTACATCATCGACGAAGTGCACATGCTGTCGACGGCGGCGTTCAACGCCCTGCTGAAGACGCTGGAAGAGCCGCCGCCGCACGCCAAGTTCATCTTCGCCACCACCGAGATCCGCAAGGTGCCGGTGACCATCCTGTCGCGCACCCAGCGCTTCGACCTGCGCCGGGTCGAGCCGGACGTGCTGGTCAAGCACTTCGACCGCATCGCGGCCAAGGAAGGCGCGCGGGTCGATGCCGACGGCCTGGCCCTGATCGCCCGCGCCGCCGAGGGCTCGGTGCGCGACGGCCTCTCGCTGCTGGACCAGGCCATTGTCCAGGCCGAGCGCGGGGCCACGGTCTCGGCTGCCGTGGTCCGCGACATGCTGGGCCTGGCCGACCGCGGCCAGACCATCGCCCTGTTCGAGGCCGTGATGGGCGGCAAGCCGTCCGACGCCCTTGAAGGCTTCCGGGCCCTGTGGGGCTTCGGAGCCGATCCGGTCGTGGTCATGCTGGACCTGCTGGACCACTGCCACGGTGCGGCGGTGGCCAAGGCGCTCGGGCCCGATGCCCTGACCCTGCCCAGGGAGCAGGCCGCGCGCCTGGCCGCGATCGGGGCCCATACCTCGGCCGGCACCCTGTCGCGCCTGTGGCAGATGCTGCTGAAGGCCCATGACGAGGTGCGCCGTGCGCCCGATGCCATGGCCGCGACCGAAATGGCCCTGATCCGCCTGTGCTATGCGGCCGACCTGCCGGGTCCGGAAGAGGCGCTGAAGGCCCTGCGCGACGGCAACCCCGTCGGCGGCGCGCCGGGCGGCGGCTCGCTGGGCGGTGGCGGGGGTACGGGCGGGGGCGTCACGGCCCAGGCCCTGCCCATGGCCGCCGCAGCGGCGGCGCCGGCCCTGCCGGTGCTGGCCTCGTTCGATGATGTCCTGCGGCTGATCGCCGAGAAGCGCGACATCGGTCTGCGCCTCGACGTCGAACAGTTCGTGCGGCCGATCAGCTTCCGTCCCGGGGCCATCACGTATGAGCCCGCCCCCGGCGCGCCCGGCAATCTGGCCGGCCGTCTGGTGCGCGCGCTGAAGGAATGGACCGGCCAGCCCTGGCTGGTCGCGGCCGAGGGCGGCGGCGGGGCTGAGACCCTGATGGAGCGCCAGAAGCGCGAGGATCGCGAGGCGATGGCCGAGATCCGCGCCGACCCGTTCGTGGCTTCCCTGCTGGCCGCCTTCCCGGGGGCCGAGCTGGAAGTCCGCAAGCTGCCCGGCCCCGAAGCCGCGCCGATTGAGCCGGACGAGGTCGAGGACTAGGCCGCTAAAACTGTCATCCCGGACGAGCGCGTAGCGCGAAGATCCGGGACCGCGACAGGTTCTGAGTTTGCTACGGTCCCGGCTCGGCGCGCTGCGCGCTGGGCCGGGATGACAGCTTGTAAGGTGGAGACATGAGATGAAAGACCTCGGCGGCCTGATGAAGCAGGCCCAGGCGATGCAGCAGAAACTGGCCGACGCCCAGGCTAGGCTGGCCGAACTGACCGTGGACGGCACCTCGGGCGGCGGCATGGTCACCGTCACCCTGATGGGCTCGGGCGAGCTGGTGCGGGTGCTGATGGACGAGAGCCTCGTTCAGCCGGGCGAAGGCGAGGTGATCGCCGACCTGATCATCGCCGCCCACGCCGACGCCAAGAAGAAGCTCGACGCCAAACAGGCCCAGCTGATGCAGGAAGCCGCCGGGCCGATGGCCGGCATGATGGGTGGCATGCCGGGCATGAAGTTCTAGAGTTGGCCGCCTCCGCAGGACCCGAGATCGAGCGACTGATCGCCCTGCTGTCCAAGCTGCCGGGGCTGGGTCCGCGTTCGGGTCGGCGCGCGGCGCTGGCCTTGCTGAAGAAGCGCGACACTCTGCTGGCCCCGCTGACGGCGGCCATGGTCGACGCCCAGGCCAAGGTGCGCACCTGCTCCACCTGCGGCTCGCTGGATACGTCTGACCCCTGCGCGGTCTGCAGCGACGAAACCCGTGACGGCCGGCTGATCTGCGTCGTCGAGGAGGTGGGGTCGCTATGGGCCATGGAGCGCGGCGGCCAGTTCAAGGGCCGCTACCACGTGCTGGGCGGACTGCTGTCTGCCCTGGACGGGATCGGGCCCGAGGCGCTGCGAATCGGCGAGCTGCTGGTGCGGGCCGGGGAGGGGCAGGTGAGCGAGGTGATTCTGGCGCTGCCGGCCACGGTGGACGGCCAGACGACGGCGCACTATCTGGCCGACCGGCTGGCGGCTTCGAATTCAGGCGTGTCGGTGACGATGCTGGCGCGCGGTGTGCCGGTGGGCGGGGATCTGGACTGGCTGGATGACGGCACGATCGCCCAGGCCCTGAGGGCCCGGCGACCGGCCTGAACCGGTCAGGATACGAAGCCGGCGATGATCATTGCCAGGCCGACCCAAAAGGCCATACAGGCCGCCAGGGCCCCGACGCGGATCCAGGCGACGGGCGGCAGCTGCAGGTTCAATCCGCGATGCGTGCCGTGCGACGGCGCATGATGCAGGCTGACAAAAGCCATGGTTTCCTCCAATGCCCTTCTGCGGGGGCTAGACGCTGCGGCGTGAAACCCATGCAGCACCCGGTACCCTTAATGGGACCTTACCCGGCGCTTCGCGTCACCGCGTCATAGCGCCCCAGTCCTGCTCGGGAGGGCAGGGCGGCGGCGGCGTGAGGCTCCGGTTTCGGAGCAGCACCGTGCTTTTCTGCGGCACGGCAGGGCAGGGCACGGGCCAAGGCACGCCCTTGCTTGTGAAACGCCGTGCCGCGTGATCTTCTCCCGGCCAACCGGGGGAGGCGAGGGCGAAACAACCATGATGGCCGCCCCGATCCGTTAACACGTCAAGGTTTGTGAATGAATATCGTCATCGCCCTGGGGATTCTGGTCACGCTGGTGACCGGTATTCCCGTGCTTATCCAGCTGCTTCGCCAACACCCGCGGGGCCTGATCATCCTGTTCTTCGCCGAGATGTGGGAGCGCTTCTCCTATTACGGCATGCGGGCGATCCTGATCTTCTATCTGACCCAGCACTTCCTGTTCGAACCGAAGGTCGCCTCGGCCCACTACGGCTCCTACACCTCGCTGGTCTATCTGCTGCCGCTGATCGGCGGTTTCCTGGCCGACAAGTATCTGGGCACGCGCAAGGCCGTCGCCTTCGGGGCCATCCTGCTGGTGGCCGGCCACCTGGCCATGGCCGTTGAGGGCAAGCCCGCCGTCCAGACCCTGACCTATGCCGGCCAGACCTATGAGTTCCAGGCCGAAGGCCGGGGCCAGAACCTGGTCGCCAAGCTGGTCGTGGCCGGAAAGCCCTATGAGGTCGCCGCCACCAAGGCCGGTGATTTCGAGATCAAGGGCCTGCCCGCCACCGCGCCGCTGCCCGCCGTTCTGCCCAAGGCCGAGTACAGGCTGGACGTGAAGGATCGCGATCCGCTGTATCTCAACATCTTCTGGCTGGCCCTGTCGCTGATCATCGTCGGCGTCGGCTTCCTCAAGCCCAATATCTCGACCATCGTCGGCCAGCTCTATCCGCAGGGCGATCCGCGTCGCGACGCCGGTTTCAACCTCTACTACTACGGCATCAATCTGGGCTCGTTCTGGGCCTCGATCCTGTGCGGCCTGCTGGGCGTCACGGTCGGCTGGTGGGCAGGCTTCGGCCTGGCCGGGGTCGGCATGGCGGCGGGCTTCGTCGTCTTCGTGCTGGGCAAGCCGTGGCTGATGGGCAAGGGCGAGCCGCCCGAGCCCAAGGTCCTGAAGGCCAAGGTCGCCGGTCCGGTCAATTTCGAACTGGCCATCTATGCCCTGTCGCTGGTCGGGGTGATCGGCGTGTTCTTCCTCGTGCAGTACAATGCGGTCGTCGGGATCGCCCTGAACATCGGCATCCTGGCCTCGCTCGGCTATATCGGCTGGTTCATGGCCACCCAGTGCGTCAAGGAAGAGCGCGAGCGTCTGGCCCTGGCCGTGTTCCTGATCTTCGGCGCGGTGGTGTTCTGGACCCTGTTCGAACAGGCCGGTTCGTCGCTCAGCCTGTTTGCCTCGACCAATGTCCAGCTCGACCTGGTGCGTGAACCGATCCGACTGTTCGGCACCGCCGTGACCCTGGGTGCGCCCGAGCAGATGGCCAGGGCGGGCATCGACCCGGCCTCGACCTTCTGGGTCAATACCAGCTTCAACGCCCCCCAGACCCAGGCCCTCAATGCCGGCTGGATCCTGATCTTCGCCCCGATCTTCGCGGCGATCTGGACCTTCCTCGGCAAGCGTGGCCAGGACCTCAATCCGGTTGTGAAGTTCGGCCTCGCCCTGGCCCAGGTCGGTGCCGGCTTCCTGATCCTGCAATGGGGTTCGACCTTCGCGGACGGGGCCTTCCGGATGCCGCTGATCTTCCTGGTGCTGATGTACATGCTGCACACCACCGGCGAGATGTGCCTGTCGCCGGTCGGCCTGTCGCAGATGACCAAGCTGTCGCCGGCCTCGGTCGTGTCGTTCATGATGGCCGTCTGGTTCCTGGCCGTGGCCATCGCCCAGTGGGTCGGCGGCAAGATCGCCGGCCTGACCGCCACCGAAACGGTCGGTGGCCAGGTGCTGGACCCCGGCGCGGCCCTGGCGGCCTCGCTGAAGGTCTTCAACGTCATCGGCCTGGTGTCGATCGGAATCGGGATCCTGTTCCTGATCCTGTCGCCGATCCTGAAGAAGTGGTCGCACGGCTCGGACGAGACCCAGGCGTCGACCACGGGTCACTAGACCTGCGGCCCTGAAACAACGAAGGCCCCGGAGCGATCCGGGGCCTTTTTTGTTGGGGTCTGCGTGAGCCGCTGAACCAAGCCAAAAGCCTGTCGTCCCGGCCGGACCCCGGCGAAGGCCGGGGGGAGCGCCGGGACCCAGGCGGTGCCTAAACCGCTGTGCCGCCCACGGTCAGGCCGGTGATCTTCAGGGACGGCTGGCCGACGCCGACCGGGACGCCCTGGCCCGACTTGCCGCAGACCCCGATGCCGGGATCGAAGTCGAAGTCGTTGCCGATCATGGTCACACGGGTCAGGGCGCTGGGGCCGTCGCCGATCAGGGTGGCACCCTTGACCGGGGCGGTGATCCTGCCGTCCTCGACCAGATAGGCCTCGGTGCACTGGAAGACGAACTTGCCGTTGGTGATGTCGACCTGACCGCCTCCGAAATTGGCGCAGTAGAGGCCGCGCTTCATCGAGGCGATCATCTCGGCGGGATCGTCGTTGCCGGCCAGCATGCCGGTATTGGTCATGCGCGGCATCGGCATGTGGGCATAGGACTGGCGGCGGCCGTTGCCGGTGGCCTCCATGCCCATCAGGCGGGCGCTCATCCGGTCGTGCATGTAGCCCACCAGGATGCCGTCCTCGATCAGGATGGTGCGCTCGGTCGGCGTCCCTTCGTCATCGATGGTCAGCGAGCCGCGACGACCGGCCAGCGAGCCGTCGTCGAACACGGTGACGCCCGGAGCCGCCACGCGCTCGCCGATGCGGCCGGAGAAGGCCGAAATACCCTTGCGGTTGAAGTCGCCTTCCAGGCCGTGGCCGACGGCCTCGTGCAGCAGCACGCCGTTCCAGCCGGGGCCTAGGACCACGTCCATCTCGCCGGCCGGGCAGGCGACGGCGTCCAGATTGACCAGCGCCATGCGCAGGGCTTCGTCGACCTGCTCCTGCCACTTGTCGGGGCTGATCCAGGCGGCAAAGCCGGCCCGGCCGCCCGCACCGGACGAACCGCTCTCGCGGCGGCCATCCTTTTCGACGGTGACCTGGACATTGACCCGCACCAGCGGGCGGACATCGCGCACAAGCTTGCCGTCGGCGCGCAGGATCTCGATGACCCGCCGCTCGCCGGCCATCGAGGCCATGACCTGGACGACGCGCGGATCGCGTCCCCGGGCAAAGGCGTCGATCTCCTGCAGCAGCGAGACCTTGTCGGAGAAGGCCGGCGAGGTGATCGGATCATCCTCGCCATACAGACGCTCATTGGTCGAACGGGGACCTTCGGCGCTGACCCCGGCATAGCCGCGCTTGGCGAGGCTGGCCGAGGCGGCGGCCCGGCCGATGGCGGCTTCGGAAATCTCGGCGGCGTGGGCATAGCCCGCCGTCTCTCCGGCCACGACGCGCAGGCCGAAGCCCTCGCCCGAATCATAGGAGGCCGACTTCAGCCGGCCGTCGTCGAAAACGAAGGCCTCGCTCTCGGATTTTTCGAGGAACAGTTCGCCGTCATCGGCGCCGGCCAGGGCCTCGCCGAGGATCTGGCGGGCGCGGTCGGGATCGACGCCGGCGGCGTCAAGCAGGGAAGGGGCGAAGGAGGGAGCGTTCATACGCTTACAGGTAAGCGTTCGAAACGCATCCGTCACCCCGCCCCTTGGTCGTTGCCGGACAGAGGGCCCGGTTCAGTAGTTGTGGCGAACCGAGCCGGAGCCGGAGGTTTCCGCCACGACGCTGGCGGCTTCGGTCTCCAGATTGACGTCGCCGCTGCCGCTGATGCTGACCTTGACCGCGCCGGACGGTGCGATGTCGGCCTCGCCGCTGCCGGCCAGGGCCACGACGGCATCCTTGGTCTTCAGGTCCTCGAGACGGGCCGCGCCGGACCCGGTCGAGTTGAGGACAAGGCGCGTCGTGCGTCCCCGGGCCGAGACCTCGCCGCTGCCGCTGAGGCTGACCGAAAGCTCGGGCTGGTCAAAGTCGCGGATGGTCAGGTCGCCCGAGCCGTCCAGCTCGAACTTGCGGACACCGGGGGCGGTGACCACGATCTTCAGGCGCTCGGCGTCGCTCAGGACACGGATGCCCATGCGGTCGACGGTCAGGCTTTCCCGGTCACTGCGACGGTCCAGCGTAATCACGCCGCCGGCGATCTTCAGGCCCTCGACCAGATCCTTCGGGCCACTGACCTCGATCTTGCCGGCCGGGCCCTGCACATATTCGACATCGCACGGCACATCGACGTGCAGCAGGTCGCCGCCGCTCCAGGCCAAGGTGCGATTCAGGGTGGGCAGGGTCTCGGCCGACTGGAGATTGATGTGGCGGTCGCGAGCATCGTCGTCGTCCAGGGTGATGGTCCAGCCCTCCTTCATGAGGGTGGGTCCGGCCAGGGCGGCGACGCCGGCGGCGCAGCCGAGGGTCAGGACAAAGCTGGCCCCGGCGATGATGAGCAGGTTGCGGATCATGGTGGCCCCCTCAGGCTTGCTGTTCGATGGCCGGCTTCAGGAGCCGGAAGTGCAGGCGGGCGTACCAGACGACCGCATTGAAGAGGCCGATCGCCGCCAGGGTGAGCAGGGCGCCGATGCAGGTGGCTGCGGCCATAAGTCCCACCCCCATCATGAAGGCCGTCATCGGGCCACCGGGCGGGAGGGCCAGGGGGCCGAGGGCAAAGACGAACCCGCCCGAGATGAACAGGGCCACGACGGCGACCAGGAAGCCGAACATCGCGCCCAGGATCCCCATCAGCAGGGGAAGCAGGAACATGATGTCGATGGCCCCGAGGCCGATCAGCGCAATGATGGCGGCACCGGCATTGGACGGTGACTTGGTCTCCTCCCAGCGCTTGAGCCCGGCATCGGCCCGCAACTCGCGCGCCAGGCGGTCGGGATCGCCCAGGGCTTCGGCGGCCTCGGCCTCGGTCCGGCCGGCGGCCAGGGCCTCGGCGAAGTGGGCCTCGTGGTCGGCGACGATGTCGGCGACGGTGGTGGGCGCCAGGCCCGAGAGGCCGCGACGCAGCCTCGACATGAACTCTTGCCGGGTCATGCGGCGGCTCCCAGGATGTCGTTGACGGCCGTGGTGAAGGCGGCCCACTCGGCCTTCTGCTGCGTGAAGCTGGCCTGTCCGGCCGGGGTCAGGCGGTAGTATTTGCGCGGCGGACCGCTCTGGGACTCGACCAGATAGGTTTCCACCAGCCCGTCCGACTGCATGCGGCGCATCAGCGGATAGATTGTACCCTCCCCCATATCGATGTCCTTCGCCAGGCGGCTGGCAATTTCGTAGGCGTAGCTGTCGCCGCGGGACAGCAGGGCCAGCACGCAGAGTGCCAGCACGCCCTTCTTCAGTTGAATTTCAATGGCTTCCGGCACGTTGTCCTCGCCTCCGTTGATGCTCCCTTCTATCGCCGGGTACTGAGCGACGCAAGGTAGCTGTCAATGAATGATACGTAATGATCCGGAGCCGACGGAGGGGGGTTTCTGAAAGTCTTTCGCAATTGAACCCGCGAGGCGTTGCGCTGAAGGGTTTGGCGGGTAGTTCAGGCGCTTGGCAACCGCTGGCGATGCGCGTATGCAGCCAGCAGAATGGTCAGTTGGGCGGGCGCGACCGCGACTCCTTTTGTGAGTCGATTGCGCGATACCGCGAGCCTGACTGTAATGTGCATGTCGGCGCGGCGTGGCGTTGATCGAGCTCAAACGATCAACGGCAATGCGTCGCCGAAACGGGCCGTGAGGGATATGAAGGCGCAATTTCAGGGGATGCGGCGGATCTTGACGGGCGTTTCTGCCCTCGCCGCCACGATGATGTTCGCGGGGCAGGCCCTCGCAGACGATCTGATGGGTCAGCCGACGCCGGGGGCAATCGACCTCCAGCCGGCCGCCTCATCGCTCAAGCATGATGCGATCTGGTTCCATAACGACATTCTGATGCCGATCATCACCGGCATCACCCTGCTCGTGCTGGGCCTGATCATCTGGATCGTGATCCGCTACAACGCCAAGTCCAACCCGGTCCCGGCCAAGTTCAGCCACAACACCGCCGTCGAGATCGTCTGGACGGTGGTGCCGGTGCTGATCCTGATGTTCATCGCGATCTTCTCGTTCCGGCTGCTGTTCGCCTATAACGACATGCCCAAGCCGTACATGACGGTGAAGGCCACCGGCTACCAGTGGTACTGGGGCTACGAGTATCCCGACCAGAAGATCAGCGAAATCACCTCCCTGCCGCTGACCAAGGCCGAAGCCGACGCCAAGAAGGTCCCGTACCTGCTGGCCGCCGACAACGCCCTGGTGGTGCCGGTCAACCAGGTGGTCCGGGTGCAGGTCACCGCGGCCGACGTGATCCACGCCTTCGCCCTCCCGGCCTTCGGCCTGAAGACCGACGCCATCCCCGGCCGCCTGAACGAAACCTGGTTCAAGGCCGAGAAGACCGGCGTCTATTACGGCCAGTGCTCGGAACTCTGCGGCAGCGAACACTCCAACATGCC
>NZ_QAII01000067.1:0-11119 GCF_003060965.1 Caulobacter sp. HMWF025 | reverse complement strand
GCCGGCGGCCGCCCCTGTCGCTGACGCCGCCGCTCCGGCCGCGGCTGTCGCGACCCCGGCCGCCGCTCCCGCCACCGCCCCGGCCGCGGCTCCTGCCGCGCCGGCGGTCTAAGACTTAGATTGCAGGATTAGTCCGATGGCTCACGCCGCAGACATTGATCATCACGACGACGCCCACGGCGCCGACGACAAGCCGCCCTTCTTCGCTCGCTGGTTCTTCTCGACGAACCACAAGGACATCGGCACCCTCTACATCCTGTTCGCCATCATGGCGGGCCTGGTGGGCGGGGCCCTGTCGGGCCTGATTCGCTGGGAACTGATGGAGCCGGGCATCCAGGTGTTCTCGGACACCGGCATGCTGGCCCAGATGGGCCTCTTCAAGGGCAAGCACGGCTATAACGCCGTGGTCACCGCCCACGCCCTGATCATGATTTTCTTCATGGTCATGCCCGCCATGATCGGCGGCTTCGGCAACTGGTTCGTTCCGATCATGATCGGCGCGCCGGACATGGCCTTCCCGCGGATGAACAACATCTCGTTCTGGCTGCTGGTCGCCGCCTGGGTGCTGCTCTGCACCTCGATGTTCGTCGACGGCGGTCCGGGCCACGGCTTCGGCGGTGGCTGGACGATCTATCCGCCGCTCTCGACCACGGGCCACAAGGGTCCGGCCATGGATCTGGCGATCCTGTCGCTCCATCTGGCCGGTGCCTCGTCGATCCTCGGCGCGATCAACTTCATCACCACGATCTTCAACATGCGCGCGCCGGGCATGACCCTGCACCGCATGCCGCTGTTCGCCTGGTCGGTGCTGATCACCGCCTTCCTGCTGCTGCTGTCGCTGCCCGTCCTGGCCGGCGCCATCACCATGCTGCTGACCGACCGTAACTTCGGCACCCACTTCTTCGACCCGGCCGCCGGCGGCGACCCGGTGATGTTCCAGCACCTGTTCTGGTTCTTCGGTCACCCGGAAGTGTACATCCTGATCCTGCCAGGCTTCGGCATCATCAGCCACATCGTCTCGACCTTCTCCAAGAAGCCGGTCTTCGGTTACCTGGCGATGGCCTATGCGATGGTCGCCATCGGTTTCGTCGGCTTCGTCGTGTGGGCGCACCACATGTACACCGTCGGCATGAGCATCAACCTGCGCGCCTATTTCGTGGCCGCCACGATGATCATCGCGGTGCCGACCGGCGTGAAGATCTTCTCCTGGATTGCCACGATGTGGGGCGGCTCGATCAGCTTCAAGACTCCCATGCTGTGGGCGATCGGCTTCATCTTCCTGTTCACGGTCGGTGGTGTCACCGGCGTGGTCCTGTCCAATGCCGGCATCGACTACAGCCTGCACGACACCTATTACGTCGTCGCCCACTTCCACTACGTGCTGTCGCTGGGCGCGGTGTTCGCCATCTTCGCCGGCTTCTTCTACTGGTTCGAGAAGATGTGGGGCGTGAAGTACAACGAGTTCCTGGGCTGCCTGCAGTTCTGGATCATGTTTGTCGGCGTCAACCTGATCTTCTTCCCGCAGCACTTCCTGGGCCTGCAGGGCATGCCGCGTCGCTATGTCGACTATCCGGAAGCCTTCGCGAAGTGGAACTACGTCTCCACGGTCGGCTACCTGATCACGGTCGTCGGCGTGGTGGTGTTCCTTATCCTGCTGCTGGAAGCGGCCATCCGTCGCCGCAAGGCCGAGGCCAATCCGTGGGGCGAAGGTGCCACCACCCTGGAGTGGACCCTGTCTTCGCCGCCGCCGTTCCACCAGTTCAGCGAGCCGCCGGTGATCAAGGAAGACGATCACCACTGATCGCCGACCTGAAGACAGACTGAAACGCGGGGGCGCGGTCTGGACCACTTAAGGGTCCGGGCCGCGCCCTTCGCCCATAAAGATCGCTATAAACAAGTATCGATGTCGATGACCGCCGCCATGACCCCGGATCCCGCCGCGCCCGAAGCGGACGCGCTGCCTGAGACCCAGGTTGCGCGCTGGCAGGACTACTTCCAGCTGCTCAAGCCCCGCGTCATGTCGCTGGTGGTGTTCACCGGCCTGACGGGCCTGCTGGCGGCCCGCGCGCCGGTCAATCCGATCCTCGCGGCCGTGGCCGTGCTCTGCATCGCCGTGGGGGCCGGGGCCTCCGGCGCACTCAACATGTGGTTCGATGCCGACATCGACGGCCTGATGCGCCGCACGCGCGGCCGGCCCGTGCCGTCGGGCAAGATCCGCGGCGACGACGCCGCCGCCCTCGGCGTCGTGCTGTCGCTGTTTTCGGTGATGCTGCTCGGCATGGCCGTGAACTGGCTGGCGGCCGGGCTGCTGGCCTTCACCATCCTGTTCTACGCCGTTGTCTACACCATGTGGCTGAAGCGCTGGACGACCCAGAACATCGTCATCGGCGGCCTCGCCGGGGCCCTGCCGCCGGCCATCGGCTGGGCGGCCGCCACCGGCTCGGCCCCGCTGAACGCCTGGCTGATGGTGGCGATCATCTTCTTCTGGACCCCGCCGCACTTCTGGTCGCTGTCGCTCTACATCACCACCGACTATGCCAAGGCCGGGGTGCCGATGCTGCCGGTGGTCAAGGGGGCCAAGGCCACGCGCCTGCAGATCCTGCTCTACAGCCTGATCCTGATCCCGATCTGCCTGTCGCCGGTCCTGACGGGCCTGGGCGGCCCGCTCTACCTCGCCGTTGCGGCCCTGGGCGGGGCGGTGTTCCTGCTGCTGGCCGTCCGCGTCTATCTGAGCAAGGCCGGCGATGCCGCCGATCCGCGCGCCGCTGACCGCGACCTCTATGAGGTCAGCGAGGATGCCAAGGCGGCCGGCGCCAAGGCTGCCCGCAATCTGTTCGCCTTCTCGATTCTCTACCTGTTCGCCCTGTTTGCCGCCCTGCTTGGCGAGGCGGTCGTCGGGGTCAAAGCGCTGGAGTTGCTGTCATGACCAAACTCGTCGAGGACGACGCGGCCGCCCGGGCCCGCAAGGGGCGAAACATTGCCCTGGGTCTGGGTCTTGTGGCCTTTGTGATTCTGATCTTTGTGGTGACTCTGGTGAGGCTTGGCGGAAATGTCGCGCATCGTCCCTTCTGATCCCGTCAAGGCGCTGGCCGGCAAGCGCAATGCGCGCGTTGCCCTGATCTGCGCGGCCGCCTTTTTCGGCATGGTCGGTGCCGCCTACGCCTCGGTGCCGCTCTACAAGCTGTTCTGCCAGATGACCGGCTTCGACGGCACGGTGCGCAAGGCCGAGCTGGCCCCGACCCGCATCCTCGACCGCAAGGTCACCATCCGATTCGATTCGAACATCCGCGAGCTGCCCTGGAGCTTCTCGACCGAGCAGACCAGTCAGCAGGTGCGGATCGGCGATACGGGTCTGGCCTTTTTCAAGGTCACCAACAACAGCGACAAGGCCATGACCGGCCGCGCGATCTACAATGTGGTGCCCGAACAGGCGGGGCCCTATTTCCAGAAGCTGGAATGCTTCTGCTTCAGCAACCAGACGATTGCGGCCGGTCAGACGGTCGAATTTCCGGTGGTCTACTTCGTCGATCCCCAATATGCGGACGATCCGGAGACCAAGGGCAAGGGCGAGATTACCCTCTCCTACACCTTCTTCCCGGCCGTTCTGGACGATCCGAAGCAAAAACAGACCGCTTCGACCACGCCCCGTATCGTTCAACCCCTTGGCGGCGCGCCGTCTAGAGGGCTATAGCGTTTCATCAAGACGCGCGACGGCGGGGGGACCGGCCATCGCGACCAAAGGGATATAAGGGTTAGCACCACCATGGCCCACGGCGCCGTCAAGCACGACTACCACATCCTGCCGCCCAGCCCCTGGCCCTTCGTGGGTTCGGCGGCTGCCACCATCATGGCCATCGGCCTGATCGGCTGGCTCAAGGGCGGCGTGTTCGGGATTGAAAAAGGCAACTGGGCGATCTTCGCCGCAGGCTTTGCCGGCATCCTTTACACCATGTTCGGCTGGTGGTCGGATGTCGCCAAGGAAGCCAAGGCCGGCGACCACACGCCGGTCGTCTCGATCGGCCTGCGCTACGGCATGATCCTGTTCATCGCTTCGGAAGTGATGTTCTTCGTGGCCTGGTTCTGGATGTTCTTCGAGATGGCGCTGTTCCACGAGCACCGCACCCTTTCGAGCATCGAAGAAGTCCGCACCGCCTGGGCCGCCTGGCCGCCGGCCGGTGTCGAGACCGTCTCGCCCTGGCACCTGCCGCTGGTCAACACCCTGACCCTGCTGCTCTCGGGTACGACGGTCACCTGGGCCCACCACGCCCTGCAGGTCGGTGACCGCAAGGGGGCCAAATACGGCCTGATCCTGACCATCCTGCTCGGCGCGCTGTTCACGGCGATCCAGTTCTACGAATATGCCCACATCAATCACGAGCAGCTGTTCTATTCGGAAGCGGCCGCCAATTCGGGCCTCTACGGCTCGACCTTCTTCCTGGCCACCGGCTTCCACGGCTTCCACGTGTTCGTCGGCACGCTGTTCCTGATCGTCTGCCTGATCCGCCTGATGAACGGGGCCTTCACCCCCAAGCAGCACTTCGGCTTCGAAGCCGCCGCCTGGTACTGGCACTTCGTCGACGTGGTCTGGCTGTTCCTGTTTGCCTTCATCTACGTGATCTTCGGCGCGTCGACGCACTAGGTCATACGCTTCGAGGGGGCCCGGAACGCCAGACAGCGTTCCGGGCCTTTTTCATTTTCGGGAGGCCGCATGGCCCAGGTAAACCCCTTCCTCGCCGGCGCGACCGGCCACTGCCCCAAGTGCGGCGAGGGCTATCTGTTCGAGGGCTTCCTGAAGATCGCGCCTGTCTGCGAATCCTGCGGCTTTGAGCTGGGCCGCCACGAGACCGGTGACGGGGCCTCGACCTTCATTATCCTGATCGCCGGCTGCGTCGGGGCCTTCGGCACGCTGTTCTCGATGTTCGCCTGGGGCTGGCCGGTCTGGCTGCTGCTGGTGGTCTGGCTGCCGGTGACCCTGTTCCTGAGTCTTGGTCTGATGCGTCCGGCCAAGGGCCTGATGGTCGCCGCCCAGGTCGCCAACAAGGCCTCCGAAGCGGGCCGTCGCGATGTCTGAGGCCCCTGCCGTTGCGAAGAAGGCCGGCTTTCCGTTCGGCCTGACGATCGCCGTCGCGATCGCCTTCGCGATTCTCTGCGGCCTCGGCGGCTGGCAGATGAAGCGGATGGCGTGGAAGGAAGACCTGCTCCGGCGGATCGAGACGCTGAAGACGGCTCCGGCGGTTCCTGTGGGGCCGGTCCTTGCCCAGGCCGTTCGGGGCGTGGACGTGGCCTGGACGCGGGTCTCCGCCGATTGTCATCCTACTGGCCTGCCGCCCCTGAACCTCGCCTACGGGGTCCGGGACGGTGACGTCGTCTGGCGGGCCCAGGCGCTCTGTGCGCTGGAAGGGGCACCCTACAGCCTGATCCTCGTCGATCGCGGCGTCGTCCCGGACCTGACCGGTCAGGTCAAGGCCCCGGACCGGGCCTTTGTGGAACCAGGCCAGGTGACAGGCATCCTGATCCCCCTGGCCCAGCTGGGCGGCGATCGGGCCCAGGCCGTCGCCTCGATTGCCGGCGCTTCCCCGGCTCCCCTGGCCCTGATGGCCGAGCGCGAGACGCCTGCCCCGGCCGGGATCACCCCCGCACCGTTGCCGGCAGAAATTTCCAATCGGCACCTGGAATACGCCCTGACGTGGTTCGGTCTTGCCGTAACCCTGCTGTTTATCTATGCCGCCATGCTCTGGCGGAGACTGAGACCCTGATGCGCTACGTTTCGACCCGCGGCGAGGCCGCCCCGATCGGATTCCTCGACGCCGTGCTGGCGGGCCTGGCCCCGGACGGCGGCCTCTATGTGCCGGCCGAATGGCCCAGCTTCACCAGGGCCGAGATCGCCGCCTTCGCCGGCATGACCTATGCCCAGGTGGCGACCGAGGTGGTCGGCAAGTTCGTCGGCGACGACATCCCGCGCGAGGACCTGGCCCAGATGTGCGAGGAGGCCTATGCCACCTTCGCCCACACCGCCGTGACGCCGCTGAAGCAGCTGGCTCCCAACCGCTTCCTGCTGGAGCTGTTCCACGGCCCGACCCTGGCCTTCAAGGACGTGGCGATGCAGCTGCTGGGGCGGCTGTACGACTATGTGCTGGAGCGCCAGTCGCGCAAGATGACCATCATCTGCGCCACCTCGGGCGATACCGGCGGCGCGGCGGTCGAGGCCTTCCGGGGCCGCAAGAATGCCCGCATCGTGGCCCTGTTCCCCGAAGGCCGGATCAGCGAGGTCCAGCGCCGGTTCATGACCACGGCCACCGACGCCAATGTGGCCTGCGTCTCGATCCAGGGCTCGTTCGACGACTGCCAGGCCATCGTCAAGCAGGCCTTCCAGGACGACCAGTTCCGCCATGCTGTGGACCTGTCGGGCGTCAACTCGATCAACTGGGCGCGGATCGCCGCCCAGAGCGTCTATTTCTTCACCGCCGCCGTGGCCCTGGGCGCGCCTGAGCGGGCTGTGGCCTTCGTGGTGCCGACGGGCAATTTCGGTGACGCCTATGCCGGCTTCGTGGCCAGCAAGCTCGGTTTGCCGATCGCCCAGATCACCGCCGCCACCAATTCCAACGACATCCTGGCCCGCACCTTCGAGGAGGGCCGCTATGCCCGGGGCGCGGTGGCCGC
Source organism: Caulobacter sp. HMWF025 (assembly GCF_003060965.1). GTDB lineage: Bacteria > Pseudomonadota > Alphaproteobacteria > Caulobacterales > Caulobacteraceae > Caulobacter. Next base: position 4,459 of record NZ_QAII01000067.1, on the reverse strand, counting down.
GACCCAGAGCCCGGCCATGGACATCCAGGTGGCCTCCAATTTCGAGCGGCTCTATTTCGAGGCCGTGCGCCGCGACGGCGTCGAGACCGGCCGCGCCTTCCGGGGCTTTGCCGACAGCGGTCTGATCGACATCCCGCCCTCGGCCTTTGCGATGATGCGCGAGCTGTTCCGCGGTGCGTCGGTCAGCGAGGCCGATACCGCCAAGACCATGCTGGCCACCCTCAACGAGACCGGCGAGGTCATCGACCCGCATACCGCCGTCGGCGTGGCGGCGGCGGCCGGCGTCCGCCTCGAGGATGCGACGACGCCGGTGGTGGTCCTGTCCACCGCCCATCCGGCCAAGTTCCCCGAAGCCGTGGCCGCCGCCTGTGGCCTGGTGCCCGCGACTCCGCGGACCACCCCCGACCTGTCGAAAAAGCCCGAGCGCTTCGACCGCCTGCCCGCCAGCGGCGAGACGGTGAAGGCCTTCGTCCGGACCTTCGCGGCCAATACGTGAGGGCGTTTTCGCAAATCCTCCCCCTGAAGGGGGAGGTGTCGGCGAAGCCGACGGAGGGGGAAGGCCTGACGACTCATTGCCGACGACTCCCACAGACCTTCGGTCGCCTCCCCCTTCAGGGGGAGGGTTGCTGATGACCACCACCCTCCACACCCTCCCCAACGGCGTCCGGGTCGTTTGCGATCCCATGCCGGGGCTCGAGACCCTGGCGCTCAGCGTCGTGGCCGGGCGCGGCGCGGCCTGGGAGGATCCGGCCCGGTCGGGCTGGTCTCACCTGCTGGAACACATGGTCTTCAAGGGGGCCGGCACACGCACCTCGCGCGACATTGTCGAGGTGATCGAAAGCCAGGGCGGCTCGATCAATGCCGCTACGGGCTATGAGCGCACCAGTTTCCAGGTCCGGGCCCTGAAGGGCGGGCTGGAGCTGGGCATGGCGGTCATCGCCGACCTGCTGCTGCGTCCCACCCTCGATCCGGCCGACCTGACCCGCGAGAAGCAGGTGGTGCTGCAGGAGATCGCCGAGGCTGCCGATGCGCCCGACGACTATGTCTTCGACCTGATCCAGAAGGCGGCCTGGGGCGACCATCCGGTGGCCCGCCCGATCCTCGGCTCGGTCGAGACCGTCAATGCCGCCACCACGGAGGCCCTGTCCGACTGGCGGGGCGCGCTCTATGCCCCCGACCGCCTGCTGGTCAGCGCCACCGGCGCGGTCAGCGAGGCCGAGCTGCTGGCCGCTGCGCAGGCGGCTTTTGGCGACATGCCGGCCGTGCCGGGCGTCCCTGAGCCGTCCGGCGCGCCGTTTGTCGGCGGGCATGAGGCCGAGGTGCGCAAGCTGGAGCAGTCGCATCTGGTGTTCATGCTGCCGGCCTGCGGCGCGCGCGAGCAGGACTATTTCGCCCTGCGGATCTTCGCCGAATGCCTGGGCGGCGGGATGTCGTCGCGTCTGTTCCAGGAGGCCCGCGAGAAGCGGGGTCTGGCCTACAATATCGATGCCTATTCCGACACCTATGCCGACCACGGGGCGCTGGGCATCTATGCCGGCTGCGCGGCCAAGGACGCGGTCGAGACCGCGAAGGTCTGCGCCGAGCAGCTGCTCGCCCTGGCCCGCCGCATCGAGCCGGCCGAGCTGGCCCGCGCCAAGGCCCAGCTGAAGGCCCACATGTTCATGGCCCGCGAGCAGCCCCTGTCGCGGGCCGAGCAGGCCGCCGGCCAGGTGCTGCTGTTCGACCGGCTCTACCCCACAGCCGAGCTCGCCTATGAGGTCGATGCGGTGACCCCGGCCGATATCGTCCGGCTGGGCCAGCGGTTACTGGACGGCCGGCGTTGCGCGACGGCGGTCCTCGGCGCGAAGGGGGCCCTCAAGGCGGGGCCGGCCTTCGAGAAAGCCCTGTTCTCCGCGGCCTGACGATCGCGTGTCGGTCTGCTAGAAGAGGGGACGGTCCGGACGGTGCACCACCCGGCGCTCGGGTCCTGACCGGCCGATCTGTCCAGTGCTCGAACGTCGCGTGCCCCGGCCGCGACCGGGGATGTCCGTGCCGACCTTCTTTCCGATCCTGCGCCCGCGCCCCGGCCTGAAACTGCAGGGCAGGGGCGTCTATCTTCGACCGCCACGGCTGGAAGACTACCGGGCCTGGTCCGAGCTTCGCCGGACCTCGCGCAACTTTCTGGAACGCTGGGAACCGACCTGGCTCGACGATGATCTGGGCCGTCGCGCCTTTCGCAGCCGTCTGGGGGCCTATGCCCGCGAGCTGGAGACCGGCGAGGCCTGGCCGTTCTTCGTGTTCCGCAAATCCGACGATGCCCTGATCGGGGCCGTGCGGCTGTTTCACGTCCGGCGCGGGGTCTCGCAGAGCGGCACCATCGGCTACTGGGTCGGCCAGAGCCATGCCCGCAAGGGCCATATGAGCGACGCCGTCGCCACGGTGATCCGCTTCGCCTTCGAGGGAATCGGCCTCCACCGGCTGGAGGCGGCCTGCATGCCGGAAAATGCCGCTTCGGCCTCGCTTCTGCTGAAATGTGGCTTTTCAGAAGAGGGTTATGCCCGCGCTTATTTGAAAATTAACGGCGAGTGGCGAGATCATCGTTTGTTCGGACTTGTATCGCGACTCTAGCGACCCGGTCCGGCGAAGGGCGCCATTCGGGCGTGGGATCGGTAATGTCGTTTCGGGCTACGGACCGTCGGATCTGGGACACCACAGCGACTCTCGAGGCGCTGGGCGCGGCTGATGTCGCGCTGTGGATCTGGGAACCTGAAGCCGACCGCCTGCGCGTCAACGGTTCGGCCCGCGCCCTGGGCCTTGGGCCCCTTGCCCCCGAATGTTCTTCCGCCGCCTTCCGCGCCCTGACCATGCCCCAGGACCGGGCCCAGGCCGAGGAGGTGCTCCGCTCGCGTGAGCCCGGCTCCGAGGTCGTCGCCCGGCTGCGGATGCGCGGATCCGAGACCTGCATCTGGCGCGGGGTCTGGCTGGAAGAGGGCGTGCGCGCCGCCGGTGTGGTCGCCCCGGAAGTGAAATTCTCGGCCTCGGGTCGCTGCGACCTGACCGGCCTGCTGGACCGCAAGAGCTTTATCGCCCAGGCCCGCGAGCGCCTGCGGACCGAGGGCATGCATGAACTGGTCGTCGCCGATGTCGACCGGCTGCGTCGCCTGAACGAGGCCCTCGGCCACGAGCGTGCCGATCTGGTCCTGGCCGCCCTCGGGTCGCGTCTGGCCGCAGCCTTCCCGGCCAGCGCGGTCATGGGCCGCATCGGCGAGGACGAGTTTGCCGTGCTGTGCGAGCCGCGCGGCTTCGAGCCGGCGGAAATGCTGCGCACGGCCCTGGAACAGCCCCTGCGGGTGGCAGGCTTCGACATCCATCCCACCCTGTCGATCGGCGCGGTTTCGACCGAAGGCGGCGAGGACGCCCCCGAGGCGACCGAGCTGTTGCGGCGGGCCGAACTGGCCGTCGAGGCCGCCGCCTCGGTCGGGCGCGGCGGGGCTGCCGCCTATGGCCGCTCGATGGAGACCGACGGGCTGTCTCGACTGGCCCTCGAGGCCGACCTGCGCGGGGCCATCGCCCGCGGCGAGATCACCCCCTATTTCCAGCCGGTCGTCCGGCTGTCGACCGGCGCGCTGTCCGGCTTCGAGGCCCTGGCCCGCTGGCTTCACCCGCGCAGGGGCATGCTGCCGCCCGACGAATTCCTGCCCCTGATCGAGGAGATGGGGCTGATGAGCGAGCTGGGCGAGCACATGATGCGCACCGCCGGCCGCCAACTGGCCGCCTGGCGGGCCAGCCATCCGGCGGTCGGGGCCCTGACCGTCAGCGTCAACCTGTCGACCGGCGAGATCGACCGCCCGGGCTTGGTGCACGACGTGGCCCAGGTGCTGAAGATCAACAACCTGCCGCGCGGGGCCCTCAAGCTGGAGGTCACCGAGAGCGACATCATGCGCGATCCCGAGCGCGCGGCGGTGATCCTGCAGACCCTGCGCGATGCGGGGGCCGGCCTGGCCCTGGATGATTTCGGCACCGGCTTCTCGTCGCTGCAGTACCTGACCCGCCTGCCGTTCGACACGCTGAAGATCGACCGCTACTTCGTGCGCACCATGGGGGCCAACGAAGGCTCGGCCAAGATCGTCCGCTCGGTGGTCAAGCTGGGCCAGGATCTCGATCTGGAAGTGGTCGCCGAAGGCGTCGAGAACGCCGAGATGGCCCACGCCCTGCAGGCCCTGGGCTGCGACTACGGCCAGGGCTTCGGCTATGCGCCCGCCCTGTCGCCACAGGAGGCCGAGGTCTATCTGAACGAGGCCTATGTCGACGGTGCCGCCCCGGTGAAGGCGCGGGGGTAGGCGGCAAACCCTGGCCCCCTCCGGGCCGCTTCGCACCCCTCCTGCCCCATAGGGGGAAGACCAGATCGGCACGCTTCATCTTCCCCCTAAGGGGGAGGAGCGCCGCAGGCGCGGAGGGGGCGAGTGACTCCGTCCAGGTC
>NZ_QAII01000066.1 GCF_003060965.1 Caulobacter sp. HMWF025 | reverse complement strand
GCCAATGACGGCCCCGGCTATGACGATCCGACCTATGCCGAGAGCCGCTACGAGGACGCCCGCCGCGAGGCCGAGCGCGATGCCTATCGCCGCGACAGCTACCGCGTCACCGAACGGGGCCCCGACACCAATGGCTGCACCCTGGCCGAAAGCCCGATCTATCTGCCGGACGGTCGCGTCCAGAAGCGCTTTGTCCGGGTCTGCCCGGATGCCGCCGGCCGCTATCAGGTCGTTGACTAAGGACCTGAGGGGCTTGCCATAAGGCCCTGACGCAAAATGGGATTTCGTGAAGTTCTGAACGGTCGCCGGGGCATCACCGGCGGCCGTTTTGCTATTGGCGACGCGCCCAGAGCAGGCCCTCGACCTGGCCGTCGCCACCGGTGATCGGACTCTCGGCCTGGCCCATCACCATCCAGCCCGACTCCTCGAGGAAGGCGATGATCTCGCGATGGACCCGGGCGATGGTCTCCGGATCCTTGACCAGGCCGCCCTTGCCGACATGCTCCCGTCCCGCCTCGAACTGCGGCTTGACCAGGGTCACCAGATCCGCACCGGCCGGAGCCAGCTCGAGAGCCGCCGGCAGGGCCTTGGTCATCGAGATGAAGCTGACGTCGCTGACGATCAGGTCGGGGTCCTCGGCGATCCAGCTGGTGTCGAGCAGCCGGGCATCGGTTCCCGACAGGTCGACGACCCGCTCGTGTTCCGCGAGGCTGGCATGCAGCTGGTCGCGGCCGACATCGACGGCATAGACCTTGGCCGCGCCGCGACTGAGCAGCACTTCGGTAAAGCCGCCGGTCGAGGCCCCGACGTCGATGGCCACCTTGCCCTCCACAGCGATCGGCCAAAGGTCCAGGGCATGGACCAGTTTCAGCGCCCCGCGACCGACCCACGGATGGGCCGCCGAGGCGCGGATCGAGACATGCTCCTCGACCATTTCCGAAGGCTTGCGCACCACCACGCCATCGGCATGGACCAGGCCGGCCTCGATCGCTTCGCGGGCCTTGGCGCGGCTGTCGAACAGGCTCCGCTCCATCAGCAGGACATCAATGCGTCTACGGGTCATGGGCGGGGTCTAGAGGACTTTACGGCCGGTGGGAAAGCCTATTGGTAAAGAACAGGCTCCAAACCGCTGATCTCGAACCTGTATTTCGGGGACGTTCAGGCAGGCCGGACCGGCTTTGACCCGCCGCACGCCCTTGCAGACCTGCGCGCTTCAGGCTCAACTGATCGGCATTCACCGGCGCGCAAGACGCCGGTCGCCTGGGAGGCTCCACATGAAATTCAGTCGTCGCGGCCTGATGGTCGCCACTGCGGCCGTTGCCGCTGCATCCTCGGCCGGGGCCAAGCCACGCCCGGCCGCCGCCCCGCCCGCCTGGACGCCCGATGCCACTGAACTGGCCGGCCGCATCCGCCGCAAGGAGGTCAGTGCCGTCGAGGTGGTCGAGGCCGCCATCCGCAAGGCCGAAGCCCTGCAGCCCAAGCTCGGGGCCATCGTCACCTCGGACTTCGACCGCGCCCTCGACAAGGCCCGCAGCGGCCAGATCAGCGGCCCCTTCGCCGGGGTGCCGTTCCTGATCAAGGATCTGGACCCCTATATCGGCCTGCCCACCCGTTTCGGGTCGCGCAGCTCGCTCGGTGCGAAGCCGGTCAAGGCCCAGACCCCGTTCATCGATGCCTATGACCGGGCCGGACTGGTCGTGATCGGCAAGTCGGCGACCCCGGAATACGGCTTCCTGCCGACCACCGAGCCGATGGGCTTCCTGCCCACCCGCAACCCCTGGAACCTCGGCCATTCCTCCGGCGGCTCATCGGGCGGAGCCGCCGCGGCGACCGCCTCCGGCATCGTGCCGTTTGCCCATGCCACCGACGGCGGCGGCTCGATCCGCATCCCGGCCTCCAACTGCGGCCTGTTCGGCCTGAAGCCCTCGCGCGGCCGGATGCTGGACGGCCGTCCCAACAACAAGGGCATCGACCTGTCCGTCGCCCACTGCGTGACCCACAGCGTGCGTGACTCGGCCGCCCTGTTCGCCGTCAGCGAGGATACCGAGGCCGGAGCAACCTTCGCCCCGATCGGCGTGGTTACCGGACCCGGCAAGGGCCGCCTGAAGGTCGGTCTGCTGATGGAAACCGGCACCGGCCTGCGTCCGGACCCCGAGGTCGTCCAGGCCGTCGAGTCGGCCGCCAAGCTGATGGAAAGCCTCGGTCACAAGGTCGAGACGACCCACTGGCCGATCGACGGCAACCAGTTCGGACGCGACTTCACCGCCCTGTGGTCGACCGGAGCGGCCGAGCTTGCGGCGGGGGTCAGCAAGGCCATGGGCCGTCCGGCCGATGCTTCGGTGCTCGAGCCGTTCACCCTGGGCATGGCCGAGCTGGTGCGGGGCCTGAAGCCCGGCGACATTCCTGCCGTGGTCGAACGCCTGCAGGCTGCCGCCAAGGCCTATGACACCTGGCTGACCCGCTATGACGTAATCCTGTCGCCGGTGCTGGGCCATGTGCCCGCCGATCTGGGCTTCGTCAGCGGCGATGTCAGCTTCGAGACCCTGCAGGCGCGGCTGCTGTCCTATGTCGGCTACACGCCGCTGCACAATGTGGCCGGAGCCCCGGCCATGAGCGTGCCCCTGCACTGGACGGCAGACGGCCTGCCGGTCGGGGTCCACTTCGCCGGACGGATCGGCGGCGAAAAGCGCCTGTTCGAGCTGGCCTACCAGCTGGAGGCGGCCCAGCCCTGGGCGCACCGCAAGCCGCCGACCTCGCTCTGAACGATCAACGGCCCCCGTGGGAGCGGGGGCCGTTTAGCCGCAGGCCGAAGCCTTGCGGGCCGCCACGTCGGCGACGATGTCGGCAATGACCTCAAACTTCATGGCGTCGGGCTTGCTCCAGCGGATGCAGCCCTTGCCGAAGCTCGCCTTGCCGAGGCTGCCGCCAAACCGGGCGATCGCGTCCTGGCCGGCATAAAGGGCGATGTGCTGCTTCTGGCTGTTGAAGGCGATCCAGGGGTTCTTCGGGTCACCATAGGCCGGCATCCCGAAGGCCATCCGCTCGTGCTCGGCCCCGAAGGCCTCCAGACAGAGACCCCGGAGCCGCGCGAGGGCCGGGCGGCGGTCATCGGAGACCTCCAGCAGGAAGTCATCGACCGTCTGTGCCCTGGACTGAACCATGCCGCCCCCTTCGCAGGAGGGCTGGATCAGCCCTCCACAAACACCTTTTTCAGCTCGTTCTTCATGATCTTGCCATTGGCGTTGCGTGGCAAGGTCTCGTGCCAGAAGACGACCTTGACCGGCACCTTGAAGGCCGCCAGACGGTCGGCGACGAAGGCCCGCAGTTCGGCCTCGGTGGCGGTCGTGCCCGGCTTGAGGGTGACGACAGCCGCCGGTTCCTCGCCGAGGGTCTTGTGCGGAACGCCGACCAGAGCCGCGTCCATCACCGCCGGGTGGTCATAGAGGCAGTTCTCGACCTCGATGCAGTAGATGTTCTCGCCACCGCGGATCAGCATGTCCTTGGCGCGGTCGATGATGAAGCAGAAGCCTTCAGCGTCGAGACGGGCCAGGTCGCCGGTCTTCACCCAGCCGTCGATGAAGGTCTGGGCGGTGGCTTCCGGCTTGTTCCAGTAGCCGCGAACGACCTGGGGCCCCTTGCACCACAGCTCGCCGACCTCGCCGATCGGCAGTTCGCGATGCGGCTCCTCGACGGTCATGATCTTCAGGTCGGTGACCGGCACGGCCGGGCCGCAGCTGTCGGGCCGGTTCTCGTAGTCTTCGGCCGAGTTGCTGGTGGCGGTGGCCGAGGTCTCGGTCATGCCCCAGCCGTTGCCCGGCGAGGCCTTGGGCCAGACTTCCTTGATCTTGCGGACCAGTTCCGGCGCCGAGGGCGCGCCGCCATAGGCCACGGCCTCGACCGACGACAGGTCGTACTTGTCGCGGTTGGGATGCTCGATGATCTGCCAGGCAATGGTCGGCACGCCGCCGATCTGGGTCAGGCGCTCGTCCTGGATCAGCTGCATGGCCTTGTCGGGATCCCACTTGCGGATCATGGCGATCTTGGCCCCGCCGAACAGCGACGGGTTCATCACCGCAAAACAGCCGGTGGCATGGAAGAACGGCACCGAGATCAGCGAGCCGCGCTGCGGGCCGTTGGGATCGGGCTCGGGCGGCGCTTCGCCCCGGCGCAGGAAGCTGCGCGCGCCGGCGGCGGCGGCGGCGAAGATGTTGCTGTTGATGTTGCGATGGGTGCCGATCGCGCCCTTGGGCTTTCCGGTGGTGCCCGAGGTGTAGAAGATCGTCGCGTCGTCATCGGCGGCCAGCGGCACGGTCGACAGCGCCACTTCCTCGATCGCGGCCCAGTCATTGGGGCAGCCGATCACCGATTCCAGGCGGGTGACATAGGGGTGGGCAATCTCTTCCCGCGAACGGCTGACATAGACCCGCTGCAGGTCGGGGCAGTTGTGCAGATGCTCGGTCAGGCGCTCGAAGCGCTCGACGTCGACGATCAGGGTCTTGGCCCCGGAATCCAGCAGGCCGTATTCCAGCTCCGGGCCCGTCCACCAGGCGTTCAGCGGCGTGACGATCGCGCCGATCGACAGCGCGCCGTAGAAGGCCACCGGCCATTCGGGCAGGTTGCGCATGACGATGGCGACGCGGTCGCCCTTCTGCACGCCCCTGGCGGCCAGTTCTGCGGCGAAGACCGTCGTGGCGCGGTAGAAGGCCTCGAAGCTGACCCGCTCGTCCTCATGGACCAGGAACACCTTCTCGCCATGGGCCCGGCCCAGGACCAGGGTGTCGCGCAGGGTCGGCGGGGCATTCTTCCAGACCCGGGTCTTCACGCCGCGGATCTCAAGCTCTTCCATCTCACCGGCCGTACCCGGCTGGGTGATCAGGGCATAGGCCTGCTGGACCGACATGGCGGGCCACGGAATGGCGGCGGGGGTCGGCGCGGACGCGGCCTCGGTCATGTTACTCTCCCGGTATGGTCGCGCCTTATTCAATGAGCGCGTTCGCTAGCGAGAAAGCACAGCCAGAGCCGCGATGCAAACACCCGTTTGACCCTAGGGGAACATTGATAAGTTAGGCCTGGCCGGGAGGCATTTTCCCCGCGCCGGCGGCAGGGTTGTGGTCACGGCGGGGCTGCTCACAGGGCGGTCCGGCGCGGCTCCGCGAGCTCATGCGGCAGGCCGCTAGGGGGATGGGATAGTGTGTGGCTGATCCCCATACACCCGTCATCCCGTGGCTTGTCCACGGGACCCATTGTTCCGCCGCAGCGTGGATGACGGATGATCAACCGACCGCGAAGCCGACAAATGGGTCCCGTGGACAAGCCACGGGATGACGGTGGTTTCTTGTGAGGACCTCACCACTGTCCGCGTCTGGAAAGCCCACCTCATCTCTTACGATGAGACAATCACTGATCTGACCTCCAGGCGATTGAAGGCTCGGCGCGAGGCAGAACGTCGGCTTTCGGTTGGGAAGGTGGAGAGTGCTTTCGACCCTAGTCGGCCACCTGCACCACCGTCATTCCCGCCCTTGTGGCGGGAACCTCTCTACCCGGCGCAGGTGCAGCAGGGGGCGGACTGCCAAGCAGTCCGCTTGCATCGCACGTATCAGC
>NZ_QAII01000065.1 GCF_003060965.1 Caulobacter sp. HMWF025 | reverse complement strand
CCTCTGGGCAGAGCCATCCTTACATCTCACGGCGAGACGATCGCCGGTCTGGACAGGTTGCTCAAGGACGGCGCTCCGCGCCGCCGCGTCGCGGCTGGCCGAAGGCCAGTCCTTGACCAACCTGTCCAGCCCGGCACGCTGCAGCCTCCAGGAGATATAAGGTTCGCACCGACGTTGGGGTCGGGTTACGGGGGCTACCGGCGGGTTGGACGTCTACACTATGGCTCTCGTCAGGAAGCGCCGGGGCGCGCGGGGTGATTTCGGTGTAGTGTCGGTTTGGTCCATCAAAGCAATTCATGTCGATGAAGCCAAAAGACCCGCGAACTTCCATGGCGATGGCGCGAGTGCGCCAGAAGCGGACAACTCCGGAGGAATGTGTAGCCTCGCTGCTGCGCGAAATAGGGGTGGCATACCGGAGGAACGTTAGATCACTCCCAGGTTCACCTGACTTTGCAAACCGCAGGAGAAAGTGGGTTGTGCAAGTTCATGGGTGCTTCTGGCATCAACATACTTGCGCCCGAGGCTCGATGCCGTCTCACAACGGTGAACTCTGGCGAGCCAAATTCGAGCGCAACAAGGAACGGGACGTTCAGGCAGAGAGCGCTTTGTCGGGACTCGGGCTGCGGGTTCTGACGGTCTGGGAATGCGAGACAAAGGACCGCGGGCGGCTTGCGGAAAAGCTGACTGCGCATGTGCTGTAGAATCAGCCGGTAGCCGGCATCCTAACAAGCGATTGCTTGACAGGAACTCGATATTCGCGTTTTGTTCCAGTTATCGGAACGGTGGATAATTCTTATGACTCTCCGTGTGATTGATCTGTTCAGCGGCGCAGGCGGCATGAGCCTGGGGTTCTGCGATCAGAATTTTTGCGGGGGTTTTGAGACCGTCCTAGCGATCGACAATGATCAGGCCGCCGTCAAAACCCATGAGCTGAATTTCCCTGGTCGAGCAGTTTGCGCGAATATTGAGGAATGGCTGCTGCACAACGAGGTGCCGGCAGCCGACGTGGTCATCGGCGGCCCGCCTTGCCAAGGTTTCAGCCTGCTGAACAAGAAGCGTGACGGTGACACGCGCCGCGCGCTTTGGGAGCCGTTCATTGAAATTGCTGAGCGTTCAGGTGCTCGAGTGTTCGTCATGGAGAACGTCGCAGAGCTTTTCCGCTCGCCTGAGCGTCAGTTGATCGAGTCCAAAGCCAGGCAGCATGGTTTTCAAACTCAAGCGACGATAGTCAATGCGGCCGATTATGGAGCGCCTCAGACGCGTAAGCGGACAATCATCCTGGGTTGGCGGGAAGCGAATAGCTTCCCGAACTTTCCTCCGCTGCCGTCGCACGCGGACCCGAAGTTGAAAAGCAATCTGCCGCGATGGCGTACGGTTCGCGACGTGATATCGGATCTGCCGATGCAAACGTTAGGGACTGAGATCGGATCTGTTCCGACGCTGAACCTGCATTTTGGACGCACGCCCACGCAGAAGAGCCTTGAGCGATATGCGGCTGTACCGCCCGGTGGAAATCGCTTTGATCTCTTGGCTAAACGTCCAGACATCACGCCGGATTGCTGGGTTCGTAAGACCAGCGGCGGCACTGACCTGTTCGGACGCTTGTGGTGGGATCGACCTTCGGTGACGATCCGCACTGAATTTTATAAGCCCGAGAAGGGGCGCTACCTTCACCCTGAAGCTAACCGCCCGATTAGCCATCGGGAGGCTGCGCGCTTGATGGGGTTTCCGGACAGTTTCAGATTTTACGGGACCAAGGTTGAGGTCGCGCGACAGATTGGAAACGCGGTTCCGCCAAATCTCGCCGGAGAGCTAGCGAAGACTGTCCGGGATATTCTGGTCGAACGGCAGCTCGCAGCGTAGTTAACCTAACGTATACGCGGGTATGTGACGCTGTGGTATGAAGCAGCCTCACTTCAACGACGATCGCGAACTATTGGTCTATCTGACCGACAAGCTCAAACGCGCAGTCAGTGATCCTGACGGAGTTGTGGGCGCGACTGCTCAGTTAATTCGTCGCGCTATTGATGAGTTAATCGATGCGCCCAGAACCAAGCGCCTTGTTCTCTCCCAATGCGAAAAGACGGAGAAAACGTATCTCGGTACAAAGATCGAAATTCTATTCAGAGATGCTATAGGTCAGCCTAAAGGTAAATTCCTAGACCTCGACCTCGGCGGGGTAGACGTCGACATAAAGCATACAATAAAAAAATCATGGATGATCCCGAAGGAGGCAATCAATAAGCCTTGCGTTCTCATATCGGAAAATGAAATAAAAGCTCGCTTCAATCTGGGCGTAGTCATATGCCGCCCTGAAAATCTAACCAGTGGCGACAATGGAGATCGGAAATTGCAGATCTCAGCCTATGGTCGCGAGCAGGTCGTTTGGTTGGCGAAGGATGAGCCTTATCCACCTAATATTTGGCAAGGCTTCGACCCTAAGCTACTTACACTTATAAATTCCCACCGCGGTGGTGCAGCGCGAATAGCAGAACTGTTCCGGAATATTCAGCGCAAGCCAATTCCGAGGAGCGCTATTCCTGCGATTGCAGCACAGTTAGACCCGTTGAAGCGCGTCAGGAAGAACGGTGGTGCTCGTGACATTTTACGCCCGCAGGGCATCGCAATCCTTTGGGGCACAAAAGATAGAGCACTGATAGCTGCCCTCCAGCTCCCAGCGACGCTGTCAGATGAATTTATCAGCTTGAGCCCAAGCAATGCTGAGGAGCGAGAGCAGCTACGTGCTGCAGGACATTTGGACTGATTTCAGAGGGCCCTAGCTCAGCCCCCGATCAATCCTCGTCCATCTTCAGCGCCGCAATGAACGCTTCCTGCGGGATCTCGACCTTGCCGAACTGGCGCATGCGCTTCTTGCCGGCCTTCTGCTTGTCCAGCAGCTTGCGCTTCCGCGAGGCGTCGCCGCCGTAGCACTTGGCGGTGACGTCCTTGCGCAGGGCGCGGACGGTTTCGCGGGCGATGATCTTGCCGCCGATGGCGGCCTGGATCGGGATGACGAACATGTGCTGCGGGATGAGGTCCTTCATCTTCTCGCACATGCCGCGGCCGCGGCTCTCGGCGCGGTCGCGGTGGACCAGCATGGAGAGGGCGTCGACGGGCTCGGCATTGACCAGGATCGACATCTTGACGAGGTCGCCCTTGCGGTAGTCCTCGACCTGGTAGTCGAAGCTGGCATAGCCCTTGGAGATCGACTTCAGGCGGTCATAGAAGTCGAAGACCACCTCGTTCAGCGGCAGGTCGTAGACGACCATGGCGCGGCTGCCGACATAGGACAGCTCGCGCTGCATGCCGCGACGGTCCTGGCACAGCTTGATCACGCCGCCGAGATATTCGTCGGGGGTGAAGATGGTGGCCTTGATCCACGGTTCGCTGATGCTCTCGATGTGCATCGGGTCGGGCAGGTCGGCGGGGTTGTGCAGCTCGATCTCGGTGCCGTCGCGCATGTGGATCTTGTAGACCACCGAGGGGGCGGTCGCGATCAGGTCGAGGTCGAACTCGCGCGACAGGCGCTCCTGGATGATTTCCAGGTGCAGCAGGCCCAGGAACCCGCAGCGGAAGCCAAAGCCCAGGGCGGCGCTGCTTTCCATCTCGTAGGTGAAGCTGCCGTCATTGAGGCGCAGGCGGCCGACGGCGGCGCGCAGGTCTTCAAAGTCGGCGGCGTCGACCGGGAACAGGCCGCAGAACACCACGGGCTGGACGTCCTTGAAGCCCGGCAGGGCTTTTTCGGTGGGGCGCTTTTCCTCGGTCAGGGTGTCGCCGACGGCGGCGTCGGCCACTTCCTTGATCTGGGCGGTGAAGAAGCCGACCTCGCCGGGGCCGAGGCTCTCGACAGGGGTGTTCTTCGGCTTGAAGACCCCGACGCGGTCGATCAGGTGGACCGAGCCGTGCTGCATCATCTTGATCTTCATTCCGGCCTTCAGGCGGCCGTCGAAGACCCGGACCAGCACCACGACGCCCAGATAGGCGTCGTACCAGGCGTCGACCAGCAGGGCCTTCAGCGGGGCGCTCTCGTCGCCCTTGGGGGCGGGCAGGCGGGTGACGATGGCTTCCAGCACGTCATGGATGCCGAGGCCCGACTTGGCGCTGGCCAGCACGGCGTCGCTGGCGTCGAGGCCGATCAGGTCCTCGATCTGGGCCCGGACGCGCTCGGGCTCGGCGGCGGGCAGGTCGATCTTGTTGAGGACCGGGACGATCTCGTGATTGTTGTCGATGGCCGAATAGACATTGGCCAGGGTCTGGGCTTCCACGCCTTGCGAGGCGTCGACGACCAGGATCGAGCCCTCGCAGGCGGCCAGGCTGCGGCTGACCTCATAGGCGAAGTCGACGTGGCCGGGGGTGTCCATCAGGTTGAGGATATAGGTCTCGCCGTCATCGGCCTTGTACTCCAGACGCACGGTCTGGGCCTTGATGGTGATCCCGCGTTCCTTCTCGATCTCCATATTGTCCAGCACCTGCGCGGTCATCTCGCGCGCGGTGAGGCCGCCGGTCTCCTGGATCAGGCGATCCGACAGCGTGGACTTGCCGTGGTCGATATGGGCCACGATGGAAAAGTTTCTGATCTTGTCGAGCGGGGTAGAGGTCATGCGCCCGCGTCTAGCACATTTGCGCCGTTTCGCGAGGGGGCTTGAGGCGGTGTTTCCTCATGCTTAACCAAGCCTTAAAGGCGGCCGCCGCAAACCGGTCCCAATGGGCTGCAACAGTAGCGCAACGAATCCAATGAGAGGCCAACCATGGACCGTCGCAAGCTGATCATTTCCGGCATGGCTGCTGCAGGCACTTCGGCGGCGTCCAGCGCCTTCGGACAGGAGCCGGCCTCGGCACCCGGAAGTGGCGCGAGCTATCCGACAGGCGCGGCCTCGACCTATTCGGCGGACGAAATGATCCGGGCCACGTCAGATTTCCTCGGCGTCACGGCCGAAGCCGCCGGGGGAGCCATCGAACGGATCTTCCGTGAAAAGGGCCAGCCCACGGGCTATATCGCCGGTGAGGAAGGCTCGGGCGCGGTCGGCGTCGGCCTGCGCTACGGGCGGGGCCTGCTTTACATGAAGGGCCGGCCCACCCAGGAAGTGTTCTGGCAGGGCCCCTCGGTGGGCTGGGACTGGGGCGGCAATGCCAGCCGGGTCTTCACCCTGTGCTATAACCTGCAGTACGGCGACGCCATCTATCGCCGTTTCCCGGGGGTCGAAGGCACGGCCTATCTGGTCGGGGGGCTGGGCGTGAACTACCAGCGCGCCGACGACATCACCCTGGCCCCGATCCGCGCCGGCGTCGGTCTGCGGCTGGGGGCCAATGTCGGCTATCTGGGCTACAGCCGCAAGCGCAAGGTCCTGCCGTTCTAGGCAGAAGCCGGCCGACTTCAGCCAGCTTTGACCTTGCTGTTCAGCCAGTCCATGAGGGCCAGCAGCACGCCGGAGACCACGAAGGACAGGTGGACGACGACCAGCCAGAACAGGCGCGGCTGGTCGAGTGCGATGCCGGGTTCCGTCAGCTTCAGGAAGGCCTTGAGCAGGGCGATGGCCGAGATCGCTACGATCGAGGCGATCAGCTTCATCTTGAGGCCGGAGAAGTCCACCGTTCCCATCCAGTCGGGGCGGTCCTCGTGGCTGGCGGTGTCGATCTTCGAGACGAAGTTTTCGTAGCCCGACAGGATCACGATCACCAGCAGGTTGGCCGCCAGCGACAGGTCGATCAGGGTCAGGGCCATCAGGATCGCATCCTCTGGCGTCATCGCCAGAATGTGCGGCAGCTCGCGAAACAGCTCCTGGAAGAAGACCACCAGCAAGGCGGCCAGGGCGATGACCAGACCGACATAGAACGGGGCCATCAGCCAGCGCGAGGCGAACAGGCCGCGTTCCAGTGCAGTTTCCAGGGCAGGCTTCTTCATCATGGTCTCCCGACGTCCGGCCGTTCTAGCGACTGGAGATGACGATCTCTAGGTCAGGACGCCCAAACAGCCGAGAGCTAGTCTAGGGGTCACAGCCTCGAAAGTCGCTCGTGCCCTCAGTCAACGTACTGGATCCGGTAGCGGAATGTCCGGGTCTCTCCAGGAGCCAGGGTGACTCTCCACGCGACCTGGCCCTGCCGGATGTCATGTCGGGAGGGCTCAGACAAAACCTTGAAGAAGGCCGGGCTCGGGTCCTGGCGGATCTCGAAGGTTGCCGGAACGGTCTTGGCGTTCGACAGGTCGACTTCGTAGGTGCTGCGAACCTGGTTGTTCTTGAACGCTTTCAGTTCAACGAGCCTAGGGCGGGCCCGCACGTCCATCGCGCGACCGATGACCAGATCCAGCGGTTCGCCCACCGGAACGTCTCGCACGGCCTGTTCGCCGGCAAAGGTCGGGCGGCCGTCGGCGGTCTCCATGGCGGAAAGGGCTCCTGAGGGCAGGGGCTTGCCCAGGCCGTTGGCGGCCTTGTTTTCCAGGCGGAGGACGACCTCGGGTGCCTGCGGGGCGGCGTCGTCCTGGTAGGGCGTCCAGACATTGACCCCGACGACATAGAGCCGCTGGAAGGCGACGTTCTTCTGGTCGAGGAAGGCCACCTGCTTGGTCTGGCGGGGATTGAGCGTGACCGGCTCGGGCAGGGTGTAGAGCTTGTAGTCGCCCAGATCGGACTGCTCGGCCAGCTTGGCGCGGGCGCCGGTGATGACGATTTCCTCAGCCTCGGCTCGGGCCATGGGGGCGGGGGCCATCACCATCATGTCGGGTGGTGATGGCGGGGGCACTATCATCGGCGGAGTCATGAGGCGCTTGCCCACATGCGTCGTGTCCATCGGCCAACAGGCGCGGCTGATCGCCTTGGCCTCGCCCCGGCTGACCTCGACCTCTTCCCGCGCCAGCTTGCCGGCCACGGCCTGGGCGGGGGCGTTGGCGAACTGGCTGCCGCCGCTGTTGACCAGGGTCAGCCAGCCCGACAGGTCCAGCCGCTTTCCGTCCGGATGGATGCGCGCCACATAGTCAGCCTGCCAGTTCACGCCGAGCGCCAGGTACGACACCGTCAGTTTAGCCCGCATCGGCTCGGGCACATCGACGATGGTCGAGAGGCTGGGCTTGTCGGTCAGGCCGTCCGGCGCGCGGGCCAGAACCAGCCGTTCGGGGCCGCCGGAGCAGCCCAGGGCCTCGACGCCCTCGGCGGTGCGGACCATCAGACCGCTCGGGCCCTGGATCAGAACGGCGTCGGCGGTCTTCTGGTGCCCTGTGCGACGGTCCGTGCGGACCACCTTGATTGGCTGGCCCAGCGAGCGTTCGATCAGGGTGCCGGGGCTGAGCAGAGCGTAGTCATAGTTACGCTCCACGGCCGGGCCGGGCAGGCCCTCGACCGCCGCGCTCTGCGGGATCAGACCCTCGGCAACGCCGTCAAAGCGCAGGGTGTGTCGCCCGGCCGGCAGATCCATGGTCCGGGTCTCGGTGACCAGGATCAGGCCCTTCTCGCGGGCCTCCTCGCGCTGCCATTCGTCCAGAGCCTGGAAGGGTCCGTCGCCATCCCGATAGAGGGTGATGGACAGCTTTTCCGGAGCCGATGAGGCAATGGTGTCGGCCTGGGTGGATACCCCAAAGCCGCTCATCCCCGCGAAAGCGGGGATCCATGCGAGGGCGGCTCCCCAATGACGCAGGCCGTTCGACCTCAGCTTGGGTCCCCGCTTTCGCGGGGATGAGCGGAATATTCTGCTCACCAGCCTGTCTCGACCGTGAAGGTCAGCACCGTCTCGCCATTGGCCGGCACCGGCACGCTCCAGCCCAGGGTGCGGGCGTCGATGCGGCGGCTCTTGAGGCTCTCGGCCCTGACCTCGCCGTCGCGCCACAGGCCGCCCTGGCGCAGCTCCACTGTCACGGCCTCCGGCCGAGCATTGCGGACCAGGTATTTCATCTCGTAGCGCGAGCGGGTTTTGGAGACCTTTTCCTGACTGACCAGGGTGGCCTGGCTGGTGACGTCGAACGCTTCGCCGGTCTTGATCGACAGCTCCGAACCGGCCGGAGTGTGGTCCAGGGCGTTCTCGCCGATGAACTTGGGATCACCGGCCTGGTCGCGCATATAGACCCGCATGACGCCGGCCGGCAGCTGGCTGCCCAGGCCCGCCAGCTTTGCATTGCTGAACTGGATGGCCACGGTGGCGGAGGTCGGGTTCTCCTCGCTGCCGAACCAGGCTTCGCGGATCTCATAGACCTTTTTGGCCGCCACGCCCTGGGCCGACAGGAAGCCGACCTGCTTGTTCTGGTTGGCGGCGATCGTGGTGCGCTGGGGCAGGGGGTAGATGTAGTAGTCGGCGACCCGCTCGCCGGTGCCGCTTTCGGTTCCGGCCGAAACCATGGAGCGCGGCTGCGGGCGATAGCCGCCGTTGTTCAGCTGGTTGACCTGACCGGCCACCAGCTGGGTGCGGGCGTTTTCGAAGGGCGTGCCGGAGTTGTTGGTCAGGGTGATCCAGCCCTGCAGGTCCAACGCCTGCTTCTTCTCGTCAAACAGGGCCACATAGTCGGCCTTCCAGCCGAGGCCCGAGGTCAGGTAGCTGAGCTTGGTGCCGCGTGGCCCGGCCTTCTCGGCGTCGACGGTCACCGACAGGGTGGGGCGGGCGCGCAGGGTCTCGGGCACCTTGTCGAAGATCACGCGGGTGGGCACGCCGTCGTCGCGCAGCACCTCGATGCGGTCACCGATCTTCAGGACCACGCCCTCATTGGCAGCCAAGACGGTAGCGACCTCGGTGGTCTCCTTGCCGTCGCCGGGATTGGTGCGGACGATCTTCACCTGCTGGCCGACCGCCTTTTCCATCAGCTTGTCGGGGGTCAGCAGGTCATAGTCGAAGTTCTGCTCGACAATGCTGACGCCGGGGGCCGACAGGCTGACGGTCTCTGGGCGGATGGCGGCCGAGACGTCCTTGAACTCCAGCTTCTGGCGACCGGCCTTGAGGTCCAGGGTCCGGGCGTCTTCGACCAGGGCCAGGTCGGAATTGTAGATGGTCACCGAGAGGTCGGGCGCAGTTTGGGCTGCGTGCACCGGGCCTGCGATCAGAACCAGAGCGGCGGTCGTCAGAAGCGCGCGGCGAGTCATCGGTGATCTCCCATTTTATGATCGTAAATCTATATGGGAATGAGGCGAAGTCGAGGCGCGTCGTGCGGGGGCATTCGGAAGTAGGGCAGAAGCCGCTGACCCCCTACGGGTCGCTACGCGACCGTCTTCCCCCTGAGGGGGAAGAGGAAAAGCGCGGACCTCATCTTCCCCCTCAGGGGGAGGAGCGCCGCAGGCGCGGAGGGGGCAAGTGATTGCGGCACCGCCTCTTACCCGCCCCAAACCTGCTTCAGCCGCAGGTCGCGACCGCAGCCCATGCGGTAGGCCTGGTAGTTCAGCGCATTCCGCTTGGCGTAGTCGCGGTGGTATTCCTCGGCTGGCCAGAAGGTCTTCAGGTCAAGGACCGGCGTGACCATCTTGCCGGTCTTCAGACGCTTGGCCGCCTCGGCCCGGGACTTTTCGGCAAGAGCGCGCTGGGCGGGCCCGTCAACGAAGACGGCCGGACGATAGGACGGGCCCCGGTCGCAGAACTGGCCGCTGTCGTCGGTAGGGTCGACCAGCTTCCAGTAGCGATAGAGCAGGAAGCCATAGTCCAGTTTGGCCGGATCATAGGTGACGCGGACGGCTTCATAGTGGCCGCTGCGCTCGCTGGTCACGTCGCGATAGGTGGGCCGGTCGACATGGCCGCCGGTATAGCCGCTCTCGACCTTGAGCACGCCCGGCACGCCCTGCATGTCGTGCTCCATGCACCAGAAGCAGCCGCCCGCGAAGACGGCGGTCGCGGTCTTTGGGGCCGGCTTTGGCGGCGTGGCGGCCAGGGCGGGCAGGCCCGTCAGCAGCAGAACGGCAGTGATCAGTCTAAGAAGGCGGCGCATCGAGCGATCCCGGAAGCGGCCCGGAAGGCGGGCCTGTGCATCAGATACGGATGGGCGGGCGCTTTGGTTACGCCCGCCAGCCGAATCCGACGCCGCGCACCGACGGACAGGCCGCCAGACGCGAGGCCAGGACCTCGGCCCGCTCATCGCCCTGGTCATCGATCTCGAGCCGGATGGCTAGGGACTGGCCTTCCGGGGCGGCGGTCAGGGTCCGCAGGCGGGCCTGCTGGACGCTGGCCACGCCGAGGACCCGCATCAGGGCGTCGGGTGTGTCCTCGGCCGTGACGAGGAAGAGCCGTCGTTTGTCGTCCTCGGGTTTCATGGCCGGACCCACTGATGCTCGACGCTGGCCGAGCTGACGCCGGGCCAGGCGGCCAGGTCACGGGCCAGCAGTCGGGCCGCCTGATCGCCCAGATGCCGGACGCGCAGGCTGGCCTCGACGATCTGCCCGACAGGCTTGAGGGTGAAGGCGCACAGCTCGGCACCGCTGTCGGCCAGGCCCTGGCGCACGGCGTCCAGCGCGCTGTGGGCGTCCTGGGCGGCCAGCAGCAGCTGATGGACGGTGACGCCGTCGGCATCGCTGTTGAAGGCGGGTGGTGATGGCAGGTAGCTCATGGTTCGGTCCCCCTTGAGTTTGGAAAGACCGACAGACCGCACAACAAAAAGCCCCGCTCCTTTCGGAAGCGGGGCTTTTGAAGATCTTGCGATCTGTCGGCTGCGGTCTGGTTATCTCGCGCGCCGTTGCCCCGTCCGTACCGGAACGGTTTTAATCTGGGTCCACATCATGGTCGCGACGCACGACATCGCAGCGACGGCGGCAAAGCCGGTCGCAAAAGCGATGTTGAGGACGAGTTGCGAGGCCATGGTGAGGTGGAAGCTCCGTGCGTGCAGCCTAGAGGTAGCGTGGGCAGGGCGCTTGCGCAAGGCTTTGCCTGCGAAGGAGGCGTTTGGCCGCGGTTTTGGGCTGATTGTTCGAATGAGCGGCGACGTTGCCACCTCGTTGAGCACTCGCCCCCTCCGCGCCTGCGGCGCTCCTCCCCCAGAGGGGGAAGAGGACCGTCGCGCACCTTGTCTTCCCCCTATGGGGGAGGAGGATGCGCAGCATCCGGAGGGGGCGAGTCTTCGATCTACCCCCGCAGCTTGCCGCCGGCCTTTTCGGCTGCGGCCACGATGCGGGCCGAGAGGGCTTCGATCTCGGCTTCAGTCAGGGTGGCCTCGCGCGGTTGTACGACGACTTCCAGGGCGACCGACTTGAAGCCGTCCGGCACGCCGGGGCCTTCATAGACGTCGAACACCTGGACGGCGGCGATCAGGGCCTTGTCGGCCCCGGCCGCGGCACGCACCAGGTCGCCGGCCGGCCTGGTCTTTTCGACCAGGAAGGCGAAGTCACGGGTCAGCGGCATCAGGGGCGAGGGCGAGAACGCCGGCCGGCCCTTGGTGGCCTTTTTCTTCGGCTCGGGAATGGCGTCCAGGGTGATCTCGAAGCCATAGACGGGACCCGTCACGTCCAGTGCCTTGAGAACGGCCGGATGCAGTTCACCGAACTCGGCCATCACCGCCTTGGGACCCAGCTGCAACCGGGCCGAGCGGCCGGGATGCCACCAGGTCGAGGCCGAGCCCTGGGCGGTCTGCAGCTTGTCGACCGGCGCGCCCAGCTCTTCCAGCAGGGCGAGAAGGTCGGCCTTCAGGGTGAACAGGTCGTCCTGGGCCGCCTTGTCCCAGCCGCGCGGGGCGCGGGGAACGAGAATGGCGCTGACCATGGTCCGCTGGTCCTGCGGACGGTCGCCGTGGAAAGTCGGGCCGATCTCGAACAGGGCCGCATCGGGGAAGCCCTTGCGGGCATTGCGGCCCGCCGCCTCGATCAGGTTGGGCAGCAGCGACGGACGCATGCAGTCCAGTTCCGAGGCGATCGGATTGGCCAGCACGAGTTCCGGCGCGCCGCCGCCGAACAGGGCAGCCGTCTTCTGGTTGGTGAAGCTCCAGGTCAGGGCTTCGGCATAGCCGGCCGCGGCCAGGGCGCGACGGGCGACCCGGCCCCGGGCCTGTCTGGGCGTCAGGATGCCGCCGACGGCGCGGGGCACTTCGGGCAGGGGCGTCGAGGGCAGGGCCCCGTAGCCGGCGATGCGGGCGACTTCTTCGACCAGATCGGCCTTGCCGGCCACGTCGCGGCGGAAGCTCGGCGGGGTCACGGTCCAGGGCGAACCCAGCTGGATGTCGAAGCCCAGATCGCTGAGGATCTGGCGCGTGCGTTCCGGTGTCACCGCCAGGCCCGCCAACTGTTCGACATAGTCGGGCTCGAAGCCAAAGCCCGTCGGGGCGGCTGGTGCCGTGCCGGCGACCACGATCTCCGACGGCTCGCCGCCGCAGAGCTCGAGGATCAGCTTCGTCGCCAGCTCGACGCCGGGCACGACCGAGCCGGTGTCGACCGTGCGGGCGAAGCGGTACTGGGCGTCGCTTTTGATGCCCGTGGTGCGGCCGGTCTGGGCGATGCGAATCGGTTCGAACCAGGCGCTTTCGACGAAGACGTCGGTGGTCTCGTCCGAGCAGCCGGTGCTTTCGCCGCCCATGACACCGCCGAGGCCGATCGGGCGCTCGCCTGAGGCGTCAGCGATCACGCACATGTCGGGCGTCAGTTCATAGGTCTTGCCGTCCAGCGCGATCAGGTGCTCGTCGCCGTTCTGGCCGTGGCGGCCCAGACGGGTCGAGATCTCGCTGCCTGACAGCTTGGCCGCGTCATAGACGTGCAGCGGCCGGGCGCGGTCGTAGCTGATCAGGTTGGTGATATCCACGAGGGCGCTGATCGGGCGCAGGCCGATCGCCAGCAGGCGGTCCTGCAGCCACTGGGGCGACGGGCCGTTCTTGACGCCGCGGATCAGGCGACCGGCGAACACCGGGCAGGCCTCGCCGTCGACCTTGACGGAGATCGGGCAGGGGAAGGTGCCGGCCACGGGGTCGATCGACAGGTCCTTCAGCGTGCCGAGCCCGGCGGCGGCCAGGTCGCGGGCAATGCCGGCGACGCCCAGCCAGTCGGGACGGTTGGGGGTGACCTCGAAGTCGATGACGGCTTCCAGGCCGAGAGCGGTGGCGGCCGGGGTGCCGACGGCCAGATCGCCCGGCAGGTCCATGATGCCGTCGCTCTCGCTGGCGGCTTCCAGCTCGGAGGCCGAGCAGAGCATGCCGTTGGAGACGACGCCGCGCACCGGCTTGAGGGCCAGGGTGACGTCCAGGCCCGGCACATAGGCGCCGATCGGGGCATAGATAGTGGTCAGGCCGGCCCGGGCATTGGGCGCGCCGCAGACGATTTCCTTCATGCCGTCGACGGTCTCGACCTGGCAGACCCGCAGCCGGTCGGCATTGGGATGCTGCACGGCCTCGACGATCCTGGCGACCGTGAAGGCCGCCAGCTTGGTGGCCGGATCGGTGACGTGCTCGACCTCGAGGCCGGCCATGGTCATGGCAGCGACGATCTCGGGCGCGGTGGCGGTGGTCTCAAGGTGGTCCTTGAGCCAGGACAGGGTGAACTTCATTGGGAATTATCCAGCGCCAGGATCTGCTGCAGGAAAGCCTCGGGGCCGGTGAAGCCGACGCCGTGGAAGTGACAGCCGATGAAGGTGCAGTCTTGAACGGGGATCGCGCCGACGACCTTTTGCGGGCCGGCCGGACGCAGGACGAGGTTGCGGATGTCGCCGTCGGCAAAGCCGAAATTGGTGTCGTCGAAATGGGTGCCGGGCAGCACCAGCATGACGGCCGGACCTTCGATCAGACAGTTGCGGAACGTGCGGCCACGGATGACCTGGTCACCGGCGATCATGTTGGCGCGGAACAGCTCGAACAGGACGATGTCGAGATCTTCCAGCACCGGGGCCAGGGGATCGGCCGGAACGCGGCGGGGACGGGATTGCGGTTGCGTCGTGTCGGTCATCAGCTCAGTCCGGAAGCAGCGTTCGGCGCGGCAAAGGCGCTGAAGCCATAGTGCGAAAGCCAGCGGGTATCGGACGACCACATGTCGCGCAGGTCGGGCATGCCGTATTTCAGCATGCCCAGACGGTCGACACCCATGCCGAAGGCAAAGCCCTGGTACTCGTCGGGATCAATGCCACAGGCCCGCAGCACGTTGGGGTGAACCATGCCGCAGCCAAGGATCTCGAGCCACGAGGTGCCCTGACCGATCTTGATCTCGCCGCCCGAGCGGTCGCACTGCACGTCCATCTCGGCCGAGGGCTCGGTGAACGGGAAGTGGTGCGGGCGGAACTGGGTGGTCACCGCATCGGTCTCGAAGAACCGCGCCAGGAAGGTCTCCAGCGTCCACTTCAGGTGGCCCATGTGGATGCCCTTGTCGATCACCAGACCCTCGACCTGGTGGAACACCGGCGTGTGGGTGGCGTCGTTGTCGCAGCGATAGGTGCGGCCCGGGGCGATGATGCGGATCGGCGGCGTCTGCGAGACCATGGTCCGCACCTGCACGGGGCTGGTGTGGGTGCGCAGCAGCATGCGCTCGCCGGAATCCTTCGGGTTGAAGAAGAAGGTGTCGTGCATCTCGCGGGCCGGGTGCTTCTCGGGGAAGTTCAGGGCCGTGAAGTTGTGGAAGTCGTCCTCGATGTCCGGACCTTCGGCGACGGCAAAGCCCATCTCGGCGAAGATGGCGATCATCTCGTCCATGGTCTGCATGGTCGGATGGACGCTGCCCTTGCGGCGATGCGGCGCCGGCAGGGTCAGGTCGAGGGTCTCGCTGGCCAGCCGGGCGTCGAGCGCAGCGGTTTCCAGCGCGGCCTTTTTCTCGGCGAGGGCGGTCTGGACGACATCGCGCAGGGCGTTGATGGCCGCGCCGCGATCCTTGCGCTCCTCGGGGCTCATCGCGCCGAGGGTTTTCAGCAGGCCGGAGATCGAGCCGGTCTTGCCGATGGCCGCGACGCGCACGGCGTCGAGGGCGGAAAGGTCAGCGGCGGCGGCGACTTGCGCCAGCACATCGGATTCGAGGGTTTTGAGATCGGTCATGACGGGCTTCCGTCTAGAGCATTCGGGCGGGGCGGAGTAGGGGAGCGCGCAGCAAAAAGCCCCCCGGTTCGCACCGAGGGGCTTTTCTAGATCGCATTCGGGACGGACCCGAAAAAGACCTTAGGCGGCCAGGGCGGTGCGGACCTTGTCAGCAATGGCCTTGAACGCGATCGGGTCGTTACCCGCGATATCCGAAAGGACCTTACGGTCGATCACGATACCCGCCACGTCCAGGCCGTGGATAAACTGCGAGTAGGTGAAGCCTTCGGTGCGCGCACCGGCGTTGATGCGCTGGATCCACAGCGAGCGGAAGGCGCGCTTGCGGACCTTGCGGTCGCGGTAGGCGTACTGGCCGGCCTTGTCGACGGCGGCCTTGGCGGTACGGATGGTGTTCTTGCGGCGGCCGTAGAAGCCTTTCGCCTGTTCAAGAACCTTCTTGTGCTTGGCGTGGGCGGTGACGCCACGTTTGACGCGAGCCATGTGTCAGCGCTCCTCTTAAAGGCCGTAGGGCAGGTACGAACGGATGGTCTTGGCGTCGGATTCGCTCATGACCTTCGTGCCGCGGTTCTGGCGGATGTACTTGCCGTTGTGGCCGATCAGACGGTGACGCTTGCCGGCGACGCCGGCTTTCAGCAGGCCCGTGGCCGTGATCTTGAAGCGCTTTTTGGCGCCCGACTTGGTCTTCAACTTAGGCATTTCGCGTCGGAGCTTTCGCCCCGTCCTCTGGGATAGCAAGACGAACCGCCATGGCATGCCAATAAGCCAGGCGGTTCCGGAAAGGCGGGGTTACTACGGGAAAGAGTCGGGGAAGGCAAGGGGAGTCGGCGGATCACGTCGCCGTCCTCCTCAGGCCGCCCGGCGCAGCGAGCGGCTGATCATCACCGCCAGAGCGATCGCGGGGAGGGTCAGCAGCGCGCCGAACCAGTAGGGGCCGCCGATGGCAAGGCCAAACAGCGGTCCGGCCAGCATCGGTCCGGCCATCCGCGCCAGCGACCCGGCGGCCATGTTCAGGCCCAGCATGGCCCCCTGCTGGTCGGAGGCGGTCGAGCGCGAGATCAGCGCCGCCACGCAGGGGAAGACCAGCGACTGGCCAAAGGCGGTCAGGCCGACGAACAGCGGCACACTGGCCCCGTTCGGGGCAAAGGGCGTGATCGTCAGGCTGAGGGCAATGATCGACAGGCCTGCGATCAGCACGCGCGGTTCGCCAAAGCGGCGGGCCAGCCGCCCGGTCACGGCCCCCTGGCCGATCGAGGCGACGATGCCGATCACGGCAAAGCACAGGCCCACCTGCTGCGGACCCCAGCCGAAGCGGGCCTCGGTCCACAGGCCAAAGATCGATTCCATGCCCGCAAAGGCCGCCGTCGAGACCAGGGTGACCAGCAGGATGCGCGACAGCACCGGATGGGAGCGGGCGGCCTCGAGGGCGGCCCGGCGATGCGGCCGTGGCGCGTCGACGGCGCGGGGCGAGCGGCTCTCGACCACGAACAGGAAGACGCCCAGCGAGGCCAGGGCCGACAGGCCCGCCGCTGCAAACAGCGGGATCTGGAAGCCCAGATGGCCGGCCTCCGGATGGGCCAGAAGACCACCCAGGGCCGGGCCGATGACGAAGCCGGCCCCGAAGGCCGCCCCCAGCAGGCCCATCCGCCCGGCGCGCTGTTCCGGCGGGGTGACGTCGGCCATATAGCCCTGGATGGTCGAGATGTTGCCGGTGGCGAACCCGCCGACCAGCCGGATGGCGAAGGCGGCCCAGAGATTGGGCGCAAAGGCCAGGGCCACATAGGCGGCGGTATTGGCCAGGATGGTGATGATCAGCACCGGCCGGCGGCCGATGCGATCCGACATCCGGCCCCAGAACGGCTCGGCGAAAAACTGGCCGAGGCTGTAGGCCGAGAACAGGGCCGTGATCTGCCAGGGGGCCGCGTTCAGCGACTTGGCATAGAAGGGCAGCAGCGGGATGACGATCCCGAAGCCGACCAGATTGATGAACACCACCAGCAGCAGGACATAGAGCGCGCGCGGGCTGGCGGCCGGCGTTTCAGGCTCGGCTTTTGCGGGCTGCGGCGTGGCGGACTGGGTCATGACGAGGCGCGGTGTAGTCCTGATTGACGGCCGTGGCGACCGTCGATGCGGATGGGCGAGCTCAGGTCTCCCTGTGCCGCGACGCGGTGGAACAGGGACCGCCACGCGATCGCCGCCTCACGCGGTTTGGCCGCTGAAGGGATGGGAAGGGCTGCGGAGCGTTCGGGCCTCGCCCGGAAAAAGAGTTTTGATTACCGTTTCGACGAAGTCTGAACGCTCCGCGTGATCGTTCTGTCGGAAGCGTGCGACGCCTGAGCCCTGTTAGAGCCTCGCCGCCTTGAAGCCTCCGGCGGGCGGACCGGGTTGCGGCCCCGGTCCGGACTGCTGATCCTTCCAGATCAGCCTGCTGCTCGCCCGACCCCTGACGTGACGTCGTTTCTGTGATCCACGGCCGACC
Organism: Caulobacter sp. HMWF025; assembly: GCF_003060965.1. Lineage (GTDB taxonomy): Bacteria > Pseudomonadota > Alphaproteobacteria > Caulobacterales > Caulobacteraceae > Caulobacter. Next base: position 17,926 of record NZ_QAII01000065.1, on the reverse strand, counting down.
GCCGCCAGACACGACAGGGTTGGCAGCTTTCACCTGCCATCGGTTGAGCTTCCCGCTCGACCACCCCACGCCGCCGCTCCGGTCGCTGGCCAAGCGCCCTTCCCCGCGACGAGGTGAGGTGATTATGCGGGGGGTTCTGAGCGCGTTTGATTGGCGCGATGGAGATATTTGTAAGGGGTTGATCGGGTTGGGGTTTGTCTTGGAAATGACGGGGATTGGTGTCGATGGATCCCCGCTCTCAAGCTCAAAATCCTTGTCATCCCGGCCGGACGCCCGCGAGGGCGGGAGCGCCGGGACCCAGGGGTAGGCGCACTGCGGTTGCCCCTGGGTCCCGGCTCTTCGCTACGCTGCGGCCGGGATGACAAGGAGAGAGTGTCTATTTGATCCCCGCACTTGCCCCCTACGGGCTGCTGCGCAGCCGTCTTCCCCCGGAGGGGGAAGAGGGTCTCATCCGCCCCTGTTGGGGGCGGACGACCGGCGTCAGCCGGTCAGGTGGGGGCCTGCGGTGCCGGCCGGTTTGCGCTCGACGGCCCCTGCAGGGCAGGCTCCTGTCCAGCCTAGTTCGGCGGGTTGTGCTTCTCGAGGAAGGTGACCGCCGAGGTGAGCATCTCCAGCCGGGTCTCGGCACTCGAGAGCCAGTGATCCTCGCTGCGCAGGGTCACGAATTCGACCGGCTTTCTTGCGCCCTGAAGGGCCCTGGCCATGTCGGCGCTCTGCGCATAGGGCACCACCGTATCGTCCTTGCCATGGATCAGCAGGATCGGACTGCTGGCCTGGGCGGCCAGCCGGGTCGGTGACAGCGTGTTGAGTTTGGGGTCGTTATAGGCGTCGACGCCGAGGAAGCGGTTCCAGTAGCGGATGGTCAGGGACTTGCTCCCGCCCATATCGGCTCGCCACTGCAGGAAGTCCTTCAGGTCGGCGACCCCGGCCACGGCAACGGAACAACGATAGATGCCTTTCTGCAGGGTCACGCCGGCCAGGGCGGCATAACCGCCATAGCTGCCGCCCATGATGCAGACGCGCTTGGGATCGATCGTGCCCTCCGCGGCCAGATAGCTCACGCCGTCCGACAGGTCGGTCTGCATCTTGCGGCCCCACTCTCCGTGACCTGCCTCGGTGAAGGCCTGGCCGAAGCCCGAGGAACCCCGGAAGTTCGGCTGCAGGACGGCATAGCCCCGCGAGGCCAGGGCCTGGGCCCACCAGTCGAAGCCGGCGGTGTCGCGGGATTGTGGTCCGCCGTGCGGCAGGACGATCAGGGGCAGGCCCTTGGCGGCACTGCGGCCCGGGGGCAGGGTGAGGTATCCTGAAATCATCAGGCCATCGGCCGCTGCGTAGCGGATGGCCCGAACCTCGCCGACATCCGTCGCCGCCAGCTTGGGGAAGGCGCGGCCGAGCGGATTGACCTTCTTGGCCGCCAGATCGACGAGATAGTAGGTGCCCGACTCCGTGCCCGCATCGACATAGACGACCAGCTTGGCGAAATCGGGCGTCCACGAGGCCAGGGTGACCTGCTTGCCCCTGAACACGCCCTTGACCATCGGCCAGGCGGCCTTCAGCCTGGGCTCGGTAAAGTCGTAGTCGACGAAGCCGTCCTGGGTCGCATAGCCCAGCACCACCGCGTCGTCGTCCGTGACCACGCTGGACTGGCCGGCTCCACCGACATAGTCGCCGAGCTTGCCGGACGCGATGTCGAGATAGGTCAGGCGCCAGCTGTGGGTGGCTTCGTCCAGGCTGTCGACGACCAGCTTCGAGCCGTCGCGGGTGATGCCGAACAGGTCCGGCGTGTCGATGGGGGCCGTGACGCTATAGACATCCTGCCAGCTCGAGCCCTTGCGCAGGGACAGGGTCCACTGGCTGTTGCCCTCGCGGTCACGCTGGCTGATCTTGGCCAGGGGCGTGCCGTCATTGCGGGCCAGATAGGCCCTGGTGTCGGTATCGCCCATCTGCTGGCGGTGGGCGATACCGGTGTCGAGATCGATCGAGTAGAGATCCAGCCGGTCATTGGCGGTGCGGATGCTCTTGCCGTCGGCCACGAACAGGCCGGTCAGGACCGAGGGCTTGCCGCCGATCATGCCGGGCTGCACGTCGCCCATCAGCACATTGACCACCGACTCTGCCGAGCGGGCCGGCAGGCGGGCCATCTTGCCTGTGCGGACATTGAGGCTGGCCCCCTGGAACATTTCGCCGGTGTAGAAGACGCCCGGTACGACATCGGTCGTCGAGGTCACGATCACCACGTGATCGGGGCCGGCCCACTTGATGTAGCGCACCTTGCGGAAGCCGATCGTGGCGGTCTGGATCGGCGCGCCGCCCAGGGGCTGTACGACGATGAAGCGATCATTGCCGGCCTCGGCCGTGACGATGAAGGCGATCATGGTGCCGTCGGGCGAGATCGCTACGCTGTCCATCGACTGCAGTCGGCCATAGGCCTCCAGCGGTGCGGCGGCCCTGGCCGGTCCGGTGGTCAGGCTTGCCACGGCCATGAGCAGGCCCGCCGTCAGGACGGTCAGTAAACGTCGCATCACATCAATTCCCCCAAACTGCCGCGAACCTAGAACAGGCCTCGGCTGCGGTCGAGGCGGTTTGCACTGTTGGGTTGTTTTCCCGGAGCGCCCCCCGGATCGCCCAGCAAAAACGCCCCGGACGGTGTCCGGGGCGTTCCTGTCGATCGGCGTCCTGAAGGATCAGATCACTTCGGGGCCAGGATCATGATCATCTGACGGCCTTCCATGCGGAGAGCGGGCGCTAGTCCGGCGGATTGTGCTTCTCGAGGAAGTCGACGGTCGCGGTCAGCATGGTCAGGCGGGTCGCGCCGCGGGACAGCCAGTGGTCTTCACCGTCCAGCGTGACTATCTCGACCGGACGTCCGGCCCGTTTGAGCGCGGCCGCCATCACCTGGCTCTGATCGTAGGGGACCACCGTGTCGTCCTTGCCGTGGATCAGCAGGATCGGAATGCTTGCCCGGTCCGCCAGTCGCGCCGGCGAAAGGGTGGCCAGGTCCGGATCGCGCACGCCGTCGGCTCCCATGAACCGCAACCAGTAGCGCAGGGCTGAATTGGGGCCGTCATACCGCGAGCCCGTGTAGTCGAGGAAGCGTTTGAGGTCCGACGGGCCGGCGATCGACACCGCGCAGCGATAGACGCCGGTATCGATGGTTGCTCCGGCCAGGGCGGCATAGCCGCCATAGCTGCCGCCGACGATACAGACCCGCTTGGGATCGATGATCCCCTGCGCCGCAAGATCGCGCACACCGTCGGAGAGGTCGGTCTGCATCTTCTTGCCCCATTGGCCAAAGCCGGCCTCGAGGAAAGCCCTGCCATAGCCCTCCGAGCCCCGGAAATTGGGCTGCAGGACCGCATAGCCGCGGGAGGCCAGGGCCTGGGCCTGCCAGTCGAAGCCGAGCACATCGCGACCTTCCGGACCGCCGTGCGGGAACACGATGAGCGGCAGGTTCTTGGGGTCTCGTCCCTTCGGCAGGGTGAGATAGCCGTTGATCTCAAGTCCGTCGGCGGCCTTGTAGCGGACCGGTCGCACCTCCGAAACGCTGTCGGAGTGCAGGCCGCGATAGATGTCGCCCAGCCAGCGGGCGCTCTTGGTGTTGAGATCGACCAGGGCATAGGCCGGGCCGACCATCGGCGAGTCGACCATCACCACCACCTTGCGACGGTCGTCTGACCAGGAGGTCAGCGCCACCTGGTCGCCGGGAAAGGCCTTGAGGACCGTCTGCCAGGCCGCCTGATCCCTGGGGTCGAAGAACTCATATGCCGCAACATCCCCTGCCTGCCTGACCCCGCCGATCAGCCGGGAGTCACCGGGCGCGAAGATCAGGCCTTCAAACGCGGCGGAGCCGGGAACATCGGTCTTGCTGCCGTCGGCCCGGTATTCGCGCAGGATCGTCTGGTCGGGATTGGCCGGATCGTCGACCCAGACCACCACGGATCGCCCGTCGCGCCCCAGACCCTCGATCTGTCTGGAACCCATGGGCAGGGTTGCCCGCTCGACGATGTTGAAGTCGGCCTCGTCGCGCACCTTGAGGGTCCAGGCCTGGCGTTTCTCGTTGTAGAGGGTCTGGCCCATGGGCGTACCGTCAGGGCCGACCTGCCAGTCGTCGGTATCGACATCGCCGCCGATGTCGATTTTCGAGGTAAAGCCGGTCTCCAGATTGATCCGGAACAGGCTGTTTCGGCCCTGGACATCCTCGACATTGATCCCCTCGACGAGTGCATAGGGGGCACCGTCTATGATCCGCACCTCCGGAGGGCCCAGCACCACGCTCAGGGTGCCCGGCAGCTTCGTCATCAGCTTGGTCTGCTTGCCGGTGACGAGATTGTAGTCGAAGGCCATCAGGTATTCGCGCTTGGGGCCCTCGAAGCGGAGGGTCTCGACCACCTGGGAGGTGGTGATCAGCAGATGATCCTGCCCCGCCCAGCGCACACTTCGCAGCTTGTGATTGTCGAACAGCAAGACCCGTTCTGGCTTACTGTCCTCCGCCGTACCCCGAACAACGATCGCCCGGTTTTCCTGGTTGGTGACCACCACGGCGAGCTTGGTACCGTCCGGCGAGATTTCGAGCTGTTCGATATTGGGCAGGCCACCATAGGCGGCCAGGGGGGTCTTCTCGGTCGCCGCATGCGAGGCCGGTGCAGCGACCAGCATCGCCAGGCATGCCGCCATTGCGGCTAAATGCATCTTCTTCACGCTGAACAATCCCCCGACCTGCAGCAATTTCTATCAGGGCGAGTGTTCGTGTCGAGACGCGTTTGAGGTTGTCTCGCCAGGGGCCGCAAACAAAAACGCCCCGGACGGTGTCCGGGGCGTTCCTGTCGATCGGCGTGTCGGGACTCAGATCACTTCGGCGCGAGGATCATGATCATCTGACGGCCTTCCATGCGGGGCTCGTACTCGACCTTGGCCACTTCCTCAAAGTCGGTCTTGACCTTGATCAGCAGCTTCATGCCCAGTTCGGGGTGGGCCATTTCCCGGCCGCGGAAGCGCAGGGTCACCTTGACCTTGTCGCCTTCGTCGAAGAACCGGTGCATGGCTTTCGCCTTCACCTCGTAGTCGTGGATGTCGATGTTCGGACGGAGCTTGATTTCCTTGAGCTCGACGACCTTCTGCCGCTTGCGCGCCTCGTTCTTCTTCTTCTGTTCCTGGAACTTGAACTTTCCATAGTCCAGAATCTTGCAGACGGGCGGGTTGGCGTTCGGAACGATTTCCACCAGGTCCAGGCCGGCTTCTTCTGCCGCCTCGAGGGCGGAAGCGGTCGGCATCTCGCCTTGCTTCTCGCCGTTCTGGTCGATCAGCAGGACGCGCGGGACGCGGATTTCATCGTTGATACGCGGCCCGTCCTTGACGGGCGGCGTTTGCATAGGACGGCGAATAGGGGCGGCTCCGGTACAGTTGAAGAAGGTCGCGCTGCGCGGAAGCGCGCGGCGAGATATTGATATATGACCTGTCGGGTGCCCCCTATCAAGCGGCGCGAACCAAAGACAGCCGCTTGCCGCCCATCCTTTCGGGCGACAGGGCGTCGCAGGGCGGAAACGGACAGGCAGGGACCCACCCGGTCACTGATGGAAACGCCTGCCCTCGCCATGGTTCAAACCCGCCACACTGCCCTTGAAGACGTCCACGCCCTGCTGATCGGCTCCAGCTTCATCGCGGTGGGCCTGACCCTGCTGAAGACGGCGGGACTGGTGACCGGCGGGGTCGCGGGGGTGGCGCTGATCCTGTCCTATCTGACCGACTGGCCGGTCGGGACGGTGTTCCTGGTGCTCAATATTCCCTTCTACATCCTGGCCCAGCGCACCCTGGGCTGGATGTTCACGCTCAAGACCCTGGCCACCAACCTGCTGCTGGCGGGACTGGCCTTCGGCATGCCGCACTGGCTGAAGGTCACCGGCGTTGACCCGCTGTTCGCGGCGGTGTTCGGCGGCACGATCATCGGCATGGGCATCCTGGCCCTGGCCCGTCACCGCGCCAGTGTCGGCGGAATCGGGGTGCTGGCGCTCTATCTGCAGGAAAAGCGCGGAGTCAGTGCCGGCAAGGTGCAGATGGTGGCCGATTGCCTGATCGTGGCGGCCGCCTTTGCCGTGATCGACCCGGCCCGGCTGGCCCTGTCGATTCTCTCGGCCGTGGCCCTCAGCCTGGTGATCATCGCCAATCACCGGCCGGGGCGGTATGCGGGGTATTGAGGTTCAGGCTTGGCGGTCCCGGGTCTCCCCCCGGCTCTCGCCGGGGTCCGCCCGGGATGACAAGGCTTATTCTAGGGCAGCAGGCTCATCGCGGCGCTGGCCACGGTCGAGACGGGCAGGGCCTTGAGGTCGGGCGAGCGGATCACCGCCACATGGCCGCGCGGGCCGCACAGGTCGGGGTCCGAGGCCCCGGAGAACAGGGCGATGGTCGGGGCCCCGGCGGCGGCCAGCAGATGGGTTGGGCCGGTGTCGTTGCCGACCACCAGGGCCGCCTTTGCTCCCAGCACGGCCAGCTGGGCAAAGTCGGTGCGGCCGGTCAGGTCGCGGGCCTGGCCCACGGCCTTCTGGATCTGGCGGGCCATGGCGCTTTCCTGCGGCCCGCCGATGATGACGATGTCGAGGCCCCGGGCCTTCAGCAGCGAGCCCAGCTGGGCGAAGTTCTCGACCGGCCAGCGCTTTTCGGGCCGGTGGGCCGAGCCGCCCGGCACGAACAGCACATAGGGACGCGGGGCCGCCGCGCCGGCCACCGGCCGCGGCTCCTTGTGGCGGCGCAGGATCCAGGACAGGTCCGGCGGCGGGGCGCTGCCGGGCTCGGTCGGGGCGTCGGGCCAGATGCCGGCGGCGCGCAGCTGGTCGGCCTGACGCTCCAGGGTGTGCATCCGCAGCCGGGCCGTGCCGCGCTGGGGCAGGGCGCAGCCGGAGGCGATGCCGTTCCATTGCGGCGGAAACGGCCGCAGGGCCTGGAAGTACCAGTTGGTGCGGCTGTTGGTCTGCAGGTCATAGACGCGGTCGTAGCGGGCCGCGCGCAGGCGTCCCAGCATCTTGGTCAGGTCGCCGACGTCGCCGGGACGACCGTCCGTCTCGATGCTGTTGAAATAGGGACTCAGCCTGGCCAGGGCCTCGAACGGCGGGGTGGTCAGCAGGGTGATCTTGGCCTTGGGGTGGGCTTCGCGGATCTTCTTCATCGCGGCGAGCGCCAGCACGAAATCCCCGAGGGCCCCCAGCTTGATCACCAGGACCTTCTTGATTTCCTTGCTCACCGTCCTGGCTCCGGGGGTCTTGCGTTCAGAATCCGCGCATAGACCTTGAGCGTGGCTTCGCACATGGCGTCTACCGAATACAACTGGCGGGCGCGCGTCCGGGCACTTTGTCCCATGATCTGGCGGCGTGAGGCCCCGGCATCGCGCGCTTCGGCCAGGGCCACGGCCCAGGCCCCGGGATCGCCCGGCTTCACGAGCCAGCCGGTTTCGCCCGGAACCACCGTCTCGCGGGCCGCGCCGTGGTCTGAGGCCAGAACCGGCAGGCCCATCACCTGGGGCTCCACGGCCGTGCGGCCGAAGGCCTCGGGTTCGAGGGAGGGCGCGATGGCGACATCGGCCAGCAGGTAGGCGGCCGGCATGTCGTCGCAGTGACCGACGATCCGCACGTCGTCCTGCAGGCCGGCGGCCGCGATCTGGGCTTCCAGCTCGGCGCGATAGGCCTTGCGGCCCTGATCGTCGCCGACCAGCAGCAGCAGGATCTTCGGATCGCCGGCGGCCTTCAGGCGGGCCATGGCCTCGATGACCATGGCCTGGCCCTTCCAGCGGGTCAGACGTCCAGCCAGCAAGACCTTCAGCCGGCGGTCATCGGCCGCCAGGCCCCAGGCCGAGCGCAGGGCGGCGAGGCGGTCACGGCTGACCAGACCCGGTTCAAAACGCGTCAGGTCGACGCCGCGCGGGATCGCCACCACCCGGTCGGGGTCCACGCCGTGCTCGGCAATCACATGGGCGCGGGTGTATTCCGAGTTGGCGATCACCAGGGTGCCCTTGGTCATCACCGCATTGTACCAGCGCTTCAGGCTGGAGCGGGCATTGTAGACCCCGTGATAGGTGGCCACGAACGGCGTCTTCGTCGCATGGGCAGCCCAGAGGGCGCTGAACGCCGGAGCGCGCGAGCGGGCATGGACCAGGCTGACCTTCTCGCGCCGGATCAGGTCGATCAGGCGCGCGGCATTGCCCAGCATGATCAGCGGGTTCTTGGACTGGGCCGGCATCTGGGCCAGCCGACCGCCGTCGGCTTCCAGCCGCGAGGCCATGCGTCCGCCCCGGGTCGCGACCAGGGCCTTGCCGCCTTGCGCGACGACCGCATGGGCGACATCAATCGTCGTCTGTTCGGCCCCGCCTGTTTCCAGTTCGGGTGTGACCTGCAGAAGGGTAAAATCGGCGGGAATGTCGGGCACGCGACTCTCGGCTGAGATGGCCCGTTTAGTTAGCGAAAGGATCAAGGCCGCGCCATGACCGAATCCCCAGAGTGGCTTGTTCGCGACGACAAACACCGCCTGGCCTATCGCCAGGTGTCGGGCGAGGGGGCCACGGTGGTCTGGCTGGGCGGATTTCACTCCGACATGACCGGCTCCAAGGCCCAGACCCTGGCCGAGCAGGCCGAGGCGACCGGCGGGCGGTTCCTGCGCTTTGACTATTTCGGACATGGCGAGTCGGACGGCCGCTTCGCCGACGGCACGATCAGCCGCTGGCGCGCCGACGCCCTGGCCGCCGTCGATGAATTGACCGAGGGGCCGCTGATCCTGGTGGGCTCGTCGATGGGCGGCTGGATCGCCTGCCTGGTCGCCCTGGCCCGGCCCGAGCGGGTCAGGGCCATGGTGCTGATCGCGCCGGCCCCGGACTTCACCGAAAAGCTGATGGCCCCCGAACTGTCGGAGGACGCCCGGGCCGCCATCGCCCGCGACGGCTTCTGGATCCGGCCGTCCGACTATGACGACGGCGGCTATCCGATCACCCGGGCACTGCTGGAGGACGGGGCGCAGTGGTCGATCCTGCCCGGTCCGGTGCCGATCGACGTGCCGGTGCGCATCCTGCAGGGCGGCGCCGACCCCGACGTGCCCTGGACCCACGCCCTGGCGCTGGCCAATGCCCTGACCGGTCAGGACGTGGTCTTCACCCTGATCAAGGACGGCGACCACCGGCTCTCGCGCCCCCAGGACCTCGAGCGGTTGACGGCGGCGGTCAGCGAGGCCCGCGGCCTGGTCGAGATCGACGACGACCCGGTCGCCCGCCGCCTGGCCCGTGCCGCCCGCGCCCGCGGCGCCAGCCTGGCGTCAGCGGCCGCCTGGGCGGCGGCGGATCTGGGGCCGGATGAGGACTAGGGGACGGCGGTAGACGTCGGACGGCCATGGTCCAGCTCTCCCTGACAGAAGGACCGGTTTGAGCGTCAGTCCCTCCAGCCTTGTCGGACATTGGCTTGGGCCGCTTCGAGGATGATCGTTGAAGGTCCGGTTTCAGGCGGCGAGCTAGTTGCCGCTCCCGACCCGTTGCGGACGTTTGGAAGTTCAGCTTCCAAAACGAACAAGCCGTCATCCCGCGCTTTATGCGCGGGACCCATGGTTCGGCTTCCACGTGGGAAATCCACGGCGTACCGCACCTGCGACAGTCAAATGGGTCCCGCGCATAAAGCGCGGGATGACGGTGATTGTGTTGTCCCCAAACCACCCCTTTCAGACGCTGTGTGGGTCTGCACTGGGCTCTCGTCATCCGCTCTCCCCGGCGAAAGCCGGGGCCCAGATTCAGCCCGAGCCTCTGGGGTTGATGCGCCTACGCGCCTTGCTGAGCGCTTGCAGCGTTCGGGGCTCGATCTGGACCCCGGCGAAAGCCGGGGAGAGCGGAGAAGCGGGGCAGGTCCGCCTCCAACCCATAACGGCACCACGGACGGTCCGTTCGGGGGCTTCCACTTCGCCCTATAAACACTTGTCATCCCGGCCGGACGCCCGTGAGGGCGGGAGCGCCGGGACCCAGGGGCAACGGCAGTGCGGCGGCCCCTGGGTCCCGGCTCTTCCCCCGGCTTTCGCCGGGATACGGCCGGGATGACAAGGGGATTGGGATTGGCGAAGAGCGGCCAGGCCTGACCGCTCCCTCGCCTGCTCAGACCAGCAGCCGGCGGGCCATGTCCTGCACAAGCGGGGTGGCCGCGATCAGGCCGTGCAGCGGCTGGGCGAGGAGGATCAGGCCGACGCCCCAGAGATAGGCCGGATGCACGCGCCGCCGGGTGATCAGGTCATAGGCCGGTCCGACCAGGGCGAGCAGGATCAGCAGGGTGATCGAGGCGGGGATGATCATCTCCAGGCCGAGACTGCGCAGCGGTGCCAGACGGGCCAGGGCCGGCCAGGTCAGCAGGACGGTGGCGCAGAGCATCAGCCGCTTGTGCCACGCCCCCTGGCGGCGCAGCAGGATCGCCGCCGTGAACAGGCCGACGAACAGGGTCAGGTCCAGGCCGTCGGCGGCCATCATCATGGCCGGGGTGAAAAAGGGCGGCGTCGCGCCGCGGTGGACGGCCATGGCATTGGTCAGGATCCCGAGCGGCACCATGACGACGACCAGACCGACTGACAGCGTCCCCAGCCGCCGGTGGAGCGCTAGGTCGCGCCGGCCCACCAACCAGGCCTGGACGGCGAACAGGACAATCCAGGCGGTCATCACCGCGCCGTGCAGGTGAACCCAGACCGGCAGGCCGGGCGGTGGCAGGCTGGCGGCATAGCTGGGCCCGAACCCGGCGACGACGACCAGGGCGACGACTACGGCCATGATCCTGAAGAAGGGGCCGTCCGTGCCCGGCCCGAACCGTTGCGCGCTATCCGCCGATGCCATGTCATCCCCCTGACCCGCAGCCCAGACTAGGGCCAGTTCGGTTCAGCGGGAAGCCGGCTGGCTTCAGGCGGCCGCCATCTGCTGCTTGACCCGTTCGGCCAGGGTCTTGATGTCAATCGGCTTGGGCAGGAAGGTGACGCCGGTTTCGCCTTCCAGCAGGTCGCTGAACTCGGCCTCGGCATAGCCGCTGATGAACATCACCGGCGCATTGCCCAGATAGCCGCGTGCCTTTTTCAGCAGGGTCGGACCGTCGATACCGGGCATGATCACGTCGCTGATCAGCAGGTCGATGGTCCCGGCATGCTCCTCGGCGATCAGCAGGGCCTCCTCGCCGTCGCAGGCTTCCAGCACCTCGTAGCCGCGGGCCCGCAGCAGGCGGGCGGCGACGCCGCGCACGGCGTCCTCGTCTTCGACGAACAGGATGCGACCGGCCCCCGACAGGTCGCGGGGCGGTCGGGCCTTGGGCGGCTCGGCGGCGACGGCAGCTGCGGCTGCAACAGCAGCGGCGGTCGGCACATGCACCGGCAGGAAGATCCGGAAGGCGGCCCCTTCATTGGGCCGGCTGTGGACGTGGATCCAGCCGTCGCTCTGCTTGACGATGCCATAGACGGTGGCCAGGCCCAGACCCGTGCCTTCGCCCACCGGCTTGGTGGTGAAGAACGGGTCGAAGATCTTGCCCATGACGTCGGGCGGAATGCCCGGACCGTCGTCGCTGACCTCGATGAAGGCGGTGTCGCCCTCTGCCCCGGGGAAGCCGAGACTGACGGCCTCTTCCTGGGTCAGGCGGGCCGTGCGGATGCGCACCACGCCGCCGCCCTTGGCGGCTCGCACCGCGTCGCGGGCATTGACGGCCAGGTTCATGACCGCCGTTTCCAGCTGGCTCTTGTCGGCCCGCACCTGCGGCAGGTCGCGGCCATAGTCGGTGATCAGCTTGACGTCTTCGCGCAGCAGGCGGCGCAGCAGCACCTCGAACTCGGAGATCAGTTCGCCCAGATCGAGCACCTCGCGCTGCACGGTCTGCTTGCGCGAGAAGGCCAGCAGCTTGCGCACCAGGTCGGCGGCCCGCACGCCCGTCTGGCGGATCTCGTTGAGGCCCTCATACGAGGGGTCCCCGACCGGGTGACGGTGCAGCAGCTCGTCCAGGCGCAGCTGGATGGCGGTCAGCAGGTTGTTGAAGTCGTGGGCCACGCCGCCGGCCAGCTGGCCGATGGCCTGCATCTTCTGGGCCTGGGCCAGTTGCAGCTCGATCTGTTTCTGCTCGGAGACGTCGATCAGATAGGCGACCAGCCGGCCTTCGGCCTTGTAGAGATACAGGTGGGCGATGCGGGTCGGGTCGCGCGACAGGCGCACCTCGAACGGACCGGCCTTGCCGCCGGCCAGCCGCGTCTCGGCCTCGGTCCGGGTGGTGGGCTCGATCATCTCGCCGAACACGACCCCGGCCCGGGCATTGGCCCCGCCCATGGCCAGAAGGGCGGGATTGGCTTCCAGAATGCGGGCCTTGAACGGCTCCGGGCCGTCCAGCAGGGCGGCTCCGAACGGCGAGGCCCCGGCAAAGGCATCCAGCGATCCGGGCGGCGGGGTCACGGCCTCGATCCTTGGGGCCAGAGGCACCTCGGCCAGCGAAACCGGCGCCGTCGTCGGCAACGACAGGCGGACCAGCAGACGGCCGCCGGGCAGTTGCGACACGGTGGCGGTGCGCTCGCCACTGGGCAGGCGCAGCACGCCTTCGGCCAGCGCACCCTTGCGGGCCTGGACCAGGGCCGAGAACAGGCCGGCACCGGCCGCGCCCTTGGGCAGGCTGCGGGCTTCGCCCAGCAGGTCGCGCCAGGGCCGGTTGGCGGCCAGCACCCGGCCGTCGGCCGCGACCAGGGCGGAAGGCTCGGACAGGACGTCGATGAACACCTCGGCGGCGTCGGCGTCGCTCTCGTGATGGGTTGAGGCACGGATGGCCACCAGGCCGAGGATCGCGACTCCGGCGACCCCGCCCAGCAGCAGCAGGCCGGCCAAGGTGGCCGGTCCGGCGCGCATGGCGGGCACCGCCGCCAGGGCGGCAGCGGCCATGAAGAAGAGCACCGCCCCCCAGATCAGGGGGTCGAAGCGGCGGGGCGTCGCGCCGGTCTCGGTGATGTCCTGGACGGGCGTTTGCGCCATGGACCAGACAAATCCTTGTTCAACGCGTGAGCCGCGACTCACCTGGGACTGGGTCAAGCATACTCTTTCTGGAAGGCAAGGTCAGAGGGCTGAAGAATCACGTCTAGAGCGGCCTCGCCCGCGGCTTGGGCTTTTTGCCGTTGAGGATGAAGCCGATCACCTTGGCGACGGCTTCGAAGTGTTCGGCGGGGATTTCCTCGTCGATTTCGACGGCGGCATAGAGGGCGCGGGCCAGGGGCGGATCTTCCAGCACCGGGACGCCATGCTCCTCGGCGACGGCGCGGATCTTCAGCGCCAGGTCGTCCATGCCCTTGGCCACGCAGAGCGGCGCAGGCGTCTCGCCGGCCTCGTACTTCAGCGCCACGGCATAGTGGGTCGGGTTCATGACCACGACGGTGGCCTTGGGCACGGCCTGCATCATCCGCTGGCGCGAGCGCTGCATCTGGATCTGCCGGCGCTTGGCCTTGATGTGCGGGTCACCGTCCGACTGCTTGAACTCGTCCTTCACCTCCTGCAGCGTCATGCGCATCCGCTGCATGAAGCGCTGGCGTTGCCAGAACCAGTCAAAGCCCGCCGTCACGGTCAGCAGCAGCAGCACGGCAAACAACAGCTTTTTGGCCAGCTTCATCGATTCCGGGATCATCGCCGCCGGGTCCATGCCGACCAGATTGACCACCTCGCCGGCATGAGGCTTGAGCACGAACCAGGCGATGATGCCGGTGACGATGAACTTTACGGCCGACTTGGCGAACTGCATCAGGCCGTCGATGCCGAACAGCCGGCCCATGCCCTTGATCAGGTCCAGCTTCTTGAAGTCCGGCTTGATCTTCTCGCCGCTGAAGATGAAGCCCGACTGGGCGACGTGGGCCGCGCCCCCGGCCAGGGCCGTGGTCAGCATGACCAGCACCAGCGGTGGCAGGGCCGCGAGGATGGCCTGCCGGGCGATGACCACCGCGCCGCCGCTGCTGAGGTCCATCTGCCCGGCATGGGCCAGGAAGGGCTCGAGCGCCGCCATCAGGTTGCGCGACAGCCAGCCGCCGGCCAGCAGGACCACGGCGATCGCCGCCGCCAGCGAGGCCAGTTGCGGGATGTCGGCGCTCTTGGCCGTTTCACCGCGCTTTTTGGCATCGTCGAGCTTCTTGGCTGACGGCTCTTCGGTTTTCGAGTCGTTGTCTGTGTCTTCCGCCACGGCCCGCCCCTAGTTGAAGACCGAGAGGAGGTCGCGATAGCGGTCCGTCCAGACCATGGCGATGCCGCCGAGGCTGAGGGCCAGCAGGGACAGGCCCAGGATCACGCTGAGCGGCGAGGCCACGAAGAAGATCTGGAAGGCCGGCATCACCCGTCCCACCAGGCCGACCGCGAGGTTGAAGACCAGCGAGAAGACGATGACCGGCGCAGCCAGCTGCACGCCCAGCGAGAAGCTGTCGGCGACGGTGCGCAGGGCCAGGGTGGCGGCGTCATTGACCGGCACGGCGCGGCTGAACGGGAACAGGTCGTACGACTTGACGATCGCCCCGATGAACAGGTGGTGCAGGTCGGTGGCCATGATCAGGGTCAGGCCCAGCATCGACAGAAAGGTCGCCACCGCCGTGCTCGACTGGCCCATCGACGGGTTGGTGCTCTGGGCGAACGAAAGGGTCGTCTGCATGGAGACGATTTCACCGGCCGTCGACAGGGCCGTGAAGAACAGGCGCAGGACGGCCCCGATCATCAGGCCGATCAGGATCTCGTGGATCACCTGGCCGGCCAGGCCGCCGACGCTGGACGGCACACGGCCGACACTGGCCTGGACCAACGGCGTCAGGATCATGGCCATCAGCAGCGCGAACGACAGGCGGATGCGCGGCGGCACGGCCGTGTCACCGATGCCGGGCATCAGCATGACCATGGCCCCGACCCGTGCGAAGACGAGACCGGCGACATAGACCTGGGCCGCAGTGGCGTAGGAGTCCAAGCGCCGGGGTCCTTCCCTACATGCCGGCGATGCGAGCGGCGATCTGGCGCATGAAGCCCGCCATCAGCGAGCCCATCAGCGGCAGAAAGATCAGCAGCGACACGAAGATGGCCACGATCTTGGGGGCATAGACAAGGGTGGCTTCCTGGATCTGGGTCAGGGCCTGAAAGAGGCCGATGGCCACCCCGACCACCAGACCGACGATCAGCACCGGCGCGCACAGCTGCAGGGTCAGCCAGATGGCGTCGCGACCGACATCAAGAACTTCAGCGCCGGTCATCAGGGCCCCTCTCGCACGCGCCCGAACAGGGCTGGGAATCGCGGGCTCAGGATGCGGTGAACATGGTTAATGAGGCGTTAGGGGTTGGTGGCGGGCGGGGGAAGGGCACTTGGCCCTTAACCCGGAACCTAACCTAGCGACTGTCTGAGAAGGGTGGTTTGCGGACCTAACCTGCATCTCCGCTCTCCCCGGCGAAAGCCGGGGTCCAGATCGAACCCCGAACGCTGAACGCGCTCGGCCAGGCGCGTAGGTGCATCATCCCCGAGGCCCAGGCTGAATCTGGGCCCCGGCTTTCGCCGGGGAGAGCGGATGACGAGAGCCCAGTGCAGACCCACGCAGCGACTGAAAGGGGTGGGAATGACGAAGAGGCGAGTGGCGGGCTTGGATCGGAAGCGGAAAACTTTCAATACGCCCGAAACCTGACTTTCGACGATCGCACCGGAAGCGGATCTAGCGAATGTCTGAGAAGGGTGGTCAGCAGACTCAGCGAATGAGATGCTTGGCGATCTCCGGCCCGACCAGCGATGCGGCAACAGTTGCGCCAGCTATATCCGCGCCCTCATTCAGCGCTTTGCTTGCCGCGTTAATGTCGGCGCTGCTCTCCGCGATGCGGACGTAAACGCTGTGTTCCATCACACCATTCTGGCGATGCTTTCGCGCTAGCTTTAGGCCTGCGACGTATTCGGGCTGACGCGTCAACATTGCCGTCACGCGCCGTCCGTCGGCCTGTCGCGCTGTCACGCGCATCACGAAGCGGCGGACACCTAATTGCTCCAATACCGGCCGGCTGAAGGCCAGCGGAAGCAGCGTGACTATCCGCCACGCCTCGCCTTCGGCGAAGCCTTCGCCCTGGAGAGCTGAAACCTGTTCGCCTTCACCAAGGTCAAAGGTCTGGGCGAGCGTCTCTGCGGCCCGGATAATCCGTGCCTCATGCATCTCTTCTCGACGCCACCAAAACCCCATGAGTGAGATTTTAGTGCTGAACAGCATGGTCCGCTATGGGGCGCGAGCGGAAAGAACCACGCAGCCCGAAAGCTGACCTTTGACGCCTACCCTGGAACCGGCCCCGGCACATGTCTGAGAGGGGGGATTGCAGAGCGAGGGGACTTCAGCGGATTGCTTTAGGGCCCCGACTTTTGAGAGCAGCCTAGCCGCCCGAAGGTTTGCCGGACATCGGCATGTAAGCGCGCGTCGCGCCTCCATGCGCGTCGGCCTAGCCAGCTATGCTCCGCACGATGGCGGCCACCGCCTTTTCAACGCGGGGGACCGGATCGACCAGGGCGGCGTCATGGAGGGTCTGCAAAATCAGCGGCGTTCCGGGTTGATCTGGCAGTTCGGCCGGGATGGGATGGCGAACCGACGGATGCGCGCAATAGACATTCAAAAGTGCGTCCAGAGCGACGAGGCTCGTGGGCCGTCCTGCCGAGAGCCATCTTGCGGCGACCGCCCAGGTCAGGCTCGACCTCGCAGCCAGATAGCCCCAACGGTCTGAAACCGGGGACCTTACGGTGCGCTCGATCCAATCGAGGACCTGGGGCGAGTGAAAGTCCACCAGCGCCAGGGCGGTGACGGAGATATCCCCGCCATCTGCAGCCTCGACGGCTTGAAGAGCTTGCGGAACGGCTTCCGGGGCCGGGAGGCAGGCCGCAGCGGACTTTAGAAAGGCGTAAAGCGTGGCTGATTTGGTGCCATTGGCCCAGTTGGCCCTGACCCAGTCGCGCGCCGCAGGGCCCAGGGTCGCCGCCACCTCAAAGCATCGACTTTCGATCCACGGTATTGGGCACTCCAGCATGCGCTGTGACATCGTCCGCAGCAGAACTTCCGGGGCATACACGTTTAACGCCGCGACGACGGGCGCTTCCAAACGCCAGCGCGTAAAGGTGTAGTCGAAAAGCTTTTGCAAGTCGGCCCGAACACTATCCAGCGTGGGAGCAGGGAATAGTCCTGCCTGTTGAACCGGGATCCTGTTCTGATCAGCCACGCCGTCTTCGGAATAGAAGTCGTCATGAAGTAGAAACGCAAGCGGGCCGTGGAGCGCCGCGAGCCTGAACCACTCCAACGGGCGCAAAGCCAGGCTTTCCAACCGGTTGGCGCAGCCTCGACAGGTCAAAAACGGTCGCAGTTCATCGCCACTGTCGATCCGGTGGCGAGCCGGTTCAGTAAGGCAAGCTTGGCAAGAGGGGGCGAGGATCATGCCGGCACCGAATAGCGGACGATTTGAAGTTCGCCTATCCGCGCCGTGCCACCTCGCCCGCGATGCAGTGGAGGAAAAGGGGTCTCGTCCTCCCTACTGGCGAAGCGTGCGGTGGCGGCGGCCGTGAAGGCGCGTTTGCGAGCATGCCCCCCCCGCCTGAAATCCGAAACGCTCCGCCTTCACCTGCCCACTCAGGGTGCAACCTTTCCGTGATCCCTGTGCTATGGGTCGGTCCTGTGACGCTTGCGGCTTTCAGGGACTCGACCGGGTGCATTGGCTGATCATCCTTGTTCTGGCGGTCGTGCTGTACCGGCAGGACCGTCGCCTGAAGGCGCTCGAGACGCGGGTGGCCGAGCTTTTGCGGCGTCCGGAGCCGGTCGTGCGGGCCGCGCCCGTGGTTCCGGCCAACGTCGAACCCGTGCCGCCGGTGGTCTCGCCGTGGACGGCGCCCGAGGTCGCGGTCGAGCCGCTGCCGGTGGTCGCCGTGCCGGAGCCGGCCCCTGAACCTGACCCCCAACC
>NZ_QAII01000064.1:35660-39453 GCF_003060965.1 Caulobacter sp. HMWF025 | reverse complement strand
GCGCAAACCGTATCGGCTGCATCGCGGGTGCGGCGATGGAACTCGGCGGCGTCGGCGGGGCGGTCCAGTTTCAGATCACCGATGCGGATGTGGGCGACCGGCTGGCTATGGCTTTGCGCGTGGGCGGTGGTGGCCAGGCCGGCGACAGGCACGATGGCCAGGGCGAGGGCGGCGACGGTGCTGAGGCGGGCGATGAACTTGCGCATGGGAGGCTTCCTTTGAAGGTCTGCGGCGCGTCGTGCGCCCTGGCTTGACCTGGAAGCTAGATCGCGATCGCCGCGAAAGCCCGTTAAACGCCGTTCATGACGTCGATTTAAGTCTATGAATTACTTGTCATAATTTCGGAATCCGTCAGCCGTTCCAGGGCCTCGACCGCCTGCAGGGCACGGCTGCTGCCCACGCAGACCTCCAGCAGGGCCAGTCCGTCCAGCTGGGCGAGGATCGCGGTGGCCGTGCCGGCTGGATCGGGAGTGGTGACCGGGTCCAGGCGATCCTCGAGCCAGACCAGGAAGCCTTCGCCGATCTGGCGGGCGATGTCGACGAACGGAGCCTCGCCCCGCGCGGCCGCAGCGACGGCCTCGATCCACAGGCGCATGAACGGGCGGAAGCTGTCATCAATGACCAGGCGGGCGGCGCGGGCGGTGAGGGCCGTCTGCGACAGGCGCTCGTCGCCAGGCAGCGCGGTCGCCAGGCGCAGGGCCATATCTCCCGCCAGTCGACCCATGGCCAGGGCCAGAACCTCGCCCTTGTCGCGGAAATAATAGAGCAGCATGCGGTCGCTGACCCCGGCGGCGGCGGCCAGCTGGCGCAGGCTGGCCTGGGCCAGGCCCGTCTGCAGCAGGTGGCCGGCCAGGGCCTCCACCACGCGATCTCGCTGTTCGTCCCGACCGATCATGGCTCACTCTTGTAGCGACCGCTACAATTGGCTAATCTGTAGCAACTGCTACAGGAGGTTACAATGACTGGATCCCTCTACGCCATACTGCCGGCGGGCGCAGCCCTCGGCTTTGTCTGTGCGGTGACCTTGATGGCCCTGCGACCGGTGTCCCGGCCGGGAGGCTGGCAATGGCCCGCTCTCCTGTCAGCGATCTTCCTGGCCTTCAGTCTATGGGTCGTGGCGCGGGAGGGGCCTCTGGGCTTCTGGACCCTGCACAGCGCCAATGGCTGGGGCGTGCAGGTCTGGACCGATCTGCTGATGGCGGGCGCGACGGCCGTGTTCCTGCTTCTGCCGCGTGCCCGGGCCGTGGGCATGCGGGGTGGGCCCTGGGTCGTGCTGGTGGCCTGCACCGGCTCGATCGGCCTGCTGGCCATGCTGGCCCGTTGCCTGTTTCTTGAGGCGCGCCGCGCCGACCCTTCAACGGAGACTGCCCCATGATCCCCTTCCGCCTCTTCCTGCTGGCCTGCCTCGCCGTCATCGTCGGCTACACCAGCCTGACCATCGCCGGACACGGCTGGAACCTGTTGCCGGTATTCTTCGGTCAGATGGCCGCCATGGGCTGGCCCGGGCAGTTCAATCTCGACTTCTTCTGCTTCCTGCTGCTGTCGGGCCTGTGGGTGGCGTGGCGCGGGCACTTCCGTCCGACCTCCATCGCGCTGGGCCTCGTGGCCGTGTTCGGCGGGATGCTGTTCCTGTCGATCTATCTGCTGGTTCTGCTGTCGCGGACCCGCGGCGACATCCGGCAGGTCCTGCTGGGCGACCGGGCCTAGAGCCCAGGCCGATCGGAGCCGACTTCAGGCCGCTGCAAAGTCCCGGCTGGGCTGGGTCTGCGACTGGCTCTGGCGGACGGGCAGGGTGAAGCTGACCGTTGTGCCTTCGCCCGGGGTGCTGGCCATGTCCAGGGCCCCGTCGTGCATCTCGATCAGTGACTTGGTCAGGGCCAGGCCCAGGCCTGTGCCCTGGGTGGTCTTGGACAGCTGGCTTTCCACCTGCTCGAAGGGGCGGGCCAGACGGGCCAGATCTTCCTTGGCGATGCCGATGCCGGTGTCGGTCACCGAGACCCGGATGCGTTCGCCCAGCGGGTCGCGGCGCATCTCGGCCCGCACCGTCACACTGCCGGCGCGGGGCGTGAACTTGATGGCGTTGGACAGCAGGTTCAGCAGCACCTGCTTGACCGCCCGGTAGTCGGCCTCGATCTCCGGCAGCTGCGGGAAGTCGATGGCCAGCTTCAGGCCGGCCGCCTCGGCCCGGTTGCGGATCAGGCGCACCGCATCCTCGGCCACGTCCTCAAGGTGCATCGGCTCGAACTTGAGGTTCATCTTGCCGGCCTCGATCTTCGACATGTCGAGAATGTCGTTGATCAGGGCCAGCAGATGCTGGCCGCTGTTGTGGATGTCCAGGCAGTAGCCCTTGTAGCGGGCATCGCCGAGCACCCCGAACATCTCGTTCATCATGATCTCGGAGAAGCCGTTGATGGCATTCAGCGGTGTGCGCAGCTCGTGGGACATGTTGGCCAGGAACTCGCTCTTGGCCTTGTTGGCCCCCTCGGCCTTGACCTTCTCCATTTCGTACTTGCGGGCCAGTTCGGCCAGCTGCTCCTGGCTGCGCTCGAGGCCGGTAACGGCGTGCTGCAGCTGCTCCTCGTTGAGCCGGCGGGCCTCTTCCTGGTTCTTGATCGCGGTGATGTCGGCGGCGGTCATGACGAGACCGCCTTCGGCGGTGCGCCGCTCGCTGATCTGGATCCAGCGGCCGTCCATCAGCTCGGCCTCACGCACGCCCCGCGCCCCATCGGGGGCCGGATGGTCCTGCTTGATGGCCAGGGCGGCAAAGCGGTTCACCTCGGCCCGGGCGGCTCCTGGCTTCAGTAGCTTGGGCTCCAGCGAAAAGACATTGCGGTAGTTGCGGTTGCACATCAGCAGCCGGCCCTGGCGGTCCCACAGCACGAAGGCTTCCGAAACGCTCTCGATGGCGTCGCGCAGGCGGTTCTCGGCGGCCTGGGCGCGGGCCTGGGCATGCCGCTCCTCGGTCACATCAAGCGCCACGCCGATGATGCGGACATAGCCGTCCTGGCCTGGCTTGCCGAAGCCCTGGCCCCTGGCGTCGACCCAGATGGTCCGGCCGCCCTGCTGGTTGGCCGGGACCCGGAACGAGACGTCAAAGGCCCCGTAGGTCGCGGCATTGGCCAGGGCCTGCCGCACCCGCTCGCGCTGGTCGATGGAAATCCGCTCCAGCAGGTCCTGGCTGGAGACAATGCCGCCGCCGCCCCAGCCGAACATCGCGCCGGTCACGTCGGACAGGAACACCTGGTCGGCGGTCAGGTCCCATTCCCAGATGCCGCAGCGGGCCGCCTCGACCGCCAGGCGGAAGCGCTGCTCGCTGTCGGAGAACTCGCGCTGGGCCGCCTCGACCTTGCGGCTTTGCATCAGCAGCAGCAGGGCCAGGGCGATACCGACGGCCAGTGGGGCCATCAGATTGAAGGCCCCAGCCATGAAGGCCCGGTCCAGATTGGCGGCGGTCCGCGAGGGGGCACCGGCCAGGGCCATCAGGGCCCCTTCGGCGATCGGGTGGCTGGAGACGTCCATGGCCGCGCCGTCGGCGGCCTGACCCTTGATCGTGGTCGCCTTGTCGCTGAAGTCCTGCACGTCGAGGCCGAAGGCCTGGCCCAGGCTGACCGCCCCCTGGATGGGGCTGCCCCGTGTGGCCAGCAGAACCCCGTCCGGCAGCATCAGCGCGCGGGAGCCGGACTTGCCCGGATCGGTGATCAGCCGGCTCGGATCCCCGCTGGCGATGATGTAGCTGCGGGCTCCGCCGGTCGCGGCCGGGGCCTGGGTCGCGACATAGAGGCGGGTCGAGTCG
>NZ_QAII01000064.1:13200-35650 GCF_003060965.1 Caulobacter sp. HMWF025 | reverse complement strand
GACCCAGGTCGAGCGCCCCGACGCGGCGGCAGCGCGGGCGGCGGCTTTCCAGTCGGCTGCGTCATCGCGCCCGGCAATGGCCTGAACGCCGGACGGGCTGGCCACGGCAACGGCCATGGCCTCGCCGCCACTGGCGCGCAGGGCCATCTCCGCCGCATCCATGATGGCGGCGGGATCGCGTTGCAGGGTGTCGGCTGCGGCCGAAAGACCGGCCCGCTGGGCGGCCAGATTGGTCTCGACCCGGCGGGCGACCAGTTCGGCCTCGGCATGAAGCGGCGCGCTGCCCTGCGGGGTCTGGCGTTCCCGCTGCAGGCGCTGGACGCCGAACGCCGTATAGACCGACAGCAGCAGCAGCGCCGCCAGGATCGCCACCCGCACATAGGCCTGCGAAGGGGTTCGTACGGTCTGTGACCGAACGACGCCTCCTGCCGAAAGTCCGGTGTCGACCGGCCTTCCGGGTCTCGCAGCCCCCTTAGGCAAAATGCGCGGCTCCAGATGGTTGTCGGGCGAGTCAGTTGCCCGAACCTCGAAACTACCGCACCGCTGACCGCCGCGTCACGGCTCATCCATCATTTCTGGAACGGATGAGCCCTTTGGTCGCAATCGCCTATCGCCGGCGGCCCTAGTCGAGGGCCTTGGTCGCCAGTTCGAGCACGTTCTTCGACACGCCCGGATGGGCTTTCACGCTGGCCAGGGCCTGTTTCATGGGTCCGGCCAGCGGTTCCGGATAGCGCCGCCAGCCGCCAAGGGTCTCGACCAGTCGTGCGGCCGTCATCGGGTTGTAGGCATCCACGGCCAGGATTTTTTCGGCCAGGAAACGGTAGCCCGCGCCGCTGGGATCGTGGAACCTCGCCGGATTGAAGTTGGCGAAGGTCGAGACCAGGGCCCGGAAGCGGTTGGGATTGGTGGCGTCGAAATCCTCATGCGTGGTCAGGGCGATCACCCGGTAAAGGGCATCGGTCGACGGGTCGCGGGCCTGGACGGCAAACCACTTGTCCAGCACCAGCGGCTCATGCCGCCACCTGGCGTGGAATGCCGCCAGGGCCGCATCGCGCGGCGCGCCGCCGATCTGCACGAGGGCGTTCAGGGCCCCCATGGCATCGGTCATGTTGGCGGCGGCCTCGAAGTGACCGACGATCCGAGCGACATTGACCGCGTGGGGATCGGACGACAGCAGGTCGGCGCAGGCATTGCGCAGGGCTCGCCGGCCCGCGTCGGCCGCGTCCGCCGAGAAGCCGCCGGTGCCCTGCATCTCGCCGTGCAGACGGCGCAGCAGGTCGCCCAGATGCACGGCGATGCGGTTGCGCAGGCTGTTGCGGGCCGCGTGCAGGGCGGCCGGATCGGCCGGGGTCACGGCCTGGGCTAGGTCCGGCTCGTTGGGCAGGGCCAGCAGCAGGGCCTTGAAGGCGGGCTCCGAGCCTGCGTCCTGCAGGGCCTGACCCAGCGCCTCGGCAAAGCGCTCCTCGCCGACCTCGTCAGGCGCGCCGGCCGCTCGGCCCAGGATCAGGTCGCGGGCCAGGGTCTGGCCGGCCTCCCAGCGGTTGAAGAGATCCGGATCGGCCGCGAACAGCACATAGCCGTCGGCCGGCCGGGCATCGGTGGTCAGGGTCACCGGAGCCGAGAAGCCGCGCAGGGCCGAGATCACCGGCGCCGAGGCGACGCCCTCCCAGCGCACGGTCTTGCTCGGCCCGTCCAGCACCACGACCTCGCTGTCGCGGATCGACGCTCCGTCGGCATCCAGCAGGCCGATGGTCACCGGGATCGGCAGGGCCTGCTTGGTCGGCTGGCCGGGCGTGGGGGCGGTGATCTGGGTCAGGGTGATCTCCAGCACGCCGGTCGCCGCGTCATGGGCGCTGGTCAGGGCCACGGCGGGCGTGCCGGCCTGTTCGTACCAGGCGAAGAAGTCGGTCAGGTCGCGACCCGAGGCCTGGGCGAAACAGGCGATAAAGGCCTCGACGGTGGTCGCCTGGCCGTCATGGCGCGCGAAATAGAGGTCGCTGCCGGCCCGGAAGGCCCCGTCACCTATCAGGGTCTTCAGCATGCGGATGATCTCCGCACCCTTCTCGTAGATGGTCGCGGTGTAGAAGTTGTCGATCTTCATATAGCTGGACGGCCGCACCGGGTGGGCGAGGGGGCCGCCGTCCTCGGCAAACTGCCGGGCGCGCAGCGCCCGCACGTCCTTGATCCGCTGCACCGCCGCGCCGCGCTGGTCGGCCGAGAAGCTCTGGTCGCGGAAAACCGTGAAGCCCTCCTTCAGGCACAGCTGGAACCAGTCGCGGCAGGTGATGCGGTTGCCGGTCCAGTTGTGGAAATACTCGTGGGCCACGACCGCCTCGATGCGCTCATAGTCCATGTCGGTGGCGGTCTCGGGATCGGCCAGCAGCAGGGAGCTGTTGAAGATGTTCAGCCCCTTGTTCTCCATCGCCCCGAAATTGAAGTCGCGCACGGCCACGATCATGAACAGGTCGAGGTCGTATTCGCGGCCGAAGGCGTCCTCATCCCACTTCATCGAGCGCTTGAGGGCGTCCATCGCATAGGCTCCGCGCGGGGCCTGGCCGGGATCGACAAACACCTTCAGGGCCACGGTGCGGCCGCTCATGGTGACGAAGCTGTCCTCCAGGACGTCCAGTTCGCCCGCCACGAGGGCGAACAGATAGGCCGGCTTGGGGAAGGGGTCATTCCAGACGGCGTAGTGACGGCCGCCCTCAAGTTCACTACTTTCGAGAAGATTGCCGTTGCTCAGCAGGTGGCGGAACCCGGCGTCGGCCTCGATCCGCACCGTGTAGCGGGAGAGCACGTCGGGCCGGTCGGGGAAGAAAGTAATGGTCCGGAAGCCCTCGGCCTCACACTGGGTGCAGAACCGCCCGCCCGACATGTAGAGCCCCATCAGCGCCTTGTTGGCGGCGGGGTCGATCTCGACCTCCGTCTCCAGCACAAAGGCGTCAGGCACGTTGGGGATCGTCAGGTACTCGGCGTCCAGACTGTAGTCGCCGGTGCCGAGCGCTTTGCCGTCCAGGCGCGCCGAGACCAGCTTCAGCAGCTCGCCGTTCAGCACCAGGGCCTCGCCCGCCGCGCCGGTGCGGCGCAGGCTCAGTGTGGCCGTGACGCGGGTGGCGTTGGGCTGCAGGTCGAAGACCAGCTGCGTGGTCTCGATGGCGAAGGGAAACGGCCGATAGTCGACCAGGCGGACTGGTTGGGGTGTCTCTGTGCGCATCCCCTTGATGTAAGGCTGCGAGGGCGGTTCGTCACGTGGTGAGGTGGGGGGGAGTTAGCCGGCAAGCGCCGCAGGCCCCCACCCGGCCGCTTCGCGCCTTCGCAACCCCTTCAGCGGAAACTGCCGCGTAGGGTCGAAAACCTGTGTCCTGGATGCATCGCTGGTCAGGTCTCCCAACCCGACCGCGATAAATTCCCGCAAAAAGAATCCGGGATTTGTTCCGGATCAAACACGCTCCCTGATGGCAGGCGCAAACCCCCGCCCAGACGCCGCCCGCGGCGCCCTGATGTCAAAAAAGGGGATAGATCCATGACCACTTCCAAGACCCTGGCCCTGGCCCTGGCGCTGCTCGCCGGCCTCGCCACCGTGACCGCCGCCCATGCCGAGGACCAGACCGCTCCGGCCCCGAAGGCCAAGGGCGACATCGTCCTGAACGTGCGTGTCACCGGCGTCCTGCCCGACGCGGGCGATCCGATCCTGACCGCCGCCGGGGCCGCCACCGGCCTGCGCGCCGAGGTCAAGGACGACTACAAGCCCACCATCGGCCTCAGCTATTTCCTGTCGGACAAGCTGGCCGTCGAGGTGATCGCCGGCACCACCCAGCACACTGTCAAGGCCGTCGGCGGGGCCACCAATGTCGAGGTCCACAAGACCTGGGTGCTGCCGCCCGTCGTGTCGCTGCAGTATCACCCGTTCCCGGACGCCAAGTTCAGCCCCTATGTCGGCGCGGGCCTGAACTACATGCTTTTCTATGGCAGCAAGGACAAGAACGGCTTCAAGGTGAAGCTGGATGACGGCTTCGGCTATGCGCTGCAGGTCGGGGCCGACGTGCCGCTGACCGCCCGCTACAACCTGAATGTCGACGTCAAGAAGGTGTGGTTCGACACCGACGCCAGCATCAATGGCGGGGCCCTGAAGTCCAAGGTCAAGCTTGACCCGCTGGTTGCCTCGGTCGGCCTCGGCTACCGCTTCTAGGCGCTGCGGGCGTACCGCCGTCTTGCAAGTCTCCGCCCGTCGCCTAAACCCTCACCGGGGTTGCGTGGCGAGCGGGGACAGGCATGGCCGATCGGGAATGCGGAGCGTGCGGCCAGTGCTGCAAGCTGATCGGCGTGCGGGAGCTGGAAAAGGCTCCCCACGTCTGGTGCCGCTACTACCGGCGGGGCAAGGGCTGCGAGGTCTATGCCGACCGGCCGCAGGGCTGCGGGGACTTTGCCTGCGACTGGCTGCTCGACACCCGTCTTGATGACCGCTGGCGGCCCGATCTGTGCGGCTTTGTCCTGCATGCCGGCGAGGGCGGCCGGGTTCTGAATGTCGAGCTGGATCCCTCGCAACCCTCGGCCTGGCGCAAGGCCCCGTTCGAGGCGGTGCTGCGGGCCTGGGCGACCGAGGGCGCGGCCCAGGGCATGGAAGTCCTGATCTGGATCGGCCGGCGTTGTCTGCGCCTGCAGTCCGGCGGCGGCGAGATCGACCTTGGGCTCGTACGACCGGAGGTCACCTTCACCACCCACGGCCGGATGCGGCGGCCCGGTTCGGGCCGTAGCTGGCCGCCTCAGCCCGCGTCAGAGGAAGCCTAGTCGCCGACCCCGGGCGAGGTCGCGGCCGCTGCGGCGGCCGGCATCTCGTGCAGGAAGCGCTCGATGGCCGAGGCCTGGCGCGCCAGAACGGTCAGGGCCGGCGGCGCGTCCTCCGGATGGTCGGCGACCAGCTCCAGCAGCTGTCGGGCCAGGTCATGCAGCCGGGGGGCGCAGGCGATCAGCCGGGCCTGATACTCAATCTTGCGCGGATCCCGGTCATATTCAGCCCCCGGCGTCCGCCAGCCGCCCCAGTCATTG
The DNA here is from genome assembly GCF_003060965.1 of Caulobacter sp. HMWF025. Classification (GTDB taxonomy): domain Bacteria; phylum Pseudomonadota; class Alphaproteobacteria; order Caulobacterales; family Caulobacteraceae; genus Caulobacter. The sequence continues at coordinate 30,604 of NZ_QAII01000064.1, read as the reverse complement.
GGGTCGGTCACCACGACCGGATAGGTGCCGGGGAAGGGGTGATGCTGGCAGTCGCTCTCCTGCTGCCACTTGTTGCGAGCCCGCAGGATACGCCAGTGGCTGGCCACCCCGTCCACCGACGGATCGACCTTGTCCTCGGGGCGCAACTCGTGGGCCTGGAACTCGCGACCGAGGCCGACGTCATAGGTCACCCGCACCGGCTCGTCGAAGCCCTTGGCCCAGACCGGCACGATGCGCTCGATCGTCGCCCAGGCACCGACGCTGTCGACCCAGACCTTCTGGTTCCGCTGATAGACGGTCTTGGCCATGGCTTCCCAATGCGACACGAACGATTGGTCCCCATAAGAACCTGAAATTCTTGACGCCGGGTCAATCTTTCCCTGCGGCTCAAGGTCGTTCAGGGTGGACTTCAAGGCGCGCCAGACAGAGCGCGGTCCAGGGAGGCCACCCAGTGGATTTCGATTTTTCCGACGACCAGAAGTTCCTGAAGGACGAGGCGCGCAAGTTCCTCGACGGACGCTGCGGCCCTGCCGTCGTGCGGGGCGTGCTCGACCATGCCGACCGGGCCTTCGACAAGGACCTGTGGGCCGCTGTCGCCGAGCAGGGCTGGCTGGGGGCGTGCATCCCAGAAGCCTATAACGGCCTGGGTCTGGGCCGGGTCGAGCTTTGCGCCATCGCCGAGGAACTGGGCCGGGCCGTGGCCCCGATCCCGTTCGCCTCGACCGTCTATGTTCTGGCCGAGGGCATCATGGCCTTCGGCAGCGAGGCCCAGAAGTCCGCCGTCCTGCCGCGTATCGCCGCCGGTGAGCTGATCGGTTGCCTGGCGACCTCGGAAGGCCCCGGCGTGATCACCGCCTCCAGCCTGACGACCCGGGTCGAGAACGGCAAGCTGACCGGCGTGAAGATCCCGGTGACCGACGGCGACGTGGCCGACATGGCCCTGGTTCTGGCTAGCGAAGGCGGCAAGCCCGCCCTGTTCCTGGTCGACCTCAAGGCCGACGGCGTGTCGCGCGAAACCCTCAAGAGCCTCGACCCCACCCGCAGCGTCGCGAAGCTGACCTTTGACGGCGTCGCCGCCGAGCGGGTCGGTGAAGCCGGTCAGGGGCTGGAAACCGTGCAGGCCATTCTCGATCGCGCCGCCGTCCTGCTGGCCTTCGAGCAACTGGGCGGAGCCGACAAGTGCCTGGAAATGGCCAAGGACTACGCTTTGGGCCGCTATGCCTTCGGCCGTGTGATCGCCGGCTACCAGGCGATCAAGCACAAGCTGGCCGACATGTACGTCAAGAACGAGGTCGCCCGCTCGAACGCCTATTACGGGGCTTGGGCCCTGAACGTCGACGCGCCGGAGCTGCCGATCGCGGCCTCGGCCGCCCGCATCGCCGCCTCTGACGCCTTCTGGTTCGCCAGCAAGGAAAGCATCCAGGTCCACGGCGGCATGGGCTTCACCTGGGACGTCGACTGCCACCTCTACTACCGGCGCTCGCGCCAGCTCAGCCTCGTGGCCGGTGCGCCGCGGGTCTGGAAGGAACGGCTGGTCAGCCAGCTTGAACAGAAGAACGCGGCTTAAGGGAGAGACGAACATGGATTTCAACGATTCACCCGAAGAAGCCGCCTATCGCGAGAAGGCTCGCGCCTGGCTGGCCGAGAACGCTGCCGCCCACCGGGCCCAGTTCGGCGAACTCAAGCCCAACACGCCCGAGCACATGGCCGCCGCGAAGGCCTGGCAGGCGACCAAGGCCGCTGCGGGCTATGCCTGCATCACCTGGCCAGCCGCAATCGGCGGGGGTGGCGGCACGCCAATCCAGTCGGTGATCTTCGGTCAGGAAGAGGGCAAGGCCGGCCTCGGCTATGGCTATTTCACCATCGGCCTCGGCATGTGCGTGCCGACCGTGATGGCCTTCTCCAATACCGAGACCAAGCAGCGCTTCGTCAGCCCCGCCGTGAAGGGCGAGGAGATCTGGTGCCAGCTGTTCTCCGAACCGGCCGGTGGCTCTGACGTGGCCGCCCTGCGCACCCGCGCCGTCAAGGACGGGGATGAGTGGGTGATCAACGGCCAGAAGGTCTGGACCACGGGGGCCCACTATTGCGACTACGGCATCCTGCTGACCCGGACTGACCCCGATGTGCCCAAGCACAAGGGCCTGACCATGTTCTGGATCGACATGAAGGACGCCGCCGTCGAATGCCGGCCGATCCACCAGATGTCGGGCGGTCGCGAGTTCAACGAGGTCTATTTCACCGACCTGCGCGTCAAGGACAGCCAGCGTCTGGGCGAGGTCGGCGACGGCTGGAAGGTGGCCCTGGTCACCCTGATGAACGAGCGTCTTGCGGTCGGCGGCTCGTCCGGCCCCAACTATCGCGAGATCATGAGCCTGGCCCGCGAGCTGACCGGTTCCACCGGACCGGCGATCAAGGACAATGCCTTCCGCGAGAAGCTGGCCGACTGGTACGTCCAGTCCGAGGGGCTGAAGTTCACCCGCTTCCGCACCATGACCGCCCTGTCGCGCGGCCAGACGCCCGGTCCGGAAAGCTCGATCGGCAAGATCATTGCCGCCAACCAGATGCAGGAGCTGGCCAATACCGCCGTCGAGATGGAAGACCAGTACGGCATTCTGGTCGATCCGGACCAGGCCCCGGCCGAGGCTGCGTTCCAGCAGAGCCTGATGTGGGCCCCCGGCCTGCGGATTGCCGGCGGAACCGACGAGATCCTGAAGAACATCATCGCCGAAAGGGTGCTCGGCCTGCCCGGTGATGTGCGCGTCGACAAGGACGTCGCCTTCAAGGACATGCCGACCGGACGCTAAGCCTTCGGCGACTCACTGAGTCGCGCCGACCACCGGGCATTTTGTCCCGGGCTGCTCGCAGGACGCGCAAATCCGCGTCCTGCGAGCCTGTTTTTCCCGGCCTCGGCCTTTGCCTCACAGGTGAAAAGCTGCAGGTCGATGAACAATGTTTCTCATCCTTGACAGGCCGTAACCCGGGGCACATGAGTGCTTGGGTAATCTTGGTTAACGGCGTCCTGGAGGGGGAGTCATGCACGAGGCCAGCGACGCAGCTTCGCGTTATGCGGCGCTTCGGGGCATCGTTTCCCGAGCCCTCGCGCAAAGGAGCGTCCTGCTTCGCCGTGTCCCGGTCGGCGCGCTCGTCGCGGCCGTCGTGATTCCCCTCGTCGGGTGCGATACCGGCCCGAACCTCTGGTTCCACAAGCGCGCCAGCGCCTGCCCCAGACCCCAGGCGGCTCAAGGCGTTTCTGGCCAGTTCAATCAGCAGCAGCAGGAAATCCGGGCGCTTCGCCAGGGCGCTTTCCGCGGCGATTTCTTCGCCCAGCTTGAACTGGCCCGTCGCTACGAGGGCCAGCGCGCCGTCGACAAGAACCTCGAGGACCCGGTCGAGTCGGCGGTCTGGTACGCCATGTCCCTGTCCAATGCCGGGGGCTATGCGCCCATCGCCGCCTATGAGCGGCGCGGCAAGGGCGAGGGCAAGGCCGTTTCCCGATTCGACGACTGCCGCGCCTTTGAGCGCCGCAGCGCCTATGCCGCGCTTGACCGGCTGCTGGCCCGCATGTCGACCGAGGAACGCGAAAAGGTCCGCAACCGGGTCATTTACATCCTCTCGACCCAGGGGGCGGACGGCTATCGGGTTCTGGCCCGGATCCATGACGGCTTCTTCGGCCCCTATGGCGAGCCTTCGGACAATCTCCAGGCCGTCGAGGCCTTCGGCACCTCGAACCAGCCCGGCGCGCCGGCGGCGCTGGACCTGTTCCGCCGCAACGATGTGGACGCCTATCTCTACAACTACCTGGCCGTTCAGACGGGCGACGTCTCGGCCTATGTGATGCTCAAGGACTTCGAGCGCTCGTCACCCCAGCGGGCCTCCTACGGCGGCTTTGTCGAGACCAAGGCCAAGCGCTGGATCCCGCCCTACGAATTCTACCCGCCGGAATCGCCGGAATCGGGGGTCCCGCACTCCGATGAGGCCGACCAGTCCGGCGAGGCCCGCGAGACTGCCCAGGCCCGGCTGAACGAGCTGCCCTTTGTGCATATCGGCGAGGCGCTATCCTATTTGCGGATCATCCCCGCACCCATCCTCGATGAGAAGCTGCTGCCCTCCAGCGCCGCCCAGACCTTCCAGGCGTCCATCGGTCGTCCGTCGACCGGTCGGCTGACACCGGTCGAGAAGGTCCGGGCCATCCAGTATGCGGCGGTCAACGGCTCGTCCAAGGCTCAGCTCGTCCTGGCTGTCATGTACTCCGAAGGCGTGGGCGTCCCGCGCGACTATGCCCGGGCCTACCACTGGTTCGAGGAGGCCGAGCGGCAGGGATCGGCCGAGGCCAAGTATGCGATGTCGACCTTCTTCTCGCTGGGTCTGCAGGGTGTCGCCGACCAGGACCGGGCCCGCGCGGTAGTCTACCAGCTCGACGGTGCCCTCGCCGGGTTCAAGCCATCAGTCTGGCGCCTGCAGCAATTGCTGGCCCAGGTTTCGCGGCCGCCGCGCCCCGCTGCGGAACGCGCCGGTCGCCCCTACATCGAAAGGGACTATCGATGAGCCGCCTGAGCCGCCTCCTGGCCCTCGTGGCCGCTTTGGTCCTCGCCGCGATGGCTGCGCCCGGGGTGGCCCTGGCCTCGCCGGATGCAAAGGTTGACCAGCAGATCCGGCCCTGTTTCGGCCTGCTGATCGAGCCCGCCCTGGCTCGCAACTGCAAGACCGGCTACCGGCCCAAGCCGAAGGTGCGGCCCTGCCCACGCGGGACCTATCGCGTGCATGGCCGCTGCGAGGTGCCGGTGCGTCCGCCCATTCGCGAGATCGACTGCAGCTACGCCTATCCCGGCCAGATCAGCGACGCCCTGGCCCGGCTCTATGACGGCGACGTCCTGACCCTGACCTCATCGCGGGGCGGAGCCTGTGTCGAGAGCCTGACCATCAACCAGTCAGTGACGATCGTCACCCGCGGCTTCAAGCCGGCCCTGAACCGGCCGATCCTGGTCGCGCCGGCCGGACAGCCCTGCATCCGCATTGCGCCTGGCGTGCCCTATGTCGTGCTCGACGGCCTCGCCATCGAGGCCCTGCGCGCCGGTCAGGCTTCCTGTATCGTCGGCCGCGCGACCGAACTGGCCCTCAAGGACGTCAGTGTTCGCTATGACGGCGAGGGCTCGGCGCTCGAGATCGGCGACAGCCGCCTGGAGCTTTCGGGGACGACCTTCATCGGCCGGACCCGTCAGGCCGTGGTCCGTGCGACCGGCCAGATCATGGCGTCGGATGTCGAGATCGCCGCAACGGCGATCGGTACGGCCTTCGAAACCTCGGGCGACAGCCGGCTCAAGGACATCCGCATCATTCGTCTGGGCGACTGGACGGGGTCGGGGCGCACGCGCAACTCGGCGGGCTTTGTGCTCTCGGGCATGAACCGCCAGCAACTGGTCCAGATTGACGGCCTCTATGTCGATGGCTTCTCGCGCGGCATCTACATCTCCGGCGGCAATGAAACGACCCTGTTGCGCCCTGTGGTGCGCGACAGCGACTGGGCGGTGACGCTTGAGGATTCCGACCTTCGTGTGCTCGACGGCCAGCTCGAGGCGGTTGATGTGGGGCTCTATGCCGACTCCGGGACTCTCTATGCGGCCGACAACAAGATCGTCGGAGTCATGCGGGCAGGGCTCTATGCTGAAAAAGGGGCCCAGATCCGCGCACGCGACAATCGGGTCTTTGCCCGGCCGGGCGGTTGCGAGGCCCTGGTCACGGGCCATTTCGACGGAGCCCTGACCTGCCAGCCCTGGTTTGAGGCTCCCGAACTGTTCCGCACGCCGCGTGACCGGGCCCGGCTGGAGTTTGACGCCTACTGGCCCGTCCCGCGTGAGGCCCCGCCGACCCCGACCATCCCCGCGCCGGCTCCGCTGTCGGGCGCACCTCAAGCTGGAGGAAAGGCCCAATGAGCCGCCTTGCCAAAGCTTCGTTTGCTACGCTCCTGACCTGCGCCAGCTTGCTGGCCGGTCCGGTGCAGGCCCAGGCCCAGGGCGAGCGACGTCCGCCTCCGTCGCGCGGCGCGCCCTGTGGGGCCGCTATGACCGGCACGGCGCCGGACATCATGACCTATGACCGGGCGACCGGAACCCAGGTCTTCGTCGGTGGCGGCCGGGGCGATACCGAGGTCTCGGCCTACAACACCCAGACCGGTTCAGTCGCTGCGCTCAATGGCGACCTCAGCAAGCCGGGACTGGTGTCGTCCTGTGCCTTTGACGGCATCAATCGCGAGTCCTACGGGGTCACCTCGGAGCGTCCGGGCCAGCTCAGTGTAAGCGGCCGGGACCTGCGGGGCGACCGCTGGGCCTTCACCCGCGCCGACGGTCAGGTCGAGGTCTGGGATCCGCGCGGCGACAATCGTTGCTTCAAGTCCGGACTGGGCATTTTCACGCCGAGCGGTGGACTGGGTCTGGCCGTGGCAACGCCACCCGGAGCGGCCGGCGTCGGGCTCGCGGCCGGTGACCGCTTTGCCGGTGTCGGGGTCGGCGGCAATCGCAACTTCGCCGGAGTCGGTCTGGTCGGATGCTGAGGGCCGTCCTGATCGCGACCTTGGCGACCCTGGCCCTTTCGGCTTGCACGACGCCGCGTCCGCCGGGGCCGCCGGCCCCCTATCCCCCGGCCGCTGATCGCGTCATCCCACCGCCGCCGCCGGTCGACGTCATCAGGCCGAAGGTCTGATGCACCGCCTTCTGCTGATCCTGGCGCTCGTCGCAGCACCAGCGTTTGCCACGGCTGCCGAGCCCTCGCCGCAACAGCGGGCCATTGAGGCCGTGATGGCTGACAGCGCCGGCGGCTGGAACGCCGGCGATGTGAACCGCTTCATGGCCGCCTATTCAGAGGCTCCAGAAACCAGCTTTGTCACGGAAGAAGGTCTGGTGCGCGGCAAGGCGGAGATGATCGCCCGCTACAAGGCCAAGTACGATTTCGCCGACCCGGCCAAGCGCGGTGCGCTCAGTTTCCAGTCCGTCGACTTCCGCCTGCTGGATGCGACGCATGCCCTCTATGTCGGCCAGTGGACCCTGACCTATCCCGACGGGAAATCGGCCAAGGGCTACACCAGTCTGGTCATGGCGCTGGAAAAGGACGGCTGGCGGATCGTCGCCGACCATAGCTCCTAGAGCGCGCTGGGCTTAAGGGCTTGCGATTAACCCGCCGGGGCGCGCTCCAGGTCGCCTCTAGGGGGCGAGGGTCGTTTTGAACGTGGGCGGCTTGCGCTTCATCGTGGCCTGCTCGTAGGCATAGCCCAGGTTCAGGAGCAGCTTCTCGCTCCAGGCCGGGCCGATGAACGACAGGCCGACCGGCAGGCCCGAGACGTCGCCCATCGGTACGGTCAGGTGCGGATAGCCGGCGACGGCCGGCAAGGTGGTCGAGGATCCGCCATAGTTGTCGCCGTTCAGCGGATCGATGGTCCAGGCCGGGCCGGTGGTGGGGGCAATGATGGCCACCGCGCCGGTGGTCTTGAGGATCTTGTCGATACCCTCGGGGCCAGCAAGCCGCTTGGAGTCGGCCAGGGCCTTCTTGTAGGCCGGATCATCATAGCCCTTGGTCTTCTCGGCGCGTTCGAAACTCTCCTGGCCGAACCACTCGAACTCTTTGGGCGTGGCCTTGTTGAAGGCGATGACGTCGGCCAGGGTCCGGGTCGGGACCTTTTTCGGATCGGTCGAGGCCAGGTAGGCGGCCAGATCAACCTTCAGTTCGGTATAGAGGACGATCCCTTCGGCCTCGCCGACCGGGCCCTCATCGAACGACTTCACGTCGACCAGCGTGGCCCCCTGGGCCTTCAGGTCGACCAGGGCCTGCTCGAACACGGCGTCGGTCTTGGGCGAATAGCCGGTGTAGAAGCGGGCCACCGCCAGGGTGACGCCCTTCAGGGCATTGCGGTTGAGGTCCTTGCCGTAGTCGGTCCGGTGCTGGTCCGCCGCCTTGGTGGCCGGATCGGCAGGGTCGGAACCGGCGATGGCGGTGAGAATGTCAGCGGCGTCCTTGACCGTCGTGGTCATCGGTCCGGCCGTGTCCTGGCTGTGGCTGATCGGGACGATGTGGGTCCGCGAGACGAGACCCACCGTCGGCTTCAGCCCGACCAGCCCGTTGATCGCCGCCGGGCAGGTGATCGAGCCGTCGGTCTCGGTGCCGATCGCCGCCCAGGCCAGGCCTGCGGCGACCGCCACGCCCGAGCCGCTGGACGAGCCGCAGGCGCTGCGGTCCAGAACGTAGGGATTGCGGGCCGTGCCGCCGACGGCGCTCCAGCCGCTGATCGAGTGGTTCGAGCGGATATTGGCCCATTCCGACAGGTTGGCCTTGCCCAGGATCACCGCCCCGGCGTCGCGCAGACCCTTGACCAGCGGGGCGTCGCGACCGGTGACATTGTCCTTCAGGGCCAGGGAGCCGGCGGTGGTCGGCAGACCGATATCGGCCTCGATATTGTCCTTCAGCAGAATCGGCAGGCCATGGATGGCCGAGCGCGTCTTTCCGGCGGCCTGTTCGGCATCAAGGGCCTTGGCGTCGGTGAGTGCGGCCGGGCTGACGGCAATGACCGCATGCAGGGTGTCGTTGCGGGCCTTGATCGCCTCGAGATAGCCCTGGGTCGCGCTGACCGCGTTCTGGGCCGAGGCCGGGCCGGCCAGCAGGGCGAGCACCGCAGCGCCGGTCAGGAATGCCGTCTTGGTCATGATTATCCCCTGCATTGCCGCGACTCTGAAAGCCCGCGCGGCCGGCGGGCAGGATGAGGGCAAAAATCCGCCCAGGCCAAGGGTCTGCGGGCACAAATCCCGGATGTGCCTGGTCCGTGCCCAGTCCTGTCCGCGAAGGCCGCGCGCCGGACGCTTGCGACAGAAAAGCTAGACGAAGACCGCCACGTTCTGGCGCGCCGCGATCAGCGGACGGCCGGCGGCGTCCCACAGCATCATGGCCTGGGTCGAATAGCCCTCGCCGATGGTCTCGGCAGTGCTCCGCAGCAGGCACCAGCCGTCGTCGGCCGGATCCGGCAGGCCGACGATGTCGATCGACCAGGTCATGGTGGAGATCGGCCCGAACTTGGGAAACAGGGTCATGGCCGGCGGCGGCGGCGTGTCGGCGAGGGCCACCAGGGCGGCTAGCGACCGGGCTGCCGGGTCGCGGTGCCGGATCCACAGCAGGTATTCTGGCGGCTGTCCCGACAGGGGACGCGCCCCGCCGGCCATCTTCACTTCAAACTGACCGGAAAAGCCCGGCCCGGCTCCGGGCGGGAAAAAGAACTCGCAGTCGGCGGCCGGCGCGACGGCCGGACAGGGGAGGTCTCTATAGGCGATCAGCGAGTCCCGGCTGGCACCGAAAGTCAGGATGGCCCGCGTGGCCAGACCCTGCTCGCCGACCAGATCCACGCCGACAAACAGGGTCGACTTGCCCTGGCGCAGGACCCTGGCCTCGATGGCCAGCTCACCGGCGGCCGGGCCGATGAAGGCGAACTGGCCCGAGCGCAGGGGCGGGGCGTCGGGCAGGGTCTTCAGCGCCGCCTCGACGCAGAGGGCCGCCGAAAGGCCGCCATAGGTTGTCCGCCCCTGTTTCCAGTTGTCGGTGACATGGGCCAGATAGCCGGTTTCGGTCGGGGCAATGCCGGCGATCAGGTCAGAGTAACTGGTCACGCAAGACCTCCAGGGACGACAGGATCAAGGTTCGTTTTCTTTCGCTACGGAAGTCAAGGGCTCGTTGATCGCGGCGACAGCCGTAAGGTGTCAGCAGAGCCGGTGGCAGGGGTGGCGCACGTTCGGCGAATGGTTCAGGAAGCGTCCATGAACCGACTTGCCTTTCTCGCCCTTGCGGCCGCCGGCGTGCTCTGGGGACTGGGCTTCCCGCTGGGCAAGCTGGTGCTGCAGGAAACCGATGCGGCCCAGATGGTGCTGCTGCGCTTTGCGGTCGCCGCCTGCGTGTCCCTACCGTTCGTGTTGCGCAAGGAGTCGCTGGCCCTGTTCCGCTCGCCGGTGCTGCTGGGTGGCGGAGTGCTCTATGGCGTCGCCTTTCTCGTCCAGTTCGAGGGCCTGGCCCATGTCAGCGTCACCCTGGCGGCCCTGCTGGTCGGCGCGATGCCCGCCCTGATCGCCATTTCAGCCCGTCTTCTGGGCGAGCCGGTGGGGCGCGCCTCGTGGATCGGTGTGGCCGCGGCGACCCTTGGCGCGGCGCTGATCGCGGGCAAGCCGGATGGAGCCGGTTCGCCACTGGGCGTGGGCCTGTCCCTGCTGGCCCTGCTGTTGTTCCTGTCCTGGATCATCCTGATGCGGCGGGCCCCGAAAGCGGCAGACCCCATGGCGGTTCCGGCGGTCACGGTCATTGTCGCCGCCTTCGCCATCCTGCCGATCGTGCTTGTTCGCTATGGCGCGCCCAGGCTGGACCTCAGCCCCGGAGCGTGGGCGGCGATCGTGGCCCAGGGCGGGCTGTCGACACTGTTTGCCACGGCGGCCTGGCAATACGGGCTCGCGCGGGTCGGCAGTGCCAGTGCCGGGGTGTTCATCAACATCGAGCCGATGATGGGGGCCGTGCTCGGTGTGATGCTGTTTGGCGATCACCTGACCGCCGCCCTCGTGGTCGGTGGCCTGTTGATCCTGGCTGGCAGCTTTGTTGTTGTGCTTGGCGAGAAGAGCGATGCCCAACCGCCGCCGGTCTGACGGCAGGCGCGGATTTTCAGGCCCCGGCCTTACCCTTGAAGACGTCGCAGAGCGTTTCCAGGACCCGGACGGCCGCCGGATCGGCGAGGCGGTAGAAGATGGTCTGGGCCTCGCGGCGAGTGGCGACAAGGCCTTCGGCCCGCATCTTGGCCAGGTGCTGCGACATCGCCGACTGGCCCAGACCCACATGCGCCGACAACTCGCCGACCGAGGCTTCGCCGTCGATCAGGCGACAGAGGATCAGCAGGCGCTGCTCACTGGCGAGGAGTTTCAGTAGCCGAGCCGCCGCCTGGGCACTGGCCGCCAGATCCTGGACATCATCGGCAGTCGAGGTGAGGGATACGGCGCTCATCGGATCAGGGTAGAAGATATGGCCGCAGGTTCAAGGCACCGGCGGTGTCCAGGCGGGCTTGACGCCTGCCGGTCCGTCCTCTCGACTGCGGCGCATAATCCAGATTGCGAGCGGGGAGCGCGCGGCCATGACATCCTTTTATGACCGCCACATCCTGCCGCGCGTCATTGGCTGTGCCTGCGGGGCCGGCGCAATCGCCAAGCAGCGCTCCAGGATCGTACCCCGAGCCGAAGGGCGCGTCCTTGAACTGGGTATCGGCGGCGGGCTGAACCTGGCCTTCTATGACCCGGCCCGGGTCAGCCGGGTCATCGGGGTGGATCCCTCGGCCGCCTTGCGCGACCGCGCGCTGGCGGCACCACGGCCCGAAGGCCTTGAGGTCGAGGTCCTGGCCGGCGAAGCCGAGCAGATGTCTTTTGAGAGCGCCAGCTTCGACACGGTGGTCTGCACCTTCACGCTCTGTTCGGTCCATACGCCGTCGGCGGTTCTGGCCGAGGCGCGACGCGTTTTGAGGCCGGGCGGACGTTTCCTGTTCTGCGAACACGGTCTGGCTCCTGATGCCGGTGTCGCGCGCTGGCAAAAGCGCCTCGAGCCGCTCTGGAAACCCCTGGCTGGCGGCTGCCACCTGACCCGTCCGGTCGGAGCCTCAATCGCAGCCTCGGGCTTTGTGATCGAGGAGACCGAAATGCGCTACCTGCCCAAGGCCCCGAGGGCGCTGGGCTGGTGCGAACTGGGTGTTGCCCGGGTCGACTAGCTGTCGAAGCCTTCCAAGGAAAAATGGACATGTCCGAGACCCACGACCTTGCCGCCAATGCGGCCCAGATCGAGTACTGGAACGCGGCCGTCGGCCGGACCTGGGTGCAGTTCCAGGCCCAGCTGGATCGCCAGATCGCCCCTCTGGGCAGCGAGGCCCTGCGTCGGCTGGACCCCCAGCCTGCCGAGCGGGTTCTCGATGTCGGCTGCGGCTGCGGCCAGACCACCGTCGATCTGGCCGAGCGCCTCGGGCGTGAAGGCCAGGTCGTCGGCGTTGATATCTCCGAACCGATGCTGGAGGTTGCCCGTGCCCGACCGCTGCCGGACGGGGCGCCGCCGCCCAGCTTTCTGAACTGTGATGCCCAGATCGAGGATCTGGGTGAGGCGGCCTTTGATGCGGTGTTTTCGCGGTTCGGCGTGATGTTCTTCAGCGATCCCGACGCGGCCTTCGCCAATCTTCACCGGAGCCTGAAGCCGGAGGGACGCCTTGCCTTCGTGTGCTGGCGCCCCTTCGTCGAAAACCCCTGGATGAAGGCACCGATGGATGCGGCCCAGGACCTGCTGCCGCCGTTGCCCCCGTCGGATCCGCTGGCCCCCGGGCCGTTTGCCTTTGCCGATCGCGATCGCGTGCTGGGCATCCTGGCCAATGCCGGTTTCCGGGACACCACGGTCGAACCGTACGATGCCCTGATCGGCGGGGCGACTGTTGATGAGGCCGTGGCGCTGGCCTTCAGGGTCGGTCCCCTTGCGGCAGCCCTGCGGGTGGCCCCTGAGCTGGCCTCGCGCGTCGAGGGAGCCGTCCGGGCTGCGCTTCAGCGCTACGAGACGCCCGAGGGGGTCATGATGCCGGCCGCCGTCTGGATCGTGCAGGCGCGCCGCTGATCGGCCAGGCCAAAAAGCCTTTGAGGCATGGGAGGGCGCGCGTCGTCTTCAGGGCAGGAGGACCTCAAGATGGCCCACTCTGCCCAGACCCTGTCCGAACGTCTTCTCATCGACATCGTGGCCAGCCTGACCCCGCTGCCGTCCTGGCAACTCGATCGCGCCAGCCGGCTCATGGACCTGGAGGTTTCTGAGCATGATTTCATCGCCCTCGTCGGCGCGCTGGAAGCGCGATGCGACCGGCTGGTTCCTGATCTGGAGCTGGCCCGTTGCGAGACCCTGGGTGACCTCGTCGACCGGCTCATTCCCGGCGTCGCCCCGGCGGAGGGTCTTCGGCTAGACAGTGGTCCCCACGAGGAGGCCGATACCAGCTGTCACGGCCATGGCCAGAGCGCCCCAGAAAGTCACTCGGGTGGCCGCCCGCCACGGTGCCGCGCCACCGGCCCGGGCACCGGCCACGCCCAGCAACGCCAGGCAGGCTAGCGACACCAGCACCACGCTGGGCACGGTCACGCCTGTCGGGACAAGAGCGGCGACCAGGAGCGGTGGCACGGCCCCGACCGTGAAGCTGGCGGCCGACGCCACGGCCGCCTGGACCGGTCGGGCCGGTGCCGTCAGCGAGATCCCGAGTTCGTCGCGGGCATGGGCATCAAGGGCATCCTTGGCCATCAACTGTTCGGCCACGATCCTGGCGGTCTCGGGTTCAAGGCCCCGAGCCACATAGATCTGGGCGAGCTCGGCCCGCTCGGTTTCGATGTCGGTTCGCAGCTCTTCCGTTTCACGGGCCAGATCGGCCTTTTCTGTATCCGCTTGCGAGCTGACCGAGACATATTCGCCGGCGGCCATCGACATGGCTCCGGCGACGAGGGCGGCCACGCCGGCGACCAGGATCTCACTGGGCTTGGCAGCAGCAGCCGCGACGCCGACGATCAGGCTGGCGGTCGAGACCAGGCCGTCATTGGCCCCGAGGACGGCGGCGCGCAGCCAGCCGATCCGCGACACCAGGTGGGCTTCCGCGTGAACATAGGACCTGGGCATGGATCTCGCCTCTTCAAAATCTGTGGTCGGCTGGCATCGTGTTGCGGTATCGGCCGAACGGCACCGCGAGAGCTTGAGCGCGTCGGCAGCACCACCGGTTCCGGTAAGGCCTAATAAGTCGCTCGGGTGGTCAAGGACAGGGTTCGAGGCCTAAGCGGCGTACCCTGTGCCGTAGTCCGCAGCGAAAACGGGTTTCCATAGGCAAAGGTGTCGCTGCGCGCGTTCGTCGGATTGTCGACGGCCAGCGTCGTTGTCCATCGGGGGCTGGTCAGACCCAGAGCCAGCCGCCCGGTCGCGTAGCCGCCCATTCGGGGGGCCGTGGCGGCATCGAAGGTCAGGTGCGAGTGGCCCACATAGGCATAGCGGCCATCCAGGGTGAGGTTCAGATCGGGCCCCAGGGGCCGATCATAGTGCGCCGTCAGGCCGCCAGCCTGGTGCGGGACACCGGCAAGGTTGAGGTCGCCGCGGGCCGGAAAAGCGGGATTGGCTTTCTCCAGCTCCGGAGCGTTCCAGAGCATGTTGGCCCCCAGTTGCAGCCGGCCGAGGCGATAGCCGCCTTCAAGCTCCAGTCCAAGATTGCGGCCATCACCGATATTGGCGGTAAAGGGCAGGCCCGAAGTGAGCAGTTCGTCACTCTGGATGTCTTTCCAGCTGACCATGAACGCAGCAGCCCGAAGCCGAAGCCGACCGTCGAACAGTGCGGTCTTTCCGCCGGTTTCGAGGCTCCACAGTTCGTCACCGGCGTAGAGGCGGTCCGGTCCGCTCTGTCCTGCCGTCGAGAAGACCTGACCGGGCGGCCCCGTCGTATTGAAGCCGCCGCTGCGATAGCCTTCGGCGGCCTGCAGATAGATCAGGGCCGTATCGGACGGCGCGTAGGACAGGACGAGCTTGGGGGCGAAACCGGACCGCTCCAGCGCTCCTTTGAAGGCGGCCACCGGCCCCGTCGGAGTCGAGGTCCGGCTGTCGACCCGGGTCTTCGAGGTAAAAAGCCTGCCGCCGACCGTGGCGCTGAAGGCCCGGCCCAACGGGAGGGTCGCCTCGCCATAGAGCGCGGCCTCGTCCAGCGTATCGTGTCGCGTCTCGGACAGGGCTGCAAGCGGCGCATCTGCCAGCCGGGTCAGCCGCAGGTCGATGTCCTGTCGGGTCCGGGCCAGAAAGGCTCCGGCCAGCCACTGGATGCGGTCATCGTCCGCGGCGGCCAGGGTGCCTTCGGTCACCAGGCTGTGGGTCCGGTCGTCGTCATCATAGGCGGCAGGGCCGGGGAGAAGGCTGACGGGGGGTGCGAGGCTGGCATCGTAGCGGCTGGTAATGTCGTGATCGACGGCAGAGACCGTCCACCGCGCCTGAACCCTGCCGATATTGCCCCTGAGATTCAGGTGGGCTTCGGCGAAATCATTGTCGTGCGGCTCGCGCAGCCGGTTGCGGCGCGTGTAGGGCGCTTCGCTCGCAAGGCTGTACTGGCTGTCATCTGAATTGATGAACTGGGCCGTACCGCCCGCCGTCATGGACCAGCCCGACGGCAGGTCGAGCTTGAGGTTCAGGCGGCCGCCGGCGCGCCGGGTCCGGTTGACGTTGGTCAGGTTCAGCCCGGCGTCGTCGATATAACCGCCCAGCTGTTCACGGTAGAGCACCAGACGAATGGCTCCCCGGTCGGCCAGGATCGGCATGTTGACCATGCCGGAGACGCTCGTACTCGCACCGCCGCCCCGGGTCGTGCCGACCAGCCCTTCGGCCCAGGCTTCGAAACGGTCCGGCCTGGGTTGCCGGGAGACCAGGTGCAACACACCCCCGAGCGAGCCTGACCCGTAGAGCGCGCCCTGCGGGCCCTGCAGCACCTCCACCCGGGCCATGTCGATCAGCAGCATATCCGGGTTGGGGGCGTTGTAGGTCAGCCGGGTATCGTCGAGATAGAGACCCACCATCGACTGGGTCCGTCCGGTCAGGGGGCCGTCAGACAGGCCGCGCAGCAGGATCTTGTCCCGCCCGGGCCCGAGATTGGTCACGGTCATGGAAGGCACGGCCAGGGCCAGATCCCGGGCGTCTCGCAGGCCCTGCGCCGAGAGCTTCTGGCCGTCCATGCCGCTGACCGCATAGGCCAGCCGGTCGGCCGGCGTCAGGCGCTGGTTGGCGACCACGACCAGTTCATCGACCAGCGCTGCGGGGGAGGGGGATTCGGCTACGACGACCCGTGTGGCTTTCTTCGGCGGCAGCCGGATGATCTCGATCGCCCCGGAGTCGACCAGACGGAACCCGCATCCGGTATCTTTCAGCAATCGGGTTAGGCCGTTCTGCAGCGTGTAGCGTCCCCTCAGCGGGCGGCTGGTCGGGGCGCAGCCCGCAGCGGCCTGGGTGCTGATGGACGCGCCGGCCTGGACCGCAAAATCGATCAGCGCCGACTTGAGGGGCTTGGCCGGGATGTTGAAGGTCACGCGCGGCTGGGCGGCGGCAGCGGTAGAGGCACAGCCGGCCACACAGGCCAGGCTGAAGACCAGCGCCCATCGCCGTCCTGCGTCCGATCGCAATGCAACGCCCTCCGGCAGCTGAACCGGCCTACCGTAGTTCGATTTGACCGTCGGTGCGATGCACGGTCAGTCGGAAATAGCCGGCCAGACGTTTTGCCACCAGATCCTGATCGCCGAGCTCGAGAACGCCAGAGAAGCGCTGCCCGGCCAGGGCGGGGGCAACCCGGATCGGCACCGGATAGCGACGGTTCAGATAGGCGACCATGTCACCCAGGGTCTCGTCCTCACAGACCATCCGCCCCTCGGTCCAGGCAAAGGCCCGGTCGGGATCGACGGTTGTCTGAACGGAACGTGTCGCACCCCTGACGTGGCTGAGGCTCTGGCCGGCGACGAGCCGGGCCACCGGCGCTGTCCCGAGCGCCGGCTGGCGGACCTCGACGATGCCCCGCCGCACGGTGACCCGTGTGGCCCCGTCGAAGTGGCGAATATTGAACTCGGTGCCGACGACCCGGACCTGCTGATCGCCGACCGAGATCAGGAAGGGCCGGTTTTTGTCCTTGGCGACGTCGAAGGTGGCCTGGGCCTCGGCCATCTGCACGCGGCGTTCCCGCCAGCCCAACTGCACGGTCAGGGTCGAGGCGGCATCCATGCGAATATGGCTGCCATCGGCCAGGGCGACGTCACGCGTTTCGCCCGGGCGGGTCACATAGACCGTCGGCGTGCCCTGATAGCTGCGCCAGGCCACCGGTCCGATGACCAGGGCGACGGCTGCGGCTGCGGCCAGGCCGGCCCAGGCCGGCAGGGTCCGGCGCACCCGGGGGCGCAGTGGAATGACGGGTGTCGTTGTGGCCTTGAGGCCCGAAGCGATCTCGCCGGCCCGGGATGTCAGCTCTGCAGACAGGCGCTCGGCCTCTTCAAAGGCGAGGAGGTTCGCCTCGGAGGCCTCAAGCCAGGCGGTCAGCGCCGCCCAGTCCTCGGCTGTAGCGAGGTCCGACTGGACACGAACCAGCCAGGCGACGGCTTCGTCGCGCAGGGCTTCATCCGCCGTCATGTCGTCCGCATTCCGCATCAGTTCTCAATCGACCCTGAGGGCAAACCCTCGCTGCTCGCCCCAATGACGCCACAAACGCCAGGGTCCCTCCAAACTTTCTTCAGATCGGCTGCGGCGTTCATCGGCCCACCTTGGCGAGAATGCGTTTCAGGCTGGTCATGATGTATTTTTCGACGCTTGAGCGCGAGACGCCCATGGCGGCCGCCGTCTCGGCGTG
>NZ_QAII01000064.1:3102-13190 GCF_003060965.1 Caulobacter sp. HMWF025 | reverse complement strand
GGCGGAAGGCTTCCTGCACCGCCGGCGGCAGGTCGTTCACGACCGCCACGATCTGGGCCAGCCGCTGGCGGGCCGCGACCGCGTCATCGGCGCGGGGCTCGTCCGCCGTATCCCAGTCGGCACCGCCGGACGCGCCGCGCCACTGCGCATCGCGCTGGCCTGACCGACGCTGGGTCTTGATGCGGTCCAGCATCAGGTTCGTACCGAGCCGGTAGAGATAGGCCGCCGGGTTGTCGATCGGCGTTTCCGGCGGCGGGGTGATCTTCAGATAGATGTCCTGGACCAGGTCCTGGGCCGCCTCCTCGGATCGCAGGCGAACCCGGAAATAGCGCACGAGTTCGTTGCGTCGCTCCAGGTAGCAGGCGAGCAGGGGATGGACGTGAGGTTCGCCCAAGGACGCGATCAAAGCTCCGGCCGGCCGAGCGGCACATCGCCGGGAATCCGGTGACGCACCAGTCTTTCCGAACGGCCCCTCCGGCGCAATCGCATTCCCTTTGAGGTGATCCGCACACGGCGTCGTCATGGCTCATCGAAGGGCGTGTCGACGCCCGTCGCGGAGTGGAGAGCGACCGTGCTGGAAGTGATGATGCTGGACGATGGGGCCATGCGCGGCAGTCTTCGCTTTGATGCCGATCGCGTCAGGCGTTTTACGTCGGTCGAGCCCCGGGTGATCTCGATTCACCACCTGATGCAGCCGGAACGGCGCCGGGTGGAGGCCTATATCGAGCGCGCCTATGCCCAGGCATTCAACGGTAAGATCCGCCGGCACTATCCAACGCTGATGAGCGTGCAGGATGCCGCAGGCCAGATCCACGGTGCCGTCGGCTTCCGCCAGGCCGCGAGCGGCGCGCTGTTTCTCGAACAGTATCTCGATGAACCCATCGAGGCGGCCATCGACCGCAAGTCCGGCGAGACGGTGTGCCGCTCGTCGGTCGCCGAGATCGGCAGCCTGGCGTCCGAGAGCGCTGGAGCGTCCCTGTTCCTCTTCCTGGCCCTGGCTCGGCACCTCCACCACAAGGGCTGCACCCATGCCGCCGCGACCGCGACCCGGCAGCTGCGCCGCAGCTTCGCCCGCGTCGGTTTCGCCACCGAGACCCTGACCCGCGCGGACGCCGGGCGGCTGGGCGAGGGCGCGGCCGACTGGGGCGGCTACTACCAGCGCGATCCCGAGGTGATGGTGGGGGCGATCGCCCCGGCCCTGCCGGCCCTGGCCCAGATGCTGATGGCCGAGCCACCCGCAGTGCCGGACATCCACTCAAGGCTCCATCCCGCATTTGGACCGGAGCTGGCCCAATGAGCCGCGTCCTGCAGGCCGTCGCCCGGCACGCCGTTGAAAAGCCGGAGGCCGTGGCCCTCAGCAGCCGCACCCTGTCGCTGACCTATGCGGCCCTCGACGCCGAGGTCGATCGTGTGGCCAGCGCCCTGGCGGTGTTTTCCCCCGGGATCCGTCGCGGAGCGCCGGTCGCCGTCTGCCTCGGCAACAGTCCGGCCTGGGTCGTTCTGGATCTGGCCCTCATCCGCATGGGCTGGCCGAGCCTGCCCCTGCCGGGCTTTTTCACGGAAGCCCAGAAGGCCCATGCCCTTGCCGATGCCGGGGCTGCGCTGCTCATCGAAGCGGCTGCGGACGGTGCGGCCTTCGAAATCCTGGGCACGCGCCTGTCTGTCACGCCCTGCGAAACGGCCCCGGTGGCCTTGCCGGAGGGGACCGCCAAGATCACCTACACGTCGGGCTCGACAGGACAGCCCAAAGGCGTCTGCCTCTCGCTGGAGCAGATGGAGGCGACGGCTTCGGCGCTCGTGGACGCGATCGGACCCGACTATGCCGGCCGGCATCTGCCGCTCCTGCCGCTGTCGATCCTGCTGGAGAATGTTGCGGGGCTCTATCCCATTCTGCTGGCCGGCGGCCGCTATCATGTCCTGTCCGCCGCCGAGCTCGGTCTGGAGAATCCCTTCCGGCCCGACCTCGCCGGTCTGGCGTCGGCCATCGCGGCGGAAGAGGCCACCAGCCTGATCGTCGTGCCGGAGCTCCTCCGCGCCCTGCTGATGGTCATGACCTTCACCGGGGCCCGCTTCCCGAAGCTCAATCTCGTGGCGGTCGGCGGCGCGAAGGTGTCCACCCAGTTGCTCGGCCAGGCCGACGCTCTGGGCCTACCGGTCTTCGAGGGCTATGGACTCAGCGAGTGCGCCTCGGTCGTGGCGCTCAATACCCCCTCGGCCCGCAAGCTTGGGGCCGTTGGACGTCCGCTTTCGCACCTGTCGGTGAGCCTTGATGACAGCGGCGAAATCATCGTCTCGCCCAGACCCTTCCTCGGCTATGCCGGCCGCGCGCCACATCTCGGACCGGTCCATACCGGCGATCTCGGCAGCCTTGATGCCGAAGGCTTCCTGAGAATCGAGGGCCGCAAGACCAACACGATCATCACCGCCTTCGGACGCAATGTGGCGCCCGAGTGGGTGGAGAGCGAACTTCTGGCCCAGCCGGAAATTCGTCAGGCGGTGGTCTTCGGGGAAGCCCAGGCCGAACTCGGGGCGCTGATCGTCCCTCTGGTTCCGGGGATGGACGATACCGCCGTCGCCCAGGCCGTCGCGCGGGCCAATCTCAGCCTGCCCGACTACGCCCAGGTCAAGCGCTGGCACGTCCGCCCCCCCTTTGACCCCGCCCTTGGCGAACTCACCAACAACGGCCGTCCCCGCCGGACGGTCCTGCTGTCGCATCACAGCGACTTCATCCAGGCCTCGTGAACAGGAGCCCAGCCTTGACGTTCTTTCCCAAACTGGTGGCCGAGACGGTCGCAGGGCAGCAGACCCTGGCCAGTGTCCCTCAAATCCAGGACGGCCTGACCGGCCAGATCTCGCGCGAGACCTACATCGCCTATCTGACCGAGGCCTATCACCACGTGAAGCACACCGTGCCGCTGATGCAGGCGGCCCGGGCGCGCCTGGACGACGCGCACGATCGCTTCCGCCATGCCCTTGACGAGTATATCGCCGAGGAAACCGGGCACGAGGCCTGGATCCTCAACGACATCCGAAACTGCGGTGGCGATGCCGAAGCCGTCCGTAACGGGGAGCCTCGCGAGGCTACCCGCCGGATGGTCGAGTTTGCCTATGACTATATCGCCCGGGTCAATCCGATGGGCTTCTTCGGCATGGTCTTCGTCCTCGAAGGCACCAGTGTGCGGCTGGCCACCCAGGGGGCGGAGGCTGTGGCCAAAACCCTGAACCTCGGCCCCGAGTGCTTCAGCTATCTCACCTCGCATGGCTCGCTGGACATGGAGCATCTGGTCTTCTTCCAGAAGCTGATGGACGAGATCGAGGACCCCGCTGACCAGGCCGCCATCGTCGAGGTCGCCAATGCGATCTTCGTCCGGTTCGCCGACGTGTTCCGCTCCATCCCCCATCAAAGGGAAGTCGCCTATGTTTGAGGACAAGCTCATTCTCCTGACCGGCGGCTCTGGGGGCCTCGGCTCGCTGATCAGCGCACAGTTGCAGGCCGAAGGTGGCCGGGTGACGGTTCTGGACCGCACCGCACCCTCGAACGGATCCGGCTTTGTCAAGCACGACATCTCGACGGCCGAAGGGGTCGAGGCCGCTGCGGCCGCGATCTCAAACCGGGCGTGGGATATCGTCATCAACCTGGCCGGAATTCAGCACTTCGGGCCGTTCGAGCGCCAGAGCCCGGAACACCTGCAAGCCAGCTACATGGTCAACCTCATCGCCCCGGTCAGGCTGACCCAGGCCGTCCTGCCGGGCATGAAGGCCCGCGGCAGCGGCCAGATCGTCAATGTCGGTTCGATCTTCGGCTCGATCAACTTCGCCCACTTCGTCACATACTCGAGTGCCAAGGCCGGGCTGCGCGGTTTCAGCCAGGCCCTGCGGCGCGAGCTCTCCGGCAGCGGCGTGGCGGTGACCTATGTCGCTCCGCGCGCCGTGCGCACGGCCCTGAATACGCCGGCCGTCATGGAGTTCGCGCAGCTGACCCATATGAACATGGATCCGCCCGAACTGATCGCGGCGCGGATCGTCGATGCCATTCGCGGGCGCAAGAAGGACGTCTATTTCGGCTTTCCCGAAAGCCTCTTCGTCCGTCTGAACGCCATCTTCCCGCAGCTCATCGATCGCGCCCTGTCGGCCAACGACCGCAAGGCTGCGCGCCTTTTTGCCAACTGATCGGCAGGACATCATCATGAAGACGTTTTCCGCCCTGGCCCTCGCCGCCGCCGTCGTGGCTCTGGCCCAACCCGCCCTGGCCGGGGACCCTCTGGACAGCCGCATCGACGCCTTGGCTCGTACCTGGGCGCACGTGAACTACGAGGTGAAGGACAAGTCGGCCCAGGCCAACGAGGCAGCGAAGCTGGCCGCTGAAGCGGACGGTCTCGCCAGGCAGAACCCCCGCCGCGCCGAGCCGCTTGTCTGGGAAGCGATCGCCACGGCGACCGAAGCCGGTGCCAAGGGCGGCATGGGCGGTCTGGCCCTCGCCAAAAGCGCTCGGGACATGCTGGAGCGGGCCGAGAAGCTCAACCCGGCCGCCCTCGGCGACGGCTCGGTCTATACCAGCCTAGGCTCCCTCTATGCCCAGGTGCCGGGCTTTCCGATCGGCTTCGGCGATGCCGGCAAGGCGCGCGCCTATTTGACCAAGGCGCTGGCGGTCAATCCGAACGGGGTTGACGCCAACTACTTCTACGGTGATTTCCTGATCCGTCAGGGCGACTATGCCGGGGCGGAAACGGCCCTTCAGCGGGCCATCAATGCGCCGGCCCGTCCCGGTCGCGAGGTCGCCGATCGTGGCCGCAAGGCCCAGGCGAGCGAGCTGCTGGCGACGGCACGCCGGAAGGGACACGGCTAGCCTCAGATGGGGCGTCAGCGCGCGTGGTCCGACACCGCGCGCGCCGGCCCCCCGGCGTCCGGCAGCCCCGACGGGCCGAGTGGTCTGCACAAATTGGGGTTGAAACGCCCAGTTTCCTGAAGAAGGGACGTGCGTCGCCCCCCGGAGCGGGTCTAGTCTCGTTACAAAAGAGACTAACTGGGGGGGGAAGGCTTTGAAAAAGGCCATGTTTGCCATCGCCGTCACCGGCGTTTGCGTCGTCGCGCTGCTCGGCTGTGATCAGGTCGGCTCGAAGGTTCGAAACCTGACCCGGGCACCGGTCGTGGAAACCGAGTTTCCGGAACGGGTCTATTGGGGGGATACCCACCTCCATACCAGCAATTCGGTCGATGCCTTCGGCTTCGGCGTTCGTCTGGGGTCTGAAGAGGCCCTGCGCTTCGCCCGCGGGGAGGAAGTGACGTCCACCGGTGGCCTGAAGGCCAAGCTGGCGCGGCCGCTGGACTTTCTGGTCATCGCCGATCACTCCGATGGTCTGGGCTTCACCCGCAAGATCTATGACACACCCGGATTCCTGCTCCGCAATCCGCTGTTCAAGCGCTGGCATGACCTGATGCACGAGGGCCCGCAGGGTTCGATGAAGGCGACGGGCGAGCTGATCGACGCTGCCGCGAGCGGTTCCCTGCCGCCGGCCCTGACCGATCCCAAGCGGTCGGCCAAGGCAACCCGGTCGATCTGGAACGACCACCTGTCGATCGTCGAGCGCTACAACGACCCGGGGAAATTCACCGCCTTCATGGGCTTTGAATACACCCTGATGCCCAAGGGCGATAACCTCCACCGCGTGGTGATGTTCCGCGACGGCAAGGCGGAAGTCTCCAAGGTGGTGCCCTATTCATCCCTGGTCGGAACCTCGGCCGAAATGCTGTGGGACTATATGGATGCCTATGAAAAGACCACGGGCGGCAAGGTCCTGGCCATCCCGCATAACTCCAACGTCTCCAACGGTCTGATGTTTGAACTGACCGGACCCGGCGGTGGTCCGATGTCAGCGGACTATGCCCGCCGGCGGGCGGCACGGGAGCCGCTGGTCGAGGCGACCCAGATCAAGGGCGACAGCGAGAGCCACCCGTTCCTGTCGCCGAACGACGAGTTCGCCAGCTTCGGGGATGCCGGCTGGGACCTCGGCAACCTGCCGATGTCGGCCAAGAAGACGCCGGACATGTATGCCGGCGAATATGTGCGGGAGGCTCTGAAGCGGGGTCTGGCGATCGAGGCCAGCACCGGGGTCAATCCCTACAAGCTGGGCATGATCGGATCGACGGACTCGCATACCGCGCTCGCCACGGCCGATGAGGACAATTTCTTCGGCAAACATGCTGCGGTCGAGCCGCGGGCCGGACGGGCGATGGAGCCGCAGAATCTCGGCAGTCGTGAGGGCCGCTACGGCTATCACTATCTGGCCGGCGGCTATGCAGGGGTCTGGGCCAAGGCCAATACGCGCGCCGCGATCTTCGATGCGATGATGCGGCGGGAAGTCTACGCGACAACCGGCCCGCGCATGCAGGTCCGGGTGTTCGGCGGCTGGGACTTTACGGCCAATGACCTCAAGACCAACTGGGTCAAGGCCGGCTATACGCGCGGCGTGCCGATGGGAGCCGATCTGAAGCCGGGCAGCGGCAAGCCGCCGGTCTTTATCGTGTCGGCCCTTAAAGACCCGATCGGAGCCAATCTGGACCGGGTGCAGATGATCAAGGGCTGGGTCGACAAGGCCGGCGTCACCCACGAGCAGATCTATGAGGTGATCTGGAGCGATCAGGCCAAGCGCGCGATGGTGGGCGGCAAGGTGCCGCCGGTCGGCGATACCGTCGACCTGAAGACGGCCACCTATGCCAACTCGATCGGGGCCCCTGAACTGACGACAGTCTGGACGGATCCGGACTTCGATCCGGCGGTGAAGGCCTTCTACTATGTCCGCGTCCTGGAAATCCCGACGCCGCGCTGGGTGGCCTATGACGCGGTGCGCTACAAGGTGAAGATGGGCCCGGAAGTGCGCATGAAAGATCAGGAAAGGGCCTATACCTCGCCGATCTGGTACACCCCCAAAGGCTGACGGATGACCCTTCGCCAACGTCTGGTCCAGGGGGCTCGCGAACCCCTGGTCCAGTTCCTTCTGGCCGGAGCCCTGATCTTTGCCGGGTTCGCCCTGCTGGGTCAGGGCCCGGATCAGGGCGACCGCAAGGTCGTGGTCGATCAGGCCCGCATCGAGCGGATCGTCACCCTGTGGATGCAGACCTGGCACCGGCCGCCGACCCCGGCAGAACTCGACGGCCTGATCTCCGAGTACGTTCAGGAAGAGGTCTATGTCCGCGAGGCGCTGCGCCTGGGTCTGGATGGGGATGATCCGGTTATCCGGCGCCGGCTGCGCTCGAAGATGGAGTTCCTGGCGACGGACCAGCTGGAGAGCGCCAGGCCGGAGGAGCGCGTTCTGGAGGCCTGGCTGCAGGCTCATCCCGAGCTCAATGTTCAGGATCCGAAGATCAGCTTCCAGCAGGTCTATCTCGGCCCCGCCCGCGACGCGTCGCTTGACGGCAAGGTCGCAGCATCGGCCCTGGCGCGGCTGAAGGGGGGAAGCCCCCCCGAGAGCATGGCCGTTCCCCTGTCTCTTCCCCGTGACTTGACCTTGACGAGCCGGACCGAGATTGACCGCCAGTTCGGCGGCAGCTTTTCGGACGCGCTTCTGAAGGCTCCGGCAGGGCAGTGGACAGGCCCGGTCTCCTCCGGCTTCGGCGTCCATCTGGTCCGGGTCAGCCAGGTGAAGGCGGGGGCCAGCCCCCGGCTTGATGACGTCCGGCAGGCGGTCGAGAACGACTGGCGGGCCGCCACGCGCGCCGAGCGTGAGGCCAAGGCCTATCAGGACCTGCTGAAGGGCTATGACGTCGTGATCGAGCGACCGGAATGAGGCTCGCCTGGTGGGTCACCCTGGTCATGGGGGTCCTGGCGCTGGCCGGAACCGCCCGGGCCGATGACCTTCGGCCCGGCTATCTCGAGTTGACCCAGACCTCGCCGTCGGCCTGGCGCATGGTCTGGAAGGCTCCGATCCGGGGCGGACTGGCGACCAATGCCCAGCCGAGTGTTCCGTCACAGTGTCGCGGTGCGCCGCCTGTCCGGAGCCTGGCCGGCTCTGCCCTGGTCGAGGTCTGGACCCTGGACTGTCCGCAGGGGCTGTCCGGACATTCTGTCGGCCTGCTGGGACTGGACCGGGCCTTCACCGAGGCGCTGGTGCGGATCGCGCCCCTGGGCCGGCCGGTGCAGGTGGCGCGCCTGACCGCCGAGAACCCTGAGGTCGAGGTCCGGGCCGTTCCTGACCGGCTGCAGGTGGCCCGCACCTATTTGCTGCTGGGCATCGAGCACATTCTGACCGGCTATGACCACCTGCTGTTCGTGCTCTGCCTGGTGCTGCTGCTGCGCGGTGGCATGCGGATCGCCAAGACCGTCACGGCCTTCACCATCGCTCACTCTCTGACCCTGGTCGGGACCACGCTGGGCCTGGTCAACCTGCCGCGCCAGCCGGTCGAGGTCTGTATCGCCCTGTCGATCGTCTTTCTGGCGGTCGAGATCGTCAAGGCAAGGCCCGACGGCCCGCTCCGGCTGTCGGAACGCGCGCCTTGGGTCGTCGCCTTCGCCTTCGGCCTGCTGCACGGGTTTGGCTTCGCCGGGGCCCTGGCTGAGATCGGCATGCCTGAACGCGAGGTGCCCACGGCCCTGCTGACCTTCAATATCGGGGTCGAGATTGGCCAGCTCGTCATCGTCGGGGGCGCCAGTCTGGTGCTGGTGGCCGTCGACCGCTTTGCGCCGCAACGCCGGACGTTGGTCCAGCGGGTCGCGGCCTATGGGATCGGCATTACGGCCGCCTACTGGTGCATCGCCCGTCTGCTCGGTTGAACCAGGCTCTACGGGCGATGTCACAGAAGGTCCCGTCTAACCCCTGATCAGCCTGCGTAGTTGAGCCACGGCCCGCTCCGGCGGCGACTGGTAGGCGATCGGCTCGACAAAATGGCCTGCCTTGTCGAACAGATAGATCGCCGAGGAGTGGTCGATCGTATAGCCGCCGCTCTCCTGCGGGACCTTCTGGTAGTAGACGCGATAGGCCTTGGCTGCTGCGGCGACGGCCGCCGGGTCGCCGGTAAAGCCCTGGATGCGCGGATCGAAGTTCGACAGGTAGCGCCGCACCTGCTCGGGCGTGTCGCGCTCCGGATCGACGGAAACGAACACGACATTCAGCCGGTCGGCCTCCGGACCCAGGGCCTTCAGCCAGGCGGTCAGGTCGGTCAGGGTCGTGGGGCAGACTTCCGGACAGAAGGTGAAGCCGAAGAAGATCGCGGTCGGCTTTCCGAGCAGTGATTTCTCGGTCACGGGCCTGCCGGACATGTCGACGAGATTGAACGGCCCGCCGATCCTGACCAGAGATCGTGCCGCGCCCTGGCCCTGGTCGCCGCAGGCGGCCAGGGGGGCAGAGGTCAGCACGGCAAGGCCGAGGCCCAGGAGGCTGCGCCGTCTCAATGGGCCATTCCTGGCATGGTCGAGGCCTTCGGCGCACGGACGACGGCCTCGACCTTGATCGCAGGCGCCTTCAGGAACTTCAGGGTCAGGGGGATCTTGGTCCCTTCCTGTAGCGAGATCTTCGGGCCGATGAGCATGATGTGATCGGCCCCGGGCTTGAGGCTGACAGTCTTGCCGGCGGGCAGGGCCAGGCCTTCACTCAGCTTGCGCATCCGCATGATGCCGCCGTCCATCGACATGGTGTGGATCTCGCCGCGATCGGCTGCGGAGGTTTCGACCGCGACCAGGCGGTCATCACCACCTGCGGTGAGGGTGACATAGCAGCCGCCGGCCAGGGCGGCAGGCGGGGCCGGCCGGCACCAGGCGTCAGCGACGACCACCTTGGGCGCGGGTGCAGCGGCGGTCAGGGCCAGGGCGGCGGCGGAGGCGGCCAGCAGGGTCAGGGTCTTCATGTTCAGGCTCCGGTCGAGACGCGCGGCACCATCAGCCGCCGCAGGATGAGATCAAGGAGGAGCGCCGCGATCAGCGATGCCCCGACGAGGGGATAGAGTATGGCCAGGGGCAGCACGATCGCCAGCAGGCCGACATAGGATCCGGGATGCGTCGGACGCGCCGGGGCAGCGAGGCGTCCGGTAGGGCGACGCTTCCGCCACATGACGAGGGCCGAGACGCCCATCAGCCAGACCGCGATGCAGCCGCCCAG
>NZ_QAII01000064.1:0-3092 GCF_003060965.1 Caulobacter sp. HMWF025 | reverse complement strand
GTCGGCGAGCACACGCCCATCCTTGCCGTCGAGATAGACCGCGCGGGTATCCTCGACCTTGTCGGGCATGTAGGCGGCCGTCCAGGTCCCGCCCGGGGTCTTGGGCAGGGACAGGGTGAAGCCCCCCGTCAGGCCGGCGGCGCGCGCCCTGGCGACGATGGCGTCTGCGTCGAGGGGCGCGGGCGCGTCCATCATCATCATGTGGTGGGCATGATCGCCCGGATCGGCCTCGGTGCCCGACGGCGGGGGAGTCCGGGTCTGCAGGGCCCAGGGCACGCCTGAGGCCTCTTCGACCGGGGCGGGCTTGCCGTGGTGCGTTTGGGTGACGGGCGGCTTTGGCCGCCCCCAGCCGGCCTGGGTGGTCATCTGGCGGACCTCCTTGCCCCAGAAGGCCGACCACGGCATGCCGGTGACGGCCAGGAACACGATCACGCCGCCGGCGAAAATGCCGGTAACCGCGTGCAGGTCGCGCCAGAACAGCCGCCTGGCGGGCCGGCTGCGCACGGTGACCACGCCCCCTTTCCGGCCGCGCGGCCACCACAGATAGACCCCGGTGGCGACCAGCACGATGGCCCAGCCGGCTACCACCTCGACCAGCAGGTTCGTCACCGGCCCGGCGATCTCGAGGCTATGCAGGTGCTTGACCACGCCCATCACGCCGCCGGGATGCGTGGTGCCCAGAACCGCGCCGGAGTCCGGATCGACATAGGCGGTCAGCTTGTCGCCTCTGCTTTCGACGGTGACCTGAACCGAGCGGTCGGCCTGGTCCGGGATCACGATCTGCCTGGCCGTGCCCCCTGTGGCGGTTTCGGCCGCAGCGATCCATGCCGTAGGCGTCGTTGCGGCAGGCCCCTCGGCCACCACGGCCAGCGGACGGTGGACCACGGCGGTCAGTTCGTCCTTGAACAGATAGAGGCCCCCCGTGAGGGCCATCAGCATCAGAACGGGCAGGACCAGCAGGCCTGCATAGAAGTGCCAGCGCCAGAAGGCGCGATAGACCTCGCCGGCGGGGGCGGTGGTCTCGGGCGTATCGATCGCGGTCATCGCGATGCTCCGGAGTTTGGGGCGGCGATCCTTGCGAACCGCCGCCCCGTCAGAACCAGACGTTCAGGGTTTAGAAGCCGACGGTCACGCCGCCGAACACCGAGCGACCGTCGCCCGGCCACAGCACGGCGCTTGCCGCCGTCCAGGCGATGGCGGCCTGGGTGTTGGAGACATAGGCCTTGTCGGTAAGGTTCCGCGCGTCGAGGAAGACGGATACTGCGGGGGTGACCTTCCAGCCGGCGTTGAGGTTCAGGATCGCATAGCCCGGCGCTTTGCGGGTGTTCCTGTAGTCGATCCACTGATCGGTGGCCGACCACTCGACCGACGGGGCCAGGAACCAGCCGCGCGGATCGTCATAGCGAACCTCCGAGCGGAGGAAGTGTTGCGGCACGATCGGCAGGCGGTTGTCGCCGTACTGGACGTCGTCTTTGAAGCGGAAGTCCGAATAGGTCCAGGTCTGACGCACACGCCAGTGCGGGGCCACGGCCCAGTCCAGCGCCGCCTCGATCCCCTGGTGCAGGGTCTCGTCGGCATTGAAGGTCGAGGCCGGGATCGACGGATTGACGGTATACTGCAGCATCTCGCCCTTCAGCTCGGCGCGATACAGGGTGACGTCATAGGTGAACGGGCCGCGATGGCCGCGCGCGCCCACCTCGCCGGTCCAGGCCTTCTGCGACCGAACCGGCGCAAAGCCGGTGTTGGTCGGCGACATCGAGCCGAAGTTCGGTGGCTCGACCGAGCGGGTCAGGTTGGCGAAGACCTGCGAGCCGGTCTCGTTCTGCCAGAGCAGGCCGATCCGGGGCGAGATCCAGTCATAGGTCTTGCCGGCCTCCAGGTTGAAGGTCGAGGCGGCTCCGGGAACGGCGAAGCTTCTATAGTCGCGCTTGGCCTGACCCCAGTTGGCACCGGCCACCAGGGCGATCTCGTCCGTGACGAACAGCCGTCCCTCACCGAACAGATCGAACGCCTTGGCTTTCTGCAGGGTGCGCGAGGTCGGCGCGCCGCGGGCACCCCGATTGTTGACATAGAAGTTGGAGTCCATGTCGCCCGAACGGTACCAGGCCCCGAAGAAAGCGTCGGCGCGCTTGCCGCCGATCTCGCCGTCCCAGTCGAAACGACCGAAGGCCCCGTAGTTGCGGCTCTGCTGGTCGATGACCTGGAAGATCGGGTGATCCAGATCCTTCCACACCGCATAGACCGCGCCCTCGAACACCAGGCTGTCGTCGAGCCGCCAGGTGGTGCGTAGCGAGCCGCGCACACCGCGCTGGTTGCGGCCGTTGTCACTGGCCAGGTTGCCGGCCACTGACTGGCGCGGATTGGCGTTGAACTGGGCCAGGGTCAGGGAACCGGGAATCTGCTGGTTGATGTTCGAGCCGTTGACGATGAACCGCACCTCGCGCTCCTCGCCGAACGACCGGCCGATGTTCAGGGAGCCGAACTGGATGTTCTGCTGGCTCTGCGAGCGCCAGCCCTGGCTGGTCTGGTTGGTGGCGGCCACGAAGACGTCCCAGTCGCCGGTCTGGCGCGCCAGGGCGATGTGTTCGCGCGTCAGACCATAGGAACCGCCATCGACCCGGATCCGGGTCTGGAAGCCGGCGTCCTTGCCGGTCGGGGTGACCATGTTGACCGCGCCGCCCAGCAGGGCACCGCCGAAGCGCAAGGCATTGCCGCCGCGATAGATTTCGGCATAGCGGGTATTCAGCGGATCGGCGATCTGGGTGTCACCATAGCCGTCGGCCTCGTTCAGCGGTACGCCGTCCTGGGCGATCAGCAGGCCGCGATTGTGGTTGGCATTGCCAATGCCCGAGCCCCGGATCGAGACCCGGATGTCGCCGCCCCACTTGCGCTGGGCATAGACGCCCGGCGCGTCACGCAGCATGTCGTCGAGGGCCAGGGTCTGGCGGTTGATGTAGGATTCCTGGGAGATCACCGAGACCGCGCCGGGCGTTTCAGACAGGCGCTTGCGGGCGGCGGCGACGACCGGGGGATCTTCGGGATTTGGGCGGGCGGTGACGATAACCGAGCTAACCTCGGTCTCGGTCGGTGGG
>NZ_QAII01000063.1 GCF_003060965.1 Caulobacter sp. HMWF025 | reverse complement strand
CGAACGGATAGAGCGTCACCTTCAGGCCGCGCCGCTTCAGTTCGGCGATGGCCTGCAGCACGCTGCGGTCGGCCGGCGTGCCGCCATAGGCCACGGCCCCGTCGTGGCTCGAGATCAGTCTTGCTCCGGCGCGATCGACGCCCCCGGCCCGCCAGTCATACGGCAGGGTAGCCTTGGTCGCCTGTTCCACCCCCGGCCGGATCTGGCAGGTGCCGCAGCGCAGGTCGGTCCCGAACCATGATACCACCAGGGTCACATGGTCCACGGCCGGCAGCTGGGCCTGCAACTGGTCCAGCGAGACCAGCAGGTCGGCCCGGCCCTCGGGATTATTGACACTCTCGGCCCGTGTCCGGGTCAGGCCGTCGCGGCGCAGCACCGCCTCGGTCGCATAGACAAACTCGCCGGCCCCCGGGATCAGGCACACCCCGGTCAGCCGCTCTTCGAGGCCCGGTGCCGCACCGGGCGCGCCGGGCCGTCGGAACACCTCGAACGACAGCTGCGGCGGCCGGTTGCCGAAGGCCTCGAGCGCCAGATCCTCGAACACCGCATAGGCCAGGTCACGATAGGCCGGGGCCGTGCCCTCTATGGCCTCGATCAGCGGATCGGGCCTCTGGTCGGCGGTGCCGTGATGCAGCCGCATCGTCACGCCGCTCATGTCCATGACCTTGCCGTCGGCCCAGACACGGCCGATCCCGTCGATGGGCCCCTCGGCCACGGCCACGGCGAACGAAAGGCTGTAGGCATAGGCCGCCGTGCGCGGTCCCTTGCCGCCGCCGAGCCGCCGTTCGACCCGCCGCTCGCGGAAGCGCGCCGCCCAGATCACCTGGCCGCTCACCCGGGCCCGGCCGAACACGCAGGGGATCCCGGCTCCCTCGGCCGCCCCGGTCAGACGCAGCTGGGGGATGCGCGGCCCGACCATACGCGGGGCCGTCAGGCTGTTCAGCACGGCCCCGTCAACCGAGGCCCCGAGCGCCGCGCCGATCGCTCCGCTGACAGGGCCGCCGAGGGCCGCCCCGACCGAGGACAGGATCATCTGGGCCATGACGTCATCTCCTGTGGAAAGGCAAAAGCCGCAACCAGCCGCTCGCGCCACCAACGGCCCAGCCAGCTTTCAACGCAGGCCCGGCCCCAGTAGGCGTGGAGGATGCGGTCGGGGCCCGACTGGATCGCGCAGTGGCGGGCCGGGGCGTCGGGGCTCATGCGGAACACCAGCACATCGCCGGCCTGGGCCTGCGCCAGGTCGAGCGGCTGCAGCCAGCGCCCGAACGCCTGCAGCAACAGCTCGCCGCCGCCGCGCTCGGCCCAGTCCGGGCGGTAGGGCGGCAAGGCTTCCGGCTCGGCCCCGTACAGCGCCCGCCAGACCCCGCGTACGAGGCCGAGGCAGTCACAGCCCGCGTCGAGCGTGCTGGCCTGATGGCAGTAGGGCGTACCCAGCCAGCGGCGGGCCTCGGTCAGGACAGCGGTGCGGTGTGCATCCTTCTCCCCTTGCGGGAGAAGGTGGCCCCGGACCGCGTCCGGGGTCGGATGAGGGGTCGCTCTGACCTGACCACTTGCAGCCACCTGATCCGCCGTCGCGGCGGATATCGCCATCAACCCCTCATCCGGCGCTGCGCGCCACCTTCTCCCACAAGGGGAGAAGGGACCCTTCGCCCCCCTCACCGCTTTCCCCCGTCATGACGCTCACCCTCGGACGGGTAGAGGGTCAGGAAGTCCTCCCCCGCCAGGGCCGGAAAGCCGCGGAAATTGACGCCGTTGGCGAAGGTCATGGTGCAGGTCGTCCAGCGGCGATCGCAGGTCGCGCCGGGATGGGCGGCGAGGTCGACGCCGCAGCGGGCATCGCCCAGCACCGCATCGCAGAGCCGCCCGAACACTCTTCCGGCCACGCGGTCGAGGGCGGCCAGCGGCCCCTCCAGCTCGGCGGTGAAGGCCTCGCCCTCGCGGCGCAGCCTGGCGATCTGCGCCTGCCACAGCAGCACCCGCAGGCCAGGATCGCTCCAGTCCACCCGCCAGCAGGCGACCCCGGCCCCGTCATAGAGCCCGGCCTCGAGATCGGCGGCCGTCAGGGCTGCATCGTCCAGCCCGCCGAGCGCGGCGGCCAGGCCCGGCGTGAACCCGGCGGCCGTCTCATGCGCCCCGGCCGTCCAGCCGGTTGCGGCCCGGCAGGCGACACCCGCGACGGTGAGGTCGGCGTCATGATCGGTAAAGCCCAGCACGGTCCCGTCGCTGCGGGTCAGGATCAGGACGTGGCACAGGCCGGCCGCACCGCTTTCGATGCGCTCGGCCAGCGCCGGAGGGATCTCGCGCATCAGACTCGCACCTCGACGAGAGGGCAGGCCGTGACCCGCGCGGCGGCAAAGCCCTCCATCTGCAGGTCGAGGCGATCGAGGTCGAACCGCACCGGCGTGTCGAACTCGAAACCCGCCGTCACCAACGCCCCGGCGGCGGGGGCCGTCGCCAGGGTGACAAGCCCGCTGGAGGCCTCGACACTGAAGGCGGCCGGGGCCAGGGCCACGCCGGCCACCGCCACCCGGACCGTGCCGGCCACCGGCTTGCAGACCGGACGGACCACCGCCTCGGGGCCGCTGCCATAGGTCTTGACCAGGGCGAAGGCTGTTCGGGCTCCGTCGCCGGTGCCCAGGACCTGGTCGGTCGCGGCCGGCTGCCGCGACGGCACGCACGACTTGAAGTCGGCCGGATCGCGGAACCGGAAGCCATACAGCCGCCCGCGCCGGGCCTCGAAAAAGGCCACCAGCTCGGCCGCATCGTCCAGCGGACGCGGGGCCGTAGCGATCAGATAGCGCCGCCGCCCTTGCGCCCAGGGCGTTGAGCGCCGCTCGTGGCCCGAGCCGAGGGTGACGACCGCCGTGCGCCGCTCGACGCCACCGGTACAGCCGAACGCCAGCCGCGCCGGCAGGCGGATCTCATGGAAGGCGCTCATGGGCGGCTCCTGATGTTGGTTGTGGATGGGTGCGGCCAACGCCGCAGGCCCCCTCCTGACCGCGGAGCCTGTCCTCGGGCACGCGCTTCGCGCGGACCCGGGGGCGGTCGTCCTCCCCCAGAGGGGGAAGACCGGCTCATCTTCCCCCTCCGGGGGAGGAGGGCCGCAGGCCCGGAGGGGGCGAGTGGCACGGCGACTGGCGAGCAGCCGGCGATTAAGTCTGCGTCATGACCCGCTTTTCACTTCGCTTGCGGGGCACCGGCTACTAGGTTCCGGCTTGTCCCCGAGGGGTGTGGGCCCGCCGAATCCGGCAGGCCACCACAGCAATCGCGTCGGGGACCGGAGACCAAGATGGACTGGAAGAACCTGTTCTTTTCCCCCGAGGGCCGCATCGGTCGGCAAGCCTTCTGGATCGGCTGGCTGTGCCTGCTCGGGGTCAATGTCGTGACGGGCTGGATCCCGCTGTTCGGCTGGGCCCTGTCGCTGGCGACGATCTATTGCTCGGTCTGCATCCACAACAAGCGCCTGCATGACATGGGACAGACCGGCTGGTGGCAGGCCCTGCCGTGGGTGTTCGGCCCGCTGCTGGTGTTCGGCTCGGTGGCCTCCGTCGGGATTACAGCCATCGCGGCCGGCCTGAAGGGCGGCCAGCCGGAGATGGCGGTGCTCAGCGCCGTGGCCGGCATGTTCATCGCCATCTTCATCGCCTTCGCGGTCTGGCTGGCCTTCACCCTGTGGGTCGGCTTCAGCCTCGGCCAGCCGGGCGACAACAAGTACGGCCCTGCGCCCCAGACCACGGTGATGATCTGAGCTTTTCCTTCCCCCTTGAAGGGGGAAGGGTTCCGGCCTTAAAGCCCCCGCGCGCCCAGACTGACCGCGCGGGCCAGGGCCTGGGCCAGCTGGGCGTCCGAGCGGGCCAGACCGGCCAGCTCGCCGCCCTGGACATTGACGATCACCGAGACGCCCCCGCCTCCGGACGGGACAATCTCGCCCGCGCCCCCGGGACGAAACACCTCCGGCCCGCGCTCGCCGACCAGATAGGCCCCACCGGGCAGCACCGGTCCGCCCTCGGCGCGGGCCCCGGCGAAGCCTGAGGACAGGGCCTGGGCCAGACCCTGGGCCAGATCGCCCCGGCCGAGGGTCTGAGCGACCACCTCCATCACCGCCCGGGCCAGTTCGGCCAGCGAGATCTCGCCGTCAGCGGCCGCGCGGGCCAGGGAGCGGGCCAGACCCGCCCCGGCCCGGGCGAAGGCCGCATCAATCGCGCCGGCCGCCTTTTCGGCCGGAGCCTGCAGGGCCAGCAGCGCCGCCTCGGCCTCAGCGGCCCGGGCCGGCAGGCCGCCCAGGGCATCGTCGTCAAAGCCGCTCATCGGCGGGTCTCCTCATCGGGATAGAGGTCGATCAGGGCCTCAAGGCCCGGACGCCCGAGGACCGGGATCAGGGACGGCG
>NZ_QAII01000007.1 GCF_003060965.1 Caulobacter sp. HMWF025 | reverse complement strand
CGCCAGCACCGTCGGCTCGCCCTTGCGCTCCAGAAGCGCGTTGGTGGCCACCGTGGTGCCCATCTTCACCGCCTCGATGGACGCGCCCGGCGGCAGCAACGCCCGGATCCCGGCCACGGCGGCGTCGGCATAGTGTTCTGGGTTTTCCGACAGCAGCTTGTGGGTGACCAGCGACCCGTCGGGTCGGCGCGCGACAATGTCGGTAAAGGTGCCGCCCCGGTCGATCCAGAACGCCCAGCCGCCGTGGTTCTGATCGTCAGCGGTCATGGTTCGGCGGGGCTCCTTGAGTGATCCCGTCATAGCGCGTTCAAAAGCCATGTCATCCCGGAAGCCTCGCAGAGGCTGTCCGGGACCCAGGGCCGACGCAGTGCGGTCGGCCCTGGGTCCCGGCTCTCCGCTACGCTATGGCCGGGATGACAGGATTTGCGGAGCCTGGTTCCATAGCCCCGCCGCCTCGACCGCAGCCCAGAGGCCAAGGCCGAGGAAGATCAGCGCCGCGCCGATCCGGACATATTTCAGCGGCACGACCTTGGTCGCCGCCTCGCCCAGATACACTGCGGGGATATTGGCCAGCATCATGCCCAGGGTGGTGCCGGCCGCGACCCAGAAGATCGAGTGGAACTTCGCCCCCAGGGCCACCGTCGCGATCTGGGTCTTGTCGCCCATCTCGACCAGGAAGAAGGCGATGGTCGTGGTTAGAAACACGCCAGAGCGGCCGGCCTTGGAGCCGTCCTCGTCATCGGCCTGGTCAGGAATCAGAGCCCAGGCTGCCATGGCGATGAACGACAGCGCGATGGCCCACTTGAACCAGAGGCCGGTCAGCAGGCCCGACACCCAGTAGCCAGCCGTAGCCGCCAGGGCATGGTTGGCCAGGGTGGCGACCAGAATCCCGAGAATGATCGGCACGGGCTTCTTGAAGCGTGTGGCCAGGATAATGGCCAGAAGCTGGGTCTTGTCGCCGATTTCGGCGATGGCGACGACCAGGGTCGAGACGAGCAGGGAGTCCATGGGATCAAAAACCTTCCGGGCCGGGCACATGCCAATAGCGTCGATCTCCCACCCGGCCCGGGCGGAAATCGGCGCCATTGGTCTCGCCATGGAAGCGTTTCATCGCTTCCCTCCCCGCGCCATGATCCCGAAGGCTCAAGTGTGTTGACGGCGGGGCCTGCTGATACGCGCAGGCGGCTACTCCCCAAAGGTGGGGCGCGTTTAGCGGGGTAACCGCATGTGGTCAATCTCCCACCCTCTTGATGGGCTTGGCTATACGCTCGCCGGCGCGTCGAACCGCAGCAGGTGGACGGCTACCCGCACCTTGCCTCCCGTGAAGGCACCGCCGGCGGCCGTCAGAAGTACCAACGTGTCGGCGTAGAACGCCGCCGGGCCGATCACGCCGATATTGCTGGCATTTTTGGCCACGCCCAGGGCGGAGCCGAACTTGCCGGTCTCGCCACTGATCCCGCAGCTGTAGGCAGTCGCTCCGGTGACGGCGACCGTCGTACGGGTGGTCACCGCCAGCACGACGGCGCGCGCGGGAATGACCATGGTCGTCGGGGTCATGACTCCGGTGACGGTGACCTCCTCCTCGCGGATCTCCAGCCGGGTATTGGCCAGGCCCGGCGAGGCGGCGACGGTCGTATTCTTGAACGAGGTCGACAGCGCCACCCAGGTGGAGCCGTCATGCACGACCATCTGGTTTTCGTCCTTGATCCAGGCGAGCACGCCCTCGGCCGGGGCCAGAGCCTCCCAGGCCCCCGCCTCGAAGCGCATCAGGGTCCCGGCGGCCTGGCCCGTCCAGGCACTTCCGGCGGCTCCGGCGGGCAGGACCCAGACCGCCCCACCGGCCGGGGCCGCTGGCTGGACGGCAACCAGGCGACTTTCGACCGCCAGCTGGACCAGTCCATCCAGCCGGGCGAGGCTTTCATTGATCGGAATATGCTTCTGGGCCTGGGCGGCGAGCACATAGGGCAGACCGAGGCGCGGGGTGGTTTCGTCGAACATGGGGTCCTCTGGAGCGCTGAAAACAGGCTCCAAGGATCACCCCGAAAAGCAAAAGGGGGACCGGCCTGCGCCGATCCCCCCTCGTATCCCCATAGGACCGGGACGCTACTCGGCCGCGAAAGCCAGCGGCGCGCCCGAGGTCAGGGCCGTCTTGGCCGCCAGTTCGGACTTCGCCTGCTCGTACTCTTCCGAGAACTTGGCGATGAGTTCACCAGCCGTCAGCACCGCGTCGATGGCACCGATGCCCTGGCCGCAGCCCCAGATGTCGCGCCAGGCCTTGGCTTCCTGATTGCCGCCCGAACCGAAGTTCATGGCCGACGGATCGCTGACCGGCAGGTTGTCGGGATCCATACCCGCCTTGATCACCGAAGGGCGCAGATAGTTGCCGTGCACGCCGGTGAAGAGGTTGGAATAGAGGATGTCGTCGGCGTGGCTCTCGACGATCATGTCCTTGTAACCCTGGGCCGCATTGGCTTCCTGGGTCGCGATGAAGGCCGAGCCGATATAGGCCAGGTCAGCGCCCATGGCCTGTGCAGCCAGGATCGAACGGCCGCAGGCGATCGAACCCGACAGGGCCACCGGTCCGTCGAACCACTGGCGGATTTCCTGAATCAGGGCGAAGGGCGACAGGGTGCCGGCGTGGCCGCCGGCGCCGGCGGCGACCGGGATCAGGCCGTCAGCGCCCTTTTCGATGGCCTTGTGGGCATGCTTGTCATTGATGACGTCGTGCATGGTGATGCCGCCATAGGAATGGATCGCCTTGTTGAGGTCCTCGCGGGCCCCCAGCGAGGTGATGACCACCGGAACCTTGTGCTTCACGCACAGTTCGATGTCTTCCTCGAGACGGTTGTTGGTGCGGTGAACGATCTGGTTGACCGCGAACGGAGCCGACGGGGCTTCCGGGTGGGCCCGGTCGTGAGCGGCCAGTTCCTCGGTGATGCGGTGCAGCCACTCGTCAAGCTGCGAGATCGGCCGGGCGTTCAGCGAGGGAAAGGACCCGACGATGCCGGCCTTGCACTGGGCGATCACCAGATCGGGATTGCTGATGATAAACAGCGGCGAGGCGATGACCGGCAGTCGAAGACGGTCACGCAGGATCGGCGGCAAGGCCATGGAGGACGGCTCCCTGAAGGCGGCGTTGCGCGCCGCACATGTAAACAGCGTTAGCTTAAACGCCCGTTCGGGTCAGGCGCAAGGCTTGACGGCCGCAACGGCAGGGGCGCATCACCTCTGAAAAGAAAAATGCTGCGCCGCAGGAGAAAGACGCTTTTGACTCAGGCGATGACGCCCCTGGCCGATGATTTCGCAGCGCCCGACGACGCGACCGTCCGCGCGCGCTGGATGGCCCTGGTCGAGAAGACCCTGAAGGGCCAGAGCTTCGATGAAGCCCTGACCGTAACTACGCCGGACGGCGTGACGATCCAGCCGCTCTATACGGCGGCGGACGGGGTCGCCGTAGCCCGCGACCTGCGGGTGCGCGATGCCGACCGTCCCTGGGACCTGCGCGTGCGTGTCGCCCATCCCGATCCGGTGCGCGCGTCGGCCGACAGCCTGGTCGACCTGCAGAACGGCGCGGCCTCCCTGCTGCTGGCCCTCGACCCGACCGGTCAGGACGGCGTGGCCGTCGGCTCGGCCGAGGACCTCGCCAGGGCCCTGAACGGCGTCCTGATCGACCTGGCCCCGGTCGCCCTCGACGCTGGCTATCTGGGCCCGAAGGCCGCAGACTGGCTGGGGACTCTGGCCAAGGCCGCGCCCAATGCCCCCCTGGCCTTCCACATGGATCCCCTCGGCAGCTTCGCCCGGACCGGAACCAGCCCTGGTCCGATCGAGAGCCATGTCTTCAACGCCGCCACGGTCGGCGCGCGTTTGACCTCGACCTATGCGA
The DNA here is from genome assembly GCF_003060965.1 of Caulobacter sp. HMWF025. Lineage (GTDB taxonomy): Bacteria > Pseudomonadota > Alphaproteobacteria > Caulobacterales > Caulobacteraceae > Caulobacter. The sequence goes on along the minus strand of NZ_QAII01000007.1, from coordinate 10,008 downwards.
AGGCCAGCCTGTTCCTGGCCAACGGGCGGGCCGCCCACGAAGCCGGCGGCTCGAACGTCGAGGAGCTGGCCCTGATGGCCGCCAGCGCCCTCGCCTACGCCAAGGCCCTGGTGCGCTCGGGCCTGACCATTGACGAGGCCTTCGGCCGGATCGTGCTGGGCGTCAGTCTGGACGGCGAATATTTCACCGGCGTGGCCAAGGTCCGGGCCGCCCGGGCCCTGTGGGCCCGCCTGACCCAGGCCTGCGGCGTCAGCGTCCCGGCCACCATCGAGGCCCGCTCGTCGGGCCGGATGCTGACCACGAAGGACGCCTGGACCAACCTGCTGCGCATGACCTCCGCCGGCTTTGCCGGCGCGGTCGGGGGCGCGGACGCCGTCGTGCTGGGCAGCTTTACCGACGCCATAGGCCTGCCGACGGCCTTTGCCCGCCGTCAGGCCCGCAATACCCAGCTGGTGCTGATGGAAGAGAGCCATCTGGGCCGGGTCGCCGATCCGGCCGGCGGCTCGTGGTACCTCGACAGCCTGACCGACCAGATCGCCCGCGCCGCCTGGGTCGCCTTCCAGGCCATCGAGGCCGCCGGCGGCGTCATAAGGGCCCTGGAAGCCGGCCATGTGGCGACCGCTGTCGCCGCCGGCCGCGCGTCGCAGGACGCAGCTTTCGCCGACAAGAGCCGCAAGATCCTCGGCGTCACCGTCTTCCCCAATGCCGACGACAAGGCCGCCGAGGTCGAGGCGGCGGATGCCGCCGCCTTCGCGGTTGAGGGGCCAGACCCCCGCCTGCCGGGACCCGACAGCCACTGCCCTGCCCTGACGCCCGTCCGCTTCGCCGCCGCCTTCGAGGGAGCCTGAGCCATGACCAAGTTCCCGGACTTCACCACCGTCGATTTCGCTGAAGTCGAGACCCCGGCCCTCACCGCCGGGGGACCGGTCTGGAGCACGCCAGAGGGCGTCGATGTCGCCGCTGCCTTCACGCAGGCCGATGTGACCGGCCTCGATTTCACCGGCGGCTATCCCGGCGTCGCGCCCTATGTGCGCGGCCCCTACCCGACCATGTACGTGACCAATCCGTGGACCGTCCGCCAGTATGCGGGCTTCTCCACGGCCGAGGATAGCAACGCCTTCTACCGGCGCAATCTGGCAGCGGGCCAGATGGGCCTGTCGGTCGCCTTCGACCTGGCCACCCACCGGGGCTACGACTCCGACCACGAGCGTGTGAAGGGCGATGTCGGCATGGCGGGCGTCGCCATCGACTCGATCCTCGACATGCGCACGCTCTTCTCTGGCATTCCGCTCGACAAGATGAGCGTGTCGATGACCATGAACGGCGCGGTGCTGCCGATCCTGGCGCTCTATATCGTCGCGGCCGAGGAACAGGGCGTTTCCCCCGACAAGCTGTCGGGCACGATCCAGAACGACATCCTCAAAGAATTCATGGTGCGGAACACCTACATCTATCCGCCCGCCCCCTCGATGCGGATCATTTCCGACATCTTTTCATATACTTCGACAAACATGCCGAAGTTCAATTCGATCTCGATCAGCGGCTATCACATGCAGGAGGCCGGCGCGACGGCCGACCTCGAGCTGGCCTACACTCTCGCTGACGGCATCGAATATGCCCGGGCCGGCGTCGCGGCCGGCATGAGCATCGACGTCTTCGCCCCGCGCCTGAGCTTCTTCTGGGCGATCGGCATGAACTACTTCATGGAAGTGGCGAAGATGCGCGCGGCCCGCCTGCTGTGGGCCCGCCTGATGAAGCGCGAGTTCGACCCCAAGGACGATCGCTCGCTGTCTTTGCGCACCCACAGCCAGACGTCTGGCTGGTCACTGGCGGCCCAGGACGTCTTCAACAATGTCTCCCGCACCTGCGTCGAGGCCATGGCGGCGGTGAACGGCCAGACCCAGAGTCTGCACACCAATGCGCTCGACGAGGCCCTGGCCCTGCCGACCGATTTTTCGGCCCGCATCGCCCGAAACACCCAGCTGTTCCTGCAGATGGAGAGCGGCACGACCCGCGTCGCCGATCCGTGGGGCGGCAGCTACTATGTCGAACGCCTGACCCACGACCTGGCGATCAAGGCCCTTGCCCATATCGAGGAGGTTGAGGCCGCCGGCGGCATGGCCAAGGCCATCGAGCGCGGCATTCCGAAGCTGCGCATCGAGGAAGCTGCCGCCAAGACCCAGGCCCGCATCGACGCCAATCGCCAGAGCGTGGTCGGCGTCAACCGCTACAAGCCCGAGGTCGAGGACGTGATCCCGATGCTGAAGGTGGACAACAGCGCGGTCCGCACCCAGCAGCTGGAGAAACTCGCCCGCCTCAAGGCTGAACGCGATCCGGCCGCGACCCAGGCAGCCCTCGACGCCCTCGAAGCCGGCGCGCGTGGTACCGGCAACCTGCTGGCCCTGGCGGTCGATGCGGCCCGGGCCAAGGCCACTGTCGGCGAAATCAGCTATGCCCTGGAAAAGGTCTTCGGCCGCCACCGCGCCGTGATCCAGACCATCGAAGGCGTCTATGGCAAGGAAGCCGGCACCGATCCCAAGGCCGCCCGGGCCCGGGCCATGGTCGCCGCCTTCAAGGAAGCCGATGGCGGCCCGCCGCGCATCCTGGTCGCCAAGATGGGCCAGGACGGTCACGACCGCGGGCAGAAGGTGATCGCCAGCGCCTTCAGTGACCTCGGCTTCAAGGTCGAGATCGGCCCGTTGTTCCAGACCCCGGCTGAGGCCGCCCAGGCCGCTATTGAGGCCGGCGTGCATGTGGTCGGGGCCTCGTCCCTGGCAGCAGGCCACCTGACCCTGGTGCCGGAACTGAAGGCCGAACTGGCCAAGCTGGGTCGCGACGACATGGTGGTCGTGGTCGGCGGCGTGATCCCGCCCCAGGACTTCCAGGCCCTGCTCGACGCCGGCGCCGCCAGCATCTTCCCGCCCGGCACCGTGATCGCCGAAGCTGCCATAGAGGTGCTGGAGAAGCTGAACGTGAAGCTCGGCTACACCCAGGGCGAGGCGGCATGACAGAAGGCCGGAAGGATCCCTAGCGCTTTCCCGCCTTCTTGCGGGACTTCGCGGCGCGCTTGAGGGCGACGTCCTCGGGCGGCCCATGGCGGGCCTCGATATCCTTTTGCAGGGCCTTGGCCGCCATCAGGTGGCCGGGGAACATCATGTCGACCACCGAACCGGCGATCGGCACGGCATCGGTGGCGGTATCGGCGGCGACATAGATCAGCATACGCGCCAGGGTCTGCAGCGAGGCCCGGGCCGAGACGGCATGGAACAGCAGAAGCCCCCCTGCCCCAAGGCTGTAGAGGGGCCCCACACCTGGCACCCAGGACAGCACCCCGTCGAGCCCGAGGCCAAAAGGCCCGATCCCGACCAACCGGTCCGAGAGCCCCTTGATCGTCTCTGCCGACTTCCACGCCCGGTGGGCTCGGACCCGGTGACCCGCATGGGCAAGATCCGGCGGAGGACCGTCTTCAAGGCTCATGATCAATCCATGCCCTGTCCGCTGCGGAAACCTCTTCCGGCCAGACCGGACGAGGCACGAGAGTGTCAGCCGAGGAAGACCACCCGGCGCTTTTCGGTTCCGGCCTGGATGCGGGCCAGCAGCTCGCGATAGTCGGCCGTTGCCTGGGCCTCCTTGCGGGTGCCTTCGAAATAGATGGTGTCGTCCATGTGCTTTGTCAGCATGTCAGCCGACCACTTGTGGCCGGTGAACAGCATGTCGGCGACGTTGCCGACGCCAGGCAGGGCCCCGGCCACGGTGTCGATGATGATGATCGCCGTGATCTGGATCACGATCATCGGCGCAGCCCGGGCCCGCACCGCATCCATGATGATCAGTCCACCGGCGCCGAGGCTGTAGAGCTCGCCCGCGCCCGGAATCCAGGTCAGCAGACCGTCGAGGCCAATGCCCAGAGGGCCGACTCCGACGACGTTATCGGACAGCTTCTTCACCCGCTCCACATTGTTGCGGATGTTGTGAAGGTCGAGATGCGACTTGGCGAAAATCACCAGAGAGCTCCGGGGGCGACGACTTTGGTTAATCTGCCTTAAGGCTCGGCGCTCAGGAAGTGGCGAAGCGCCAGATTCCCCTCCTGCGCGAGTCCGATGACGAAAAGGTGCCCCTTTCGGGTGAGGCCCTCGCGGAACGGGGCATTTGCGCCTAAGTTAACGAGGTTGCCGCGCCATGTGCTCCGGGGAGTTCATCCATGCTGATCTCGACCACACCCTTCATCGAGGGCCGGCCGGTTCAGGACTACAAGGGCGCGATCTATGCCCAGTCGATCCTGGGAGCCAATGTCGTCCTCGACCTGATGGCGGCGATCCGTGACTTCATCGGCGGCCACTCCAAGTCCTACGAACGGGTCCTGGCCCGCGCCCGCGAGGACGCGCTGAAGAATCTGATCAAGGAAGCCGAGAAGCTGGGCGCCAATGGGATCGTGGCGCTGGACCTCGACTACAATACGATCGGCCCGAACGGCTCGATGATGATGGTGTCGGTGTCAGGCACCGCCGTGCTGCTCAGCGATCCGCGCCCTCAGCCATAGCCCAGCAGGCTGCGCAGCCCCGGCGCATGGAAGTCGACGACTCGTCGGTGGGTTTCCGACAGGCGCTCGGGCAGCTCGGCCGTGATATTGAGGTTCTCGCTGGCCGTGCGGCTCTCGCGGCGGTCAGCCCCGGCCTCAACGCGCTCGCGCCAGTCGGTCGGCAGATCGAGGCCGCAATCGGCCAGCAGCTTGCCGAAAAACCCCTCGGCGCGTCGCGAGCCCAAGTCCTTCAGACTGTCGACAATGTCCTCATAGCGCACAACGACGGCGCTCGAGCCCATCCAGGCAACCGCATTGAGCGCAAAAATGTCCTTAAGATCCGGTACCTTGCCGTGCGCTCCGAGGATCATCATCATAATCACGTCGTCGATGGCGGCGGCGCCGCCCTTGATGTGGTTGAGGTTCCCCTGGAACTCGTCTGACAGGTAGAAGCGGGCCCGCGCCAGAACCCAGTCATAGGGGTCCCGCACCAGAACGATGTGCCGCACGTCGCGCAGGGCGACCGCAGACTCGTCCGAGAACAGCATGTGACCCCAGCTGATCATCGGCTTCAATTTCGAGAACGCCTCAGCCCCGTACCGCCCGAGGATGGCGTGCTGGATGTACTCCCGTCGCCAGTGCTGATCAGGAGCCACGAACATCCGCATGATGTTGCGGATCAGGTGCGTGCCGGCCTTGGGCACGCTGTTCAGATAGACTGGTGCCGAAAGCCGGGCCCGGTCGAAACGCTGGCCGATCTCGTCCAGATTGTCGGGCTTGCCGCGAATGATGGCGTTCACGCGCTGGGACTCCTCGATACACAAAAACGGCGGCGGGTCGCCCCGCCGCCGTCGATGTTTAGTCCGTCCGAAGCAGGACTAGAAGCGGGCCGTGATGTTCACGAACATGCGGCGGCCGATGTAGTCGTACTGCGAGGCCAGGACCGAGCTGCCCACCGTGCTGTACTGCCCCTGGCCCAGGGTAAGGGCCGGCGGGGTTTCGTTGAACACGTTGGCGACACCGGTCAGCAGCGTCCAGTCGTCGAACTTCTTCTGAAGCGAGAGGCTGTGGTAGGCCGTGAACTCGGTGTGGACCTTGTAGAAGGTGGTCCCAGCCGTGTTCTGGGTGGCATAGCTCTCGGCGTCAGACGCCTTGCCGATCATGTCGATGCCCCAGAAGCCGGTCCATTCGCCCTTCTCCAGGCGGAAGTTCAGCTGACCGGTCCAGTCGGGGTCACCGACGAAGCCGTTGCTGTCCACCGTGTTGCCGACGAAGAGCGCCGTGGTGTCTTCCAGTTGCCAGGTCGACTGCAGATCCACCGTGAGCTTGCTGTCCCAGGGCAGGTCCTGGCCGTAACGAACGGTCAGGTCGATGCCGCGGTTCGCCTGCTCGGCGATGTTGATGTAGTTGTTGGTGACCCGCGTGATCAGGTGCGAACCGGCATTCCGCGTGAAGAGGCTGCACAGCGGATCGGTCGGGAACGACAGCGAGCGGTAGCAACCGGACACGATGTTGGCCGCGCCCAGCTGGGTGATCTCGTCGTTCACTTCGATTTCGAAGTAGTCGACGGCCACGTTCAGGTTGGCGAAGCTGGGGGTCCAGATCACGCCATAGGTCACGGCCTTCGAGGTTTCGGCCTCGAGGCTCCCCTTGCCGCCGGCTGCAGACACCGTGGCCGAAGCGCCCGAACCCGAGTGGGTGCTGGGCACGCCGGCTGCGGCGCAGTTATTGGCGACATACTGCGGGATGTTGCCCTGCGCCAGGTTCTGGCCCCAGCGGATGCAGGGGTCGACGCGGCGCTGCGACAGGAAGCTGGTCTCGGCGTTCTTGTAGAGTTCGAACAGCGCCGGAGCGCGGAACGAGGTGCCCTTGGTGGCGCGAACCCGCAGGGACGGGATGATCTGCCAGTTCAGGCCGATCTTGTAGGTATCGTCCTCGCCATAGCTGTTGACTTTGGTGTGGCGGCCCGACAGCGACAGTTCGACGTTCTCGGCGAGGGGCAGGCCCTTCAGCAGCGGAATGCTGACTTCGCCATAGACTTCACGCGCCAGGTCGTCGCCCTTGGTGATGCCTGCGGTGGAGGAACCCCACACGTTGCCGGCCAGGGTGATCGCGCCCGGAACGTCGTTGATCGAGTCCTTGCGATAGTGGAAGCCGATGGCGGCCCCAACGTCACCAGCCGGCAGCTTGAACAGGTTGCCCGAGGCCGAGCCTTCGAACACCAGTTGTTTGTAGATGGTCTTGCCGGTTTCGGAATCGAACAGGAAGGCCTTTTCGGCGTCGGTGTACTTGCCGGCCAGGAAGTCCGGCGTGACCCAGCTGACGTCCACGCACGACTTCTTGCTGATCGGCGTCTTGGTGCCAACGCAGGAGCCGGTACGGAAAGCGCCGGCGTCGACCGCGTCCTGCAGGATCACGTCCTGCGAGTAGCTGCCCTTCGAGTGGCTGTACTGGGTGAAGATGTCCCAGTCCCAACCCTTCAGGAATTCGATCTTGCCGAAATCGCCGCGCAGACCGCCGACATAACGCTGGTAGTCGACCTTCTGGCCCGAGCGGTTCAGGTTGGTAACCGGGGTCGGCGACAGGATGAAATCACCCGTGAAGCCAGCCGAGAAGGGGTCATAGTCGCCGGTGTAGAAGTAGCTCCAGAACTGGCGATAGCCGTTGGTCTTGGTCGCGCGGCGGTTCAGCAGGATTTCGCCATAAGCCTCGACGCTGTCGGTGATGTCGAACGAGCCTTGCGCGAACACGGTCGAGCGCTCGGTGCGCGGGGTCAGCGAAGACGCCAGGTTGAACGGGCTGTTGTAGTCCAGAACCCCGATGTCGACGGCCTGCGGATCGGCGCTGTATCCGACCGTGTAGAAGCCGGCCGGAACGCCCGGATAGTCGGCAGCCTGGCCCGGCGGGATCTGCGGCAGCAGGCCGCGCAGCTTGCCGTCGTAGTCATACTGCAGCTTGCCGTCGAGACCGGCGAACGAGAAGTCATAGAGCCAGATTTGATCGTACAGCAGGTCGCGGCACTGGGCCGAACCGGTGCGCGGATCGATCGTGTCCTTACGCTTGCCGGCCGAGTCCTTGATGTACTGGCGACCGCAGGCGGTGAAGTCACGCTGGCCGTTGGTCTGCTCGGCGGTCTTCGAATAGTCGTACGACATATTGAAGTAGCCGCGATCGAAGGTCTTGCCCCAGCTGATGCTGCCACGCGACTGCTCGCCGCCCTTGTCCTGCGGCTGGCTGACGAAGGCGTCGATCTCAACGCCGTCGGTGTCGCGCTTGGTGATGATGTTGACGACGCCAGCGACGGCGTCGGAGCCGTAAACCGACGAGGCACCGTCCTTCAGGATGTCGACGCGGTCGATGGCCGAAACGGGGATGACGTTCAGGTCGAAGGCCGAAACGCCGCCGCGAACGCCGGCCGGACCGGCGCGACGGCCGTTCAGCAGGACCAGGGTGCGGTTGGCACCGAGGCCACGCAACGAGATGGTTTCAGAACCGGGGCCACCGTCGGTGACGAAGGCGCTGGAGATGGCCGAGGTGATCTGGGGCGAACCCGAGGCGATCGTCGAGCTCTGCAGCAGGCCGGCGGCGGTCGAGATGCCCTTCAGCTTGCCTTCTTCTGCCGTAATGACCTGGATCGGATCGGGGCTGTTAAACGCGTTGCGCTTGATGCGCGAGCCGGTGACGACCAGCTCTTCGATCTCGGTCGCTTCGGCCTGCGGCTTGTCAGCCGTCGTGGTCAGAGGAGCGGCAGCCTGGGCGAGCGCGACCGACGGGGCCAGCGCCGTAACAGCCATCCCGGCGATGACCGTGGAGGCAAGAAGATGCTTACGTTGAATGGACATGAGAGCTAACGCCTCTGTGGCTTCGAACAAAAATGGCGAGTTCGACCCCGCAGCCGCCTTAGGCATGAGAGGGAATTCCGCAGGCGCAAAAGAACCGCTCTGCCGTCTCGCTGCAATCTTCCTGTCGCTTTTAGGTCGCAATTCTGACGCGGTGTGACATTCCACACGCACTTGCTTCATTCAAAGGCACTGCGGAGCGCCTTCGTGACGGCTTGGCCGAGCGTCCTCGTCGGCTATGATCATGGAAATGGGCGCGCGATCCGCGCCGCGACTCGCCCAACAGTCTGGAGCATCCCGTGAGATTCGATCCTCGCCCGGTCGCCATGGCCCTCGTCCTCGCCCTGGGCGTCGCGCCTCAGGTCGGACAGGCCGCACCGCTTTCCGCCAAGGTGTTTTCGGCCCCGCCCGCCATCAGCAACGTGCAGATCTCGCGCGACGGCAAGCATATCGTGGCTCTCACCTCGGCGAACGGCCAGAGCCCGACCATCTCGGTCTGGGCGACCGACGCGCTGGACAAGCCGCCGGTCGTGATCTCAGCCAACCGCGTCCGTATCCTGGGCGTCGGCTTCCTCAAGAACGACCGGCTGCTGGTTGAGACCATCCAGACCTTCACCGTCGGCTCGGACAAGGGCCACCTGACCCGCCAGTATGTTTCGGACCTGCAGGGCAAGTCCTGGTCGACCCTCCTGCCGGACGGCCCGCCCCGCTCTGCAACCGAAGCCTTTCTCGACAAGTTCGACGACGCCATCGTCATCGACACCCTGCCCACGGATCCGCGCCATATCGTGGTCGAGGACCAGCGCTCCGACGGCCGCGGCGACATCCTCAAGCTCGACATCTATTCGGGCCTGACCGAGCGCCTGACGCGCGGCTCGGATCGCTTCAGCGGCTTCAGACTGGACCTCAAGGGCGAGGTCCGGACCCGGCAGGAAGTCGGCTATGACAAGGGCGCGGTCTATTTCGCCCAGTGGATCCGCGATCCGTCGAGCGGCGAGTGGTCGGAACATTTCCGCTGGTATGCCAAGGATCGCGAGCCAGTTGAGATCGTCGGCTTCACGCCCGATCCGAACATCATCTATGTCTCGTCCAGCAAGGGTCGCGACAAGGCCGGTCTCTATGTCTACGACATCAAGGCCCGCCAGATCGTCGAGCCGCTGCTGGAGCACAAGCTGTTCGATGCCGGGGGGATCGTTTCGTCGACGGCAGCGGCCGACTACGGGCGCGTGCTGGGCTTTTCCTATCTGGGCCCGACACAGACCGTCTACTGGACCGACGAAAACCTCGCCAAGCTGAACAAGACCCTTAGGTCGGCGCTCGGGATCAAGACCATTGCGATGGACTGGGTGGATCCGGCTGACGGCACCACCGCACGCCTGCCCGTCGCCGACGGTGCCGACGCCCGGATCATCAGCTGGTCCGAAGACCTCAAGCACGTCATCGTCGCCAAGTCCGGCCCGGGCAATCCTGGCGAATACTACCTGCTGGACCCGACCGGGGCTCTCAGCCTGCTGGGCAAGGCGCGGCCCGACCTCGACACCGCCTCCCTGGGCACCACGCGGCTTGTTCAGTACCCCGCGCGCGACGGCCTGATGATCCCGGCCTTCCTGACCACCCCGTCCGCCGCGGATTTCGGCCCCGGCCCCTACC
>NZ_QAII01000062.1:7542-25382 GCF_003060965.1 Caulobacter sp. HMWF025 | reverse complement strand
TCCCCATACCCTCCCGTCATTCCCGCCACAAGGGCGGGAATGACGGGAGGGTATGGGGATAGGCGGTACGTAATCCCCATCACCCGCCAAACAAACCCCAACCCGATCAAACCCTTACAAAAATCCCCATCGCGCCAATCAAACGCGCTCAGAACCCCCCGCATAATCACCTCACCTCGTCGCGGGGAAGGGCGCTTGGCCAGCGACCGAAGCGGCGGCGGGGGGTGGTCGAGCGGGAAGCTCAACCGATGGCGGGAAGAGCCCTGGGCTCCGGGCCGCCAACCCTGTCGTGTCTGGCGGCGGTCGGCCGTGGATCACAGAAACGACGTCACGGCAGGGGTCGGGCGAGCAGCAGGTGAACCTGGAAGGGTTCACAGTCCGGACCGGGGTCGCGTCCCGGTCCGCCCGCCGGAGGCTTCAAGGCGGCGAGGCCCGAACAGGGCTCGAGCGCCGCACGCTTCCGACAGAACGATCACGCGGAGCGTCTGAACTTCGTCGAAACGGTATTTAAAACCCTTTCTCCGGGCGAGGCCCGGACGCTCCGCAGCCCTTCCCACCACCATCGCAGCGAACGCGCGAGGGAGCGAAGCCGTGTCTTCTCCCTTCCCGTTGGCGTGATGGAGGAAGGGGGCAGGCGGTGATCGGGGCATGTCCGGCTTCAGGTTTCGGACCTGATCTGTGTTTTCACCCGCCCGAGCCGGACTGCGAAGGGTCCATGGGCCGAAGACCGCCCCCTAATGCCCCTCCGCCCGGACCAGTTTCCAGCGGATCTTGGCCCCGACCTCCGGCCGGACCTGGCTCTTCAGCACGATCTGGCCGGCCTTGCGGGCGTGGCCGTGGTCGAAATGGGCCGAGGCGGCGATCTCGACGTCGGCCGCGTCGTTGCGCAGCCACCAGCCGACATTCGAGGGCCCCCGGATCAGCACGCTCTTGCGGTCACGGGCCAGTGAGGCGTTGGCATCGGGGTGCAGGTGGAAGCGCACCGCAAAGGGCAGATAGCGGCGGGGCCCGGCGGCGTCGCCCTGGACCAGCGGCACGAGGCTGTCCTCGCCGCGCAACTCGTCGGCGGCGGCGTCTAGAAACAGCCGGCGGGCATGGGTCAGGCCCAGGCGCTTCCAGCCGTCGTGGGTGATGTCCAGCCACACCCCGCCCTCGGCGTCATGGCGCTTGGCCTCGACCTGGGTGGCGCCGTCGACCAGCCACGGCCCCAGGGCCCGGGCCCGGAAGCCCGACAGCGGCCGCCCGGCCGAGCCGTCGCCGACCGAAACGGTCGAGGCGGCGTCGGACAGCCGGAAGGCCTGGGCCCCCGGCGCTTCCGGGCTCCAGCCGCAGCTGGTGATCAGGCGGTCCTTGCCGCAGACGATCTCGACGGCGGCCGGCTGGGCGCAGGCGGCGCGGCTGAGAGGCCCGGTGGGTGGCGGACCGGTGTCGGCCATGACCTGCAGGCTGCCGCCCTGCATGCGCTGGAAGCCGCTGTGGCGCGCAGTGTCCGGCGGGCGCGGTCCGGCATCATCATGGGCCAGGGCCGCAGCGATCCGGGCCGGCGGCAGGGCCTCGCCGCCGTGGAAGGCGGCCAGATGGCCGTCGGCCAGGGTAAAGAACCGGGTGGCCGAGGACAGCCGGTCGATGGCGCGGGTCACACCTTCCGGCGAGGGGCGGCCGCGCTGGCCGAGGGCATCATCGAGGGTCAACAGGTCGAACAAAAGCTCGACCCCGGCCTCGGGCGAGCGGTTGGCATGGCCGCCGTCGGGGCGGACGATCGCCTCCATGTCGCGTTCGACACGCTTCAGCCCGGCCGTGATCAGCCGATCGCCGACCGGCCCCTCCAGCACGCAGCCGGCGATGGCCACAATGACCGCCCGCTCGAAGGTGCGATCCGGGGCGTCCGAGGCCTTCAGCAGCTGTCTTGCGCCCCGGGCGAGGTCGAGGGCGAGGTCGGCGATTTCAGCGTCCGAGGCGTCCGAGGCCAGGGCCCGGGCGGCGCAGGCCAGGTGAAACACCCGCCGCTCCAGGCATTCGCCGCTCCAGGAAAAGCCGTTCCAGCGGCTGAAGATCCGTCGCCAGTCAGCGATCAGCCGCAGGGCCCGGCGCGTCCCCGGCGGCCCGGCCGCGACCAGCTCGGGCAGCCAGGCGAACCGGTGCAGGGCCACGGCGAAGCGGCGCGAGGGGCTGGGCATGTTGAACGGATCGCCCGCCTCACCCAGACGAAGCGCCGCGTCCTCCAGGGCCAGGACCCCGGCGATGATGCGCCGGCCGCGCTCGGCATCGGCCGGCCGCGGATCATGAGGATGGGCGGCGAGCCCCCGGGGGCGGGGCCAGCTGAGCGCCAGCCGGTGCGGCGGTGCGCCGAACCACTCGCGTTCGACATGGCTGCGGACCTCGGCCCCGATCGCTTGCAACAGGACGCCACCGCGCGGAAGGGCGGGAAGTCCGGGCAGGCCGCGAGCGAAGCGTTCGAGGTCCATCTCGGCCGATCAACCGCCCTTGAGGGCGCGGATATTGCCGGCATAGGCCTCGGGGCCGCCCTTGAACACCGCCGAGCCCGCGACCAGGGCCGTGGCCCCGGCGGCGACGCACTGGGGCGCGGTGGCCGGGGTGACGCCGCCGTCGACCTCGATGATGATGTCGAGGCCGGCCCTGTCGACCATCTTGCGCAGGGCCTCGACCTTGCGCAGCTGGCCGGGAATGAAGCTCTGGCCGCCGAAGCCCGGGTTCACCGACATGACCAGCAGCAGGTCGACATCCTCGAGGATCCATTCGACATGGTCGATGCCGGTCGAGGGATTGAACACCACCCCGGCCTTGGCCCCCAGCTCGCGGATCCGCTTCAGCGAGCGGTGCAGGTGAGGGCCGGCCTCGGGATGGATGCTGATGATGTCGGCCCCGGCGGCGCGGAAGGCCTCCAGATAGGGATCAGCCGGACTGATCATAAGATGGACGTCGAACGGGATGCTGGCATGCGGCCGGATCGCTTTGACGATGTCGGGGCCGAGCGTGATGTTCGGCACGAAGTGGCCGTCCATGACATCGACATGCACCCAGTCGGCGCCGGCCGCTTCAATGGCGGCGACTTCGGCACCCAGCTTGGCAAAGTCTGAGGCGAGAATGGACGGGGCGATCAGGGGAGCGGCGGTCATGCCCTTGGCTTAACCGGGGTCGCGGCGTGGGACAAGGCAGGGCAGTCGGATCGCCATCCCGTTTCAAAACCCCGCTCTCCCCGGCGAAAGCCGGGGTCCAGGTTCCGTCCGGGCGTCTGGGGATGACGCGCCAGGTCTCGGAGCCAGCCAGACTGGCGCTCTGGATTCGATCTGGGTCCCGGCTTTCGCCGGGAGGAGCGGCTTTAGGGGATCCGCACGAACCGGGCCGCGAAGAAGCCGTCCTGGCCGCCTTCGAGGTGATGCGGCAGCAGGCGCAGGGTGCCGCGTGCCGTCAGACTGGCAGCCGGCGCTCCAGCCTCGCCGGGCTGGACCGGATCCAGACGCATGTCCGGGCGGCGCGCCAGGAAGGCCTCGACCTGGGCCTCGCCCTCTTCGGGTTCGAGCGAGCAGACGCAATAGACCAGCCGTCCGCCCGGCGCGGTGCGGTCGGCGGCTGCGTCCAGCAGCCGGGCCTGCACGCCGGCCAGGCTGGCCACGTCGCCGGGGCGGGCCGCCCACAGGACGTCAGGATGCCGGCGGAAGGTGCCGGTGGCTGAGCAGGGCGCGTCCAGCAGCACCGCATCAAAGGTCCGGGTGTCGGCCCAGGTGGCGGCGTCGGCGACCACGACCTCGGCGGTCAGGTCCATGCGCCGGAAATTGTCGGTCAGGCGCTCCAGCCGGGCGGCCGAGCGGTCGACGGCGGTGACGGTTGCCCCGGCCGCAGCCAGCTGCAGCGTCTTGCCGCCGGGCGCGGCGCACAGGTCGACGGCGGTCTGGCCGGGCTTCACGTCCAGCAGGCGGGCCGGGATGGCGGCTGCGGCGTCCTGCACCCACCAGCCGCCCTCCTCGAAGCCCGGCCAGGCGGCGACGTCGCCCTTGCGGGCCAGACGCAGGGTGCCGCCGGGCAGGCTCTCGCCTTCCAGGCGCTCGGCCCAGCTCGCGGCCAGGGCCGGGTCCTTCAGCGACAGGTCGGTGGCCGGTTCGTTGGCGATTTCCGAGGCGACGGCGCGGGCAGTCTCGGGGCCGAAGGCTCCGGTCCAGCGGGCAAAAAGCCAGGGCGGGGCCAGGTGTTCGGGATCGTCCGACGGCGGGCCGTCGCGCAGCAGGCCGCGCAACACGGCATTGACCAGGCCCTTGAACGGCCGGCTGGTCTTGTTGGCCCCGGCCATCTCGACGCTGGTGGCGACCGCAGCGAAGGCGGGGACTTCCAGATAGAAGGCCTGGACGGCACCGAGGCGCAGCAGGTTGCGGACCCGGGGCGGCGGCTCCTTCTGCAGCTTGGCCGACAGGGCCCGGTCGATGGGGCCCAGGCGGCGCAGGGCGGCCATGGCCAGGGCGCGGGCAAAGGCCCGCTCGCGCGGCTCCAGGAACCGGAAGCCGTGGGCCGATGCGGCTTCGTCGAGGCCGCCGCGACGCGACAGGGCCGCGTCGATGAGGGTAAGTGCGGCTTCCCGGGCGGGCAGGCCGTCATTGAGTTCTTGAGTCACCGCCCCGCCGTGCCCTGCGATGGGGCTGAACGCAAGGGGCTTGGATGATCCGTCGCAGGTCTTGTGCTATGCAAGGCGCATGTCCGAGATTGAAAACACCCCGCCGAACGCCGCGCCCGACAAGGTTCTGACCCCCGCCGCCGTGCGGGCCCTGGAGGAGGCCGCCGCGCGCCGGGCCCAGGCCGAGGCTGTGGCCCTGGCCGAGGAAAAGGGCGGCCGCGACGGTCCCGAGCCGACGCGCTACGGCGACTGGGAACGCAAGGGCGTGGCGGTCGACTTCTAGGCCAGGTCAGGCCAGCTTGATCTCGCGCAGCCGCTGCTGAAGGAACTCATCGGCCGTGATCGACTCCGGATAGCGGTCCGGATTGTCCGGCGTGATGCAGCCGGGCAGGGTCCTGATCTCGTAGTCCGACGCAAAATGCAGGAAGAACGGCGTCGAATAGCGCGGGATGTGGCGGCGCTCCGGCGGCGGGTTCTGCACGCGGTGGATCGTCGAGGGCAGGACGTGATTGGTCAGCCGCTCGAGCATGTCGCCGATATTGATCACGATACAGCCGGGCGGCGGGTTGATCGGCAGCCAGTCGCCGTTGCGGTCCAGCAGTTCGAGCCCGCCTTCCTCGGCCCCCATCAGCAGGGTGATGGTGTTGATGTCGCCATGGGCTCCAGCCCGGACGCCCGTCGCGTCGATCGGGATCGGCGGATAGTGCAGCAGGCGCAGCACGCTGTTGCCGTTCTCGATGGTCGGCGCGAAGAAATGGCGGTCCAGCTTCAGATAGGTGGCGATGGCTTCCAGAACCTTGCCGCCCATGCTGTCGAGCGCGTTGTAGAACCAGCTGACATCATGCTTGAAGGCCGGGATTTCGGCCGGCCAGACATTGTCGGCCATGGTGGCACGGAAGCGGTGGCCGGGCGGCAGGTCGCGACCCATGTGCCAGAATTCCTTCAGGTCGTGATGGGTCGCGCCCTTGGCGGTCTCGACCCCGAACGGGATATAGCCGCGGGCCCCGCCCTTGATCCCGGCATACTGCTTCTTGGTGTCGACCGGCAGGGCGAAGAACGCCTTTGCGTCGGCGATCGCCGCGTCGATGCGGTCCTGGTCCATGTCGTATTCCGACAGCACCGCAAAGCCGTAGCGCTCGAACGATGCGCCCAGGGCCTGGGCGAAGCCGGCGAAGTCCTTGTGGTACAGGGTGAACGAGACCGGTTCGATGGCAGAGGTGGACACGGGACGCAGAGCCTCAAAAAGTCAGTCGGGAGATTAGTAAGTCCCGGCTTACTACACCGGGATCGCGTCCGAGCGAAGAGCCGTTCATCGCCGGGTCATGTCGGATGATGGAACTTGACCATGGAACAGGCGTTTGCCTTCTCAACGATCTAGGCGCGTGATCGCGCCACAGTTATACGGAACACGACGGCCATGATGAAGAAGACCGCGATGATCGCCCTGTTGCTGGGCGCCTCGGCCCTGACCGCCTGCACGACGACCGATCCCTACACGGGCATGCCGGTCCGCAACAACACGGGCACCGGCGTGATCAGCGGTGCGGCGGCCGGGGCCCTGCTGGGCTATCTCACCAACACCAATTCGGGCGAGCAAGGCCGCAAGAACGCCCTGATCGGGGCCGGCATCGGGGCCCTGGCCGGCGGTACGGTCGGCAACTACATGGACCGCCAGCAGGCCGACTTCCGCCGCAGCCTGGAAGGCTCGGGCGTGGCCATCCGCCGCAACGGCGATCAGATCGTGCTGGTCATGCCCAGCGACGTGACCTTCGCGGTCGACAAGTCCGAGGTGCAGCCGCAGTTCCTGACGGTGCTCGACGACGTGGCCCGCACCCTGAACGCCTATCCCCAGACCACGATCGACGTGGTCGGCCATGCCGACAGCAGCGGTCCGGACGACTACAACCAGACCCTGTCGGAGCGCCGCGCCAGCTCGGTGGCCAGCTATCTGATCAATTCAGGCCGGGTTCTGGGCGACCGGGTGTTCGTCGCCGGTATGGGCGAGCGCCAGCCGATCGCTGACAACGCCACCGCCGAAGGCCGCAGCCAGAACCGCCGGGTTGAGATCGTTCTGCGTCCGGTGACGTAGCCGGGTTGCAACAGGTGGGGAGAACACTTGCCCCCACCTGACCGCTTCGCGGTCGTCCGCCCCCGTAGGGGGCGGATGAGATCATCTTTCCCCTCCGGGGGAGGAGCGCCCCCCGGGTCGCGCGAAGCGCACGCCCGAGGACAGGCTCCGGCGCGGAGGGGGCAAGTGATCGCCCTACTCCGCCCCTTCCTTCTCGGCCCGTTCGCGCAGTTCCTGTTCCAGGCTGGCGGTGTCCCAGGCCCCGCCGGCATCGCCGGGGCGCAGGCGGGACAGGTCGGCGGCCAGCAGGCGTTCCATGGTCTTGGCCGCATCGCGCGAGGCCAGGATATAGGCCTCCTCCTGCCCCCACATGGGCCGCAGCTCCTCGAAGCTGCGGCGGTCGTGACGGCGGAAGAATGAGGCCGCGCGGTGGGCCCGGTGGGCCCGGAAACCCAGCTTCTGCAGGGCGGTGGTGCCCAGCGACAGCGCCGATTCGAAGGTTTCGCGCTCGACCGCATCGGCCCCGTTGGCCAGCAGGTCATAGGCGTGGCGGCGGTCCCAGGCCCGGGCCAGAATCACCAGGTCAGGAAAGGCCTTGCGGGCCGTCTCGACCAGTTCGACGGTCTTTTCGCGGTCGTCCAGGGCCACGATCAGCATCCGGGCCCGCTCGATGCCGGCGGCGCGCAGGAGATCCATGCGGGTGGCGTCACCATAGTGCACCCGACGTCCGAAGCGGCGCAGCAGGTCGATCTGCTCGATATCGCTGTCCAGCACCGTCGAGCGGAAGCCGTTGGCGGTCAGCAGGCGGCCGGTGATCTGACCAAAGCGGCCGAAGCCGGCGATGATGATATCCGGCTCGCCTTCGTCGAAAGCCCCGGTGTCGGGGGTCACATCCGGTACGGCGGCATCAAGGGCGGCAGCGATCCGCTCGTAAAGCATCATGGCCAGAGGGGTGAGGGCCATGGAGACGGCGACGGCGGCGGTCAGCAGGGCCGCGAGCGGGGCCCCGATCACCCCGGCCCCGACCGTGAAGGTCAGCAGCACGAAGGCAAACTCCCCGCCCTGGGCCAGGGCGGTGGCGACGGCGGCGGCTCCCCGCATGGGCGCGCCGAACAGCCGGGCCAGACCCAGCATGACCAGGAACTTCAGGGTCATCAGGCCCAGCACCAGGCCGAGCAGGGTCAGGGGCTTGTGTGCGATCAGCGGCAGGTCGACGCCGGCCCCGACCGTGATGAAGAACAGGCCCAGCAGCAGGCCCCGGAACGGCTCGATGTCGGTCTCCAGCTCGCGCCGGAATTCGCTTTCGGCCAGCACCACCCCGGCCAGGAAGGCCCCGAGGGCGGGCGACAGGCCGACCATCTGCATCAGGCTGGCCACGCCGACCACGATCAGCAGGGCCGCGGCCGTGAAGATCTCGCGCAGCCGGCTTTCGGCAATGAACCGGAACAGGGGGCGGACCAGATATCGGCCGCCGCCGACCACGGCCGCCACGGCGGCGAAGACCGACGCGATCTGGGCCCAGATCGGCAGATGGGTCATCAGGCTGGCGCCATGGCCCCCGGCCTCGCCGGCGGTGGTCGGGGCCACCGTAGCCAGCAGGGGCAGCAGGGCAAACAGCGGGATCACCGCCAGGTCCTGCAACAGCAGCACGCCGAAGGCGGCGCGGCCGACCGGTCCCTGCCTCAGGCCCTTCTCGTCGAGGGTCTGCAGGACGATGGCGGTGGACGACATGGCCAGCACCAGACCGACGGCGAGCGCGGTCTGCCAAGGCAGGCCCAGCACGACCGCCACCCCGGCCACCGCCAGGGCGGTGACCACCACCTGGGCCCCGCCGAAGCCGAAGATGGTCCGCCGCATCTCCCAGAGGGTCGAGGGCTGCACCTCCAGCCCGATCAGGAACAGCAGGATCACCACGCCGAACTCGGCGAACTTCATGACGTCGCCCTCGGCCCCGACCAGGGACAGGGCGTGGGGGCCGATCAGTACCCCGGCGATCAGGTAGCCCAGCACCGAGCCGAGGCCCAGGCGCTTGGCGATCGGCACCGAGATCACGGCGGCCCCGAGATAGAAGACGGTCTGGATCAGGAAGGAGTCCATGGTTCAGACCTCCGTTTCGGCGGGCAGCAGCGAGCCGATCCGGGCCCGGTAGCGCTCGGCCTCGGCCTTGAGCGCCGCATCGTCCTTGACCGCCGCGCCATGCACCACGAACGGCGTCTCCCAGACCATGCCGCACAGGTGGGCCGTCTGTTCGAGCGGGCGGAGGAACTCGTCCATGGTGAAGCGGTTGTAGCCGTGGGCGTGATAGGCCTTGGCCCCGGCTCCGGTGGTGCAGGCCACGAACAGGCGCTTGCCCTGCAGGGCCTCACCGCCCGGGCCATAGGCAAAGCCGTGCAGCCAGACCAGATCCAGCCACTCCTTCAGCAGGGCCGGGGTCGAATACCAGTAGAGCGGAAACTGCAGGGCGATCACGTCGTGGGCGACCAGGGCGGCCTGCTCGGTCTCGATGTCGATCGCGAAGTCCGGATAGGTCTCATAGAGATCGCGGAAGGTGACGCCCGACAGGCCCTTGGCTGCTTTGGCCAGGGCCCGGTTGGCGCGGGAACGCTCAAGGGCGGGATGGGCCAGGACCAGCAGCACGCCGGAGGTGGCGGGCGCGGCGGCACCGGTGTTAGGAAGGGTGGTCAAGCCCGCTCTCCAAGCATCGAAAATTTATTCATCAAGGGTTGAATTTCGGCGTTCGCCGGGCGAGAGGTCTCGCCGGAAGCGTCACCCCGACACGGAGGACCCATGGTCGACAAGCTGAGCAAGGATGCAGTCGAAGCCCTGTCGGGGCTGCTGTTCGACGGCATGACCATCATGGCCGGGGGCTTCGGGCTCTGCGGCATTCCGGAAAACCTGATCGCGGCGATCCGCGAGACGGGGGTGAAGGACCTCACGGTCGTCTCCAACAATTGCGGTGTCGATGGCTTTGGCTTGGGCATCCTGCTGGAGAACCGCCAGATCAAGAAGATGATCAGCTCCTATGTGGGGGAGAACAAGCTGTTCGAACAGCTCTACCTGAGTGGCGAGCTGGAACTGGAGTTCAATCCTCAGGGCACGCTGGCTGAACGCATCCGGGCCGGTGGCGCAGGCATCCCGGCCTTCTTTACCCGCACCGGGGTCGGCACCCTGGTCGCCGAGGGCAAGGAAGTGCGTGAGTTTGACGGCGAACTCTATGTGATGGAGCGGGGCCTGGTCGCCGACCTGGCCATCGTCAAGGCCTGGAAGGCTGACGCCGAGGGCAACCTGATCTATCGAAAGACCGCCCGGAACTTCAATCCGATGATGGCCACGGCCGGCAAGGCCACGGTCGCCGAGGTCGAGGAGGTCGTCGCCATCGGCGCACTCGACAAGGACAACATCCACACCCCCGGCATCTATGTCGACCGCGTGCTGAAGGGGGCCAAGTTCGAAAAGCGCATCGAGCGGGTCACCACCCGTCCGCGCGAGACCGCCAAGGAGCAAGCCTGATGGCCTGGACCCGCGATGACGTCGCCGCCCGCGCGGCCCGGGAGCTGCAGGACGGCTTCTATGTCAACCTCGGCATCGGCATTCCGACCCTGGTGGCCAATCATATCCCCGAGGGCATGCACGTGACGCTGCAGAGTGAGAACGGCATGCTGGGCATGGGCCCCTTCCCCTATGAGGGCGAGGAAGACGCCGACCTGATCAATGCCGGCAAGCAGACCATCACCGAACTGGACAGCAGCTCCTATTTCTCCAGCGCCGACAGCTTCGCCATGATCCGCGGCGGCCATATCGCCCTGTCGATCCTGGGCGGCATGCAGGTCTCGGAAAAGGGTGACCTCGCCAACTGGATGGTGCCCGGCAAGATGGTCAAGGGCATGGGCGGGGCCATGGACCTGGTCGCCGGCGTCAAGCGCGTGGTGGTCGTGATGGACCACTGCGAGAAGTCCGGCGCGCCCAAGCTACTGAAGGCCTGTTCCCTGCCGCTGACCGGCGCGGGCGTGGTGGATCTGCTGATCACCGAGCTCGGCGTGTTCGAGATCAACCGCGGCAAGACCCCGGTCCGGCTTGTCGAACTGGCTCCCGGCGTGACCGTCGACGAGATCACCGCCAAGACCGAGGCGGCGTTCGAGGTGGCTCTCTAAACCTGTCATGCCCCGGCCCGCGAGCCGGGTGCGAAGCGCGCAGACCCGGAACAGCCGTAAGCCCTGAGCCTGTTGCGGTCCCGGGTCTGCCCCCGGCGTTCGCCGGAGTGCGCCCGGATGACAGACCTATTTGCCCTTCGGCTTGGGCGGCAGGCCGGTCACCGGATCGCGCGGCACAGGCTGGAAGCCTTCGGCCACGAACAGGTCCGTGCGGCGGACCTGCTTGCGGTCGAGGCGGACGCGGACGATCTCGAGGCCCGAGGTGCGGGCGAAATCCTGCTCGATCTCGGCGCGGTAAACCCCCTCGAGGCTGGCGATCAGGGTCCGCCGGCCCAGGGCCGCATCCAGCGGCGCCTCGGTCTCGGCCTGGTTCTGCGGCCGGGCTTCATGCACCCACATCTTCAGCGGCGGCGCGCCGTTCTGGCCGAAATAGTCGCGGCCGTAATAGGCGGCGATGTTGAACAGGAAGCGGTCGTCCATGGCCACGGCGGTCAGGCCGCCCCGAAGCTGCTCCTCCTGCGCCCGCTTGATGATGGCCTGGACGCCTGACTCCCAGCCGCGCACGCGCTTGAAGCTGTTGGCAACCCCGATCGAGTCTGCGACTCGGGGATTGACCATGCACAGCATGAACACCGCCGCGAACACCGCCTGCAGGGTGATGGCGGCGATCAGCCAGCGGCGGGCCTGCCAGCGCACCAGCCAGGCGGCTGCCAGGATCGCGCCGGCCACATAGGACACGCCGGCCCAGTTGGCATTGGCGCGCGAGACGAAGGCCTGGGCGCTGACCGTCAGCAGGGGCGGCAGGACCAGGCACAGCAGCACCATGTCGGCGGGCAGCAGGCGACGGCGGACCGACAGGACGATCGTGCCGCCGGCCAGGACGGCGAAGGGGATCGGGCCAAATACCCCGAACTGCGAGCCGACAAATTCAATCAGCTCACGGACGTTGAACAGCGACCGGGCGTTCCAGTTGGCATTGGCGGCAGTGTGCTCCACGGTGGCGAAGTGGTGGCTGAGGTTCCAGAGGACGTTCGGCGCGAACACCACGACGAAGGCGGCGACGGCCGCCAGGACGGCGGCGGGCGTCCAGCTGCGTCGGGCGGCGGGCGAGGCGGCCAGGTGGGCGGCCAGTCCGGCGAGGACATAAACCGCAGCATATTTCGACAGGAAGGCCGCGCCGAGGGCCGCGCCCAGTCCGGCGGCGGTCAGGATGCGAGCTCGCCCGACCCTGTCCGGCAGCGTCACATAGGCCCAGATCGTCAGCGAGAGGAAAAACAGCAGCGGTGCGTCGGTGGTGATCACGCCGGACGACAGCTGAATGCCCGGCATCAGGGCGTACAGGGCGCAGGCGGCCAGGGCCGTCGGAGAGTCATAGAGACGGCGGGCGACCTGGAACAGGATGAGCGCCGTCCCCGCATGCAGGGTCAGGGCCGAGACTCGCACCCAGGCCTCGGCATTGCCGCCGATGCTGGTCGTGGCCCAGATCAGCCAGGCGATCATGGGTGGCTTTGAAAAATAGCCGAAATCCAGGCTGCGCGACCACAGCCAGTACTGGGCCTCGTCCGGATACAGCTCGAACGGCGTAACAAAGAGCGCGACGAGGCGCAGGATCGTCAGCACGCCGACCACCGTAAGGGCGCGACGCCACGTGCGGTCCTGCGGGCTCGGGGAATTTTCGGTCAGGGTCATGACCTTTCCTTAGCCAAGTAAGGGAAAACTGACCAATTCTTCTGCATGCCCCCGGATTTGTGACACTTTCGGGGCGGGCGTGGCCTTTGCGTCACCAAACCGTCGAACAACTGAGTTAAACCCCGCGCCAAAGACGCGAATGGTTTTGCCGGTTCGGGCGGCTTTTCTGCAAACTACAGGGGATATCCAACAATGAAGACGATGAAATTCGCCTGCCTCGCCTCGACGGCGCTGGTCGGCTGCCTGCTGAGCGCCACGGCGGCTTTCGCCCAGTCGACGGCCTCGCAGGCCAACGAAGTTGAAGGTGTGGTCGTCACCGCCACGACCGGCCCGAGGGCCGTCGCCGGCCTGGTCGCCGAGACAGCCCCCAAGTCGAAGTCGACGATCACCCAGGAATACATCGACAAGCAACAGGCTGGTCAGACCATCCTGGACACCCTGAACCTGACGCCGGGCCTCAGCTTCACCAACACTGACCCGTACGGCTCGTCGGGCGGCAACGTGCGCCTGCGCGGCTTCGACGGTAACCGCATCTCGCTGACCTTCGACGGCATTCCGCTGAACGACACCGGCAACTATGCGATCTTCACCAACCAGCAGCTGGACGGCGAACTGATCAGCCGCGCCTCGGTCAACATGGGCACGACCGACGTCGACAGCCCGACCGCCTCGGCCGTCGGCGGCACGATCAACTACGTCACCGCCGTTCCCGGCAACGAGTTCGGCGGCATGGCCCGCGCCTCGTTCGGCAGCGACAGCTATTTCCGCGCCTTCGCCAAGGTTGAAACCGGCGAGTTCGGGCCCTGGAACACCAAGGCCTGGTTCGCTGCCTCGACCCAGAACTACGACAAGTTCAAGGGCAAGGGCTCGCTCGAGAAGCAGCAGTACAATGCCCGCTTCTATCAGAGCCTGGGCAATGGCGACTTCGCCAGCCTGGCCTTCCACTACAACGAGAACCGCAACAACAACTACCGCGCCATGACCCTGGCGGAGTTCCGCGCCTTCGGTCGCGAGCTGGACTTCTCCGACACCTGCACCAACCGCGTGCTGAGCACCTCGGCCCGGACCATCACCGAGACGGCGCCGGTCATCCCCGGCAACTGCTCGGACTTCTACGGCCGCCAGGTCAACCCGTCGAACACCGGCAACATCCGCGGCCAGTTCCTGTACCACATCAAGGAAAACCTGCGCTTCACGTTTGATCCGTCGTTCCAGTACGTGCTGGCCGACGGCGGTAGCCAGTTGGGCACCATCAGCGAGACCGACGGTCGCGTTAAGGGCACCTCGGCGAACGGCAAGGACCTGAACGGCGACGGCGATACTTCTGACACGGTGGCCTTCTTCACCCCGTCGGTGACCAATACCCGCCGCTACGGCCTGACCTCGTCGCTGATCTGGGACATCAATGACACCCAGCGCGTTCGCGTCGGTTATACGGGCGACTTCGGTCGTCACCGCCAGACCGGTGAATTCACCAGCCTGAAGGCTGACGGCACGACCACCAACGTGTTCGGCGGCAAGGACGGCAACGGCCAGAAGGTCTTCGGTTCGGACGGCAGCTTCCTGCGCAACCGCGACCGTTTCTCGATCGCCAACCTGAACCAGATCTCGGTCGAATATCGCGGCGAGTTCCTGGAAGACAAGCTGACGGTCGTCGCCGGCGTCCGTGCGCCGTTCTTCAAGCGCGAACTGAACCAGTACTGCTACTCGCAGGACGGTTCGAGCAACGTGCGCTGCACCACCGAAGCCCCGACCGCCACCCTGGCCAACGGCAACGTGACCTTCGGGACGTCCACGACCCAGTTCATCAAGCCCTACTCGACTGAGAAGAAGTACGACGCCGTTCTGCCGAACATCGGCGTCAACTATGAGCTGGCCAAGAGCCACTATGTCTATGCCAGCTATGCTGAAGGCCTGTCGGCTCCGCGTACGGACAGCCTCTACACCGTCAAGCGCCTGGCCGATAACTCGGTCGCCAATCCGGGCGTGCAGCCGGAAACCACCAAGGCCGTCGACGTCGGCTACCGCTTCCAGACCCCGGACGTCGCCGCCCAGGTGGCCCTGTGGGCCAACCAGTTCGAGAACCGCATCGTCACCGCCTTTGACGAAGAGCTGGGCGTCTCGGTCGACCGCAACGTCGGCGATGCCAAGGGCTACGGCCTCGACGCCCAGGTGTCGTGGAACCTGGAAGAGTATCTGAGCGTCTTCGGTTCGTTCTCGTACAACCACAGCACCCTGAAGAGCGACCTGCGCCTGAACGCGGCCGGTGACCGACTGCCGACCGGTGGCAAGCGCTTCGTTGAAACGCCGGAATACACCTTCGGCGGTGGCTTCGACTGGAACATCATCGAGGCCCTGCGCCTGTCGATGGACCTGAAGTACACCGGCGAGCGCTTCTCGACCGACGTCAACGACGAGAAGGTTTCCTCGTACACCCTGGTCAATGCCAGCCTGCGCTACGACCTGCCGGTCGGCGGCAAGGGCACCTATGTCCAGGCCAACGTGAAGAACCTGTTCGACGAAACCTACTTCGGCAACATCAGCTCGCGCAGCAACGCTGTGGCCCTGACCGGTTCGTCGGCGTCCTCGCCGACCTACGCGATCGGCTTCCCGCGGACCTATCAGGTCACGCTGACCACGAAGTTCTAAGCGTCCGTTTTTCGAAACGAACGGAAGGGCGGCCCCGCAACGGGCCGCCCTTTTTGTTTTGTCGCAGGCTTTTGCTAGAACCCTCGCTTGACCCCCGGTTCGCCAGGGGCCATTTGCGCCTCCCGTTTTGATCCAGGCTCCGACCATGACCCCGACCGTTCCCGCTGAGTGGGCACCGCATCGCGCCATGTGGCTGGGTTTTCCCAGCCATGCCGAGCTGTGGCAGGAAGATCTTGAACAGGCCCAGGGCGAGGTGGCGGCCCTGGCCCGCGCCCTGGCCGGTCCCGGCGGCGAGCGCGTCCGCCTGATGGTGGTCGGCGACGAGGCCGAGGCGGCGGCCCGCGCCCTGCTGTCCGACACCACGGTCGAATATGTCCGCGGCCAGTTCGGCGACATCTGGTTGCGCGATACCGGGCCGATCTTCGTCGAGACCGCGCGTGGGCCGTTCGCCGCCGGCTTCCGCTTCAACGGCTGGGGCGGCAAGTACGACCTCGAGGGCGATGACATCGTCGCCGAGCAGATCGCCGCCGCCTCGGGCGTCGAACTGCGTCGCAACGGCTTCGTGCTTGAGGGCGGGGCCCTGGACCATGACGGTCTGGGCACCCTGCTGACGACCCGCCAGTGCCTGCTCAACCCCAACCGCAACGGCGACTGGACCGAGGCGGCGGCCTCGACGGCGCTGGCCGAGGCCCTCGGGGCCAGGAAGGTGCTGTGGCTGGGCGACGGCCTGCTGAATGACCATACCGACGGCCATGTCGACAATCTGGCCCGCTTCGTCGCCCCGGGTGTCGTGGCCTGCCCGATGGCGTTCGGGGCCGATGATCCCAATGCCGAGGTCTATGCCGAGACGGCCCGCACCCTGGCCGGCATGACCGACAGCCGCGGCTCGCCCCTGCAGGTGGTCCGTATCCCGTCGCCCGGCAAGATCCTCGACGAGGACGGCGAGATCATCCCCGCCTCGCACATGAATTTCCTGATCGCCAACGAGGCGGTCATCGTGCCGATCTATGCTGAAGAGTCCGGGGCCTTCGCCGTCGAGGTGATCAGCGGCCTGTTCCCCGAACGCCAGGTGATCGGCCTGCCGTCGACCGCGATCCTGACGGGTGGCGGCTCGTTCCACTGCATCAGCCAGCAGGAGCCCGCATGACCCGGACCCTGAACGTCGCTGCGATCCAGACCGCGTACGGCATGGATCTGCAGGCCAATATCAAGAAGACTGAAGCCTTCATCCGGCAGGCCGCCGCCGGCGGAGCCCAGGTCATCCTGCCCTCCGAGCTGTTCCAGGGGCCCTATTTCTGCGTCGCCCAGGAAGAGCGCTGGTTTGCGGAAGCCCATCCGTGGCGCGAGCATCCGGTGGTCAAGGCCATCGCGCCCCTGGCCGGTGAGCTGGGCGTGGTCATCCCGATCTCGATTTTCGAGAAGGAAGGCCCGCACTATTTCAACAGCCTGGTGATGGCCGACGCCGACGGCAGCCTGTTGGGCGTCTATCGCAAGAGCCATATCCCTGACGGCCCGGGCTATATGGAGAAGTACTATTTCCGGCCCGGCGACACCGGCTTCCGGGTCTGGGACACCCGCTTTGGACGTCTGGGGGTCGGTATCTGCTGGGACCAGTGGTACCCCGAATGCGCCCGGGCCATGGCCCTGATGGGGGCCGAGGCCCTGTTCTATCCGACCGCCATCGGCAGCGAGCCGCATGATGCCAGCCTCGACACGGCCCTGCCGTGGCGGCGGGCCATGCAGGGCCATGCGGTCAGCAACGTGATCCCGGTGATCGGGGCCAACCGCATCGGCTTTGAGCCCTGGGACGGCTATCCCAACGGCGGACAGCAGTTCTACGGCTCCAGCTTCATCGCCAACCATCGCGGCGATCTGGTCAGCGAGCTGGGCCGCGACGACGAAGGCCTGGTGGCGGCGAGCTTCGATCTCGACTTCCTGCAGACCCACCGGGCGGCCTGGGGCTTCTTCCGCGACCGCCGGCCCGAGCTCTATACCGCCCTGGCCAGCCCAAGGCCGGCCTGAGCGGAGCGCTCCCTATTGAGCGCACCCGGCCGGCGGCCCGCTGGCTCGCGAGGCGGCGACTTCGGCGCGGGCCGTCTCCAGGTCGGCCCGGAAGGCCGGGTCTGACTGCAGGCGCGAGACCAGAACCGAGCCCAGATAGCGGCCGGCCTCGACATCGCTCGGGAAGTGCACCCCGCAGATCACCCGGCTGTCGCCGAACGCGCGGCCACGGGCCAGGACCTGGCTGGCCTGCTGCGGGGCGGCATCCGCGATCACCAGCGCCCAGGACCAGCCGATCAGGCTGTGGCCCGAGGGGTAGGACCCGTCGGTCTGGATCCAGGACTCGCGTGGCACACAGATGGGCTGGCTGTTGCCGACGGGCGGGCGTGGCCGCTGGTACTGCGCCTTGGCGGGCCGGTAGAGCAGGGCCGCGTCGCTGGTCATCCGCATTAGCAGGCGGGCCAGGGTCGGGGTGGCGTCCGGGCTGATCGTGACGCCGGCGGCGCAGGAAAAGCTCTTCAGTCCCTCACGCCCCGACAGGTCGGCGTCGGCGATGGCCCGGGTCCAGGCCGGCGTGTTCACCAGCTTGCGGGTCTGTCGAAAGGTCTCGTGATCGGACTTGTCGCGGGCTGATCCCGCTGCCGGCGGTGGGCCGATG
>NZ_QAII01000062.1:7104-7532 GCF_003060965.1 Caulobacter sp. HMWF025 | reverse complement strand
GGCCGGCGTCGAGCGGCGGAGCGTTGGTCAGATAGCCCGCCGGCGGCGGGGTCCAGCCGGCCATGCCGGCACCCTGCTGCGGTACAACCGCCGGTGCGAACGGCCAGACTGAGGGACGGGTGCCGGTGCAGCCGGTCAGGATGAGGGCCGCGAGGGCCACTGCGAGACGCTGTTTGCAGGGCATGGATGCATTCCGGATGATCATGGCGCCACAGAGCCGGGCTCCTTTGCGTCGTCAAGCCTGAAGCCGCTTGACGGATAGATATGTTATTTCATAACACACACGAACAAGGCCGCTCCCCCGGCCGGTGTTCAGGATTTCCGCATGTTCCGTCGCGCTTCCGCATCCGCCGTCAGCCTGATGGCCCTGGCCGCTGCCCTTGGGGCCCACGCCGCCGAAGTTCCCGCGCCGGCTCCGGCGGCTCCTG
>NZ_QAII01000062.1:0-7094 GCF_003060965.1 Caulobacter sp. HMWF025 | reverse complement strand
GGCCGATACCGAGGTCTCCAGGGTCGTGGTCACCGCCGCGCCCTATGCGGTGTCGCTGGACAGCATCACCAGCAGCGTCAATGTCGTGACCCGCGACCAGCTGGACGTCGCCCCGCCGGTGGGCCTCGGCGACGCCCTGAACGGCCTGCCCGGCCTGCGCTCGACCTTCTACGGCCCCGGGGCTTCACGGCCCGTGATCCGGGGCCTGTCGGGTCCGCGGGTCATGGTGCTGCAGAACGGTGTCGGCCAGGTGGACGCCAGCGCCCTGTCGCCTGATCACGCGGTGGCTTCCGACCCTGCCGAGGCCTCACGCATCGAGGTCCTGCGTGGTCCCTCGACCCTGGCCTATGGCGGCTCGGGCATCGGCGGCGTGGTCAACATGATTGATGACCGGGTGCCCTCCGTGCGCGCGGACAAGGCCGTTGAGGGGCGGCTGGCCGCCTCGGCCTCTTCCGTCGACGACGGCCGGGCGATCAGCGGTGCGCTGAAGGTCAATGCCGGTCCGCTGGTCTTTGCGTTCGACGCCGACCATCGCCAGAGCGCCGACTATGATATCTCCACCCCGGCCGTCTCCGGCCGTCGGGCTGTCCGCGACGGCCTCACGGTCGACCCGGCAAAGACCGTCAAGAACGCCGATGTCGAGATGGACGCCTATGGCGCGGGGGTCTCCTACATCCACGATACCGGCTTCTTCGGCCTGTCGGTCAAGCGCACCGACACCACTTACGGCGTGCCCTACGAGCAGATCCTGGCCCCGATCGATCCGGCCGCCGAGGGCCCCGTCTCCATCCACCTGCAACAGACCCGCTATGACCTGCGCGGAGAACAGCAGGTCGATGTGGGTCCGTTCGAGCTGGTTCGCCTGTCGGCCGGCTATGCCGACTACGGCCACGCCGAGGTTTCGGTCACCGACGGCGAGGTCGGAACCCGCTTCCTGTCCAGCGGTACCGAAGGTCGGCTGGAACTGGTGCAAAAGGCCCGCGACGGCTGGCAGGGCGCGGTCGGATTCCAGGGCCTGACCCGTGACTTCGAGGCTATCGGCGACGAGGCCTTTGTCCCGTCGGTCACGGTCAAGGAACTGGGCGTCTTCACCCTGCAGCGGCTGGACCGCGACAGCTGGGGCCTCGATGCCGGCCTGCGCCTGGACCGGCGCTCGCTGGACACGGCCGCCGCCAAACGCGAGTTCGACAATGTCTCGGCCTCGCTGGGCGTGTTCTTCAAGCCCGCTGATCATCAGTTCTATGCCCTGACCCTGTCGCGCAACGGCCGGGCTCCGACCGAGTTCGAACTGTTCGCCGACGGCCCCCACCCGGGCACAGGCGGCTATGAGGTGGGCGATGCCTCGCTCGACTCCGAGAAGGTGACCTCGCTGGAGGCCACCGCCCGCTGGACCGGTGACCGCCTGCGGCTGGAAGGCCATCTGTGGGGTGCCCGCTATGACGGCTTCATCGAAGAGGCCCCGACCGGGGCCGAACAGGACGGCCTGCCGGTCTTCCAGTATTTCCAGACCAATGCCGACTTCCACGGGGCAGAGCTGGAAACCAGCTATGTGGCCTGGTCGGGCGACAGCCGGTCGATCAAGCTGGAAGGCGTCTATGACTGGGTTCGCGGCAAGACCGACCTCGGCGTCCCGGCCCGCATTCCGCCATGGTCCCTGACCGGTCGGGTGGTGTGGACCGCGCCGCGCGCCGAAGCCCATCTTGAAGTCCGTCGCGTCGCCTCCCAGGGCCGTGTCGCCACGTTCGAACTGCCGACCGACGGCTATACGAGCGTCAATGCCATGGTCACGTTCAAGCCGTTCAAGAACCCGGCCCTGCGCCTGTTCATCGATGGTCGCAACCTGACCGACGAGGAGATTCGCGAGCACGTCTCCTTCCTCAAGGACATCGCCCCCTCGCCGGGACGCTCGATCCGGACAGGCCTGGCCTGGCGGTTCTAAGCTCTTAACACGGCCGTCCCGTTCGCCCCGTGATGGAGTGACGGGGCGGTTTCTCCCGCGTCTGGAAGGGTCGATTGCCGCAACCTCCGGGATCGGCTAGAAGCGCCAAGCCTTTGCGGCCGCAGTTCCGTCTCGCGCGTCCGTCCTTTCAGCCCTTTGTAGAGCTATCAATGGAATCGACCCAGTCCACCGGCGGCATCTCCGGCAACGTTCTGTTCTACGTCTCGCCCGAGCCGCTGAACCGCGAGCAGCATGCCAAACTCGCCCTCGTGCACAACGACAAGCCGTACGGCTTCGCCGCCACCGGCAGCGCCGTGCCGCTCACCGTGACCGAATTCGCTCCGGCCGCCCTGTCGTTCCCGGTGATCTTCGCCGGCGAGGACCGCGTTCCGCTGGCCGTCATGGGCCTGAACAACGGCGAGAACCTGTTCGTCAACGCCGACGGCTCGATCGATCCGGGCGTCTACATTCCGGCCTATATCCGCCGCTATCCGTTCGTGCTGGCCAATGACGAGACCCAGGACCGCCTGATCGTCTGCATCGACCGCGGGTCCACCCTGCTGTCGGAAAGCGGCCAGACCGCCCTGTTCGACGAGAAGGGCGAGCCGACCGAGTACACCCAGAACTGCATCAAGTTCTGCGACGACTTCGAAGCCGAGCGTCGCCGCACCGACTCGTTCGTGCAACTGCTGAAGGAACTGGACCTCTTCGAACTGAAGACCGCCACCTTCACCCCGACCGACGCCGACGGCCAGCCCGGCCAGGCGCAGACCGTGGCCGAGTACTTCGGCGTCTCGGAAGAGAAGCTGAACGCCCTGCCGGTCGAGAAGCTGAAGGAACTGCAGACCAACGGTGCCCTGGCCCAGATCTATGCGCACCTGGTGTCGCTGGTCGGCTGGGATCGCCTGATCGCCGTCGCCATGATGCGTCAGCAGGCGGCCGGCTGATCCTTCCTACGGGATGACACAGTCTGAAGGGCGGCGGGGCTTCGGCTCCGCCGCCTTTTTTCATTGCGGCCCCTGGGAAGAGCCCGCTTTTGAGCGAGGCCCATGGCACCCGCCAGGCGCATCACACGGCTGGGCGCGCCAGGCTTATGATGGCGGCTCACAAGGCCGGGATTCAGGCATCGAGTTTGCCATCCTGGTCCGCGTCAACCTCTCCCAGCCAGTCAGTGACGAATGGCGCTTTGCGCTGGGCGGTGGCCTCAGGACTCTTCATGACTTCCGGATAAACCCTTAGATCACCTGGATTGAGAGAGTATTTTCTCTTGAAGGACCGATAGAAGCCCGAGGTGTCTCCAAAACCCCAGACGGCCGCGACTTCCATGACGGACAGATGCGCATAGCTCGGGTCGCAGAGAGTCAGATAGACCTTCCGTAGGCGCTGGGTGCGAATATAGTCGGCGACGCCGCCCAGAGGGGCCATGTGCCGATACAGAGCGGCGCGGGACAGGCCGAGTTGATCGCACAGGCGATCCGGGCCAAGGGTGGTGTCGCCCAGATGCCTGTTGATGTAGCGCCGAATGCGAACGAGTTGTGCGTCAGCCAGGTCGTGCTGGTCCTGTTCGCTTTCCGGACCGGACAGCAGAAGGCCCGAGACAAGCCCGGCTGTCGCATCGATCAGGGCCGGACCGTCTTCCAGCGACGCCTCGGCGGCGGCAAGCCACAGGGCTCGGAGATGAGCGCCAAGCACCGTATTGGCGACGCTGCCCTTGCGCAGGATGAGGCCGTGCAAATGATCAAGATTGCGCTTGCTCCCCTCCAGCAAACTTCTGGGCAGGATCAGATTCTGAACATAACTCGCCGCCGACACGCTGCTGGTTCGCGTGAGATCCAGAAAGCCGATGTCGCCAGTCTCGGCGATCTGGTCGACGCCTTCGATGCAGCGGCTTTCGGTCCCCTCCAGGTAGAGATAGATGCTGATCAGATCGAGGCTGCTGGTCGCGATCTTTTCGGCATCCCTGGAGAAACGAAATTCTCCGCCTTCCAGCCTGGCGCGGCTGAGCAGCGCCGGACCCATCACGTAGACGCGCGTGCGAAGATCCAGTTGATACTGGTCCATGTCAGGAAACTCAGTGTCGAACATTCCACTAAGAGCGTCGCGAATGGCCTGCGCGACTTCCTGTGGTGGCCCGTCGTCAGTGCCCCGCTCCAGGCACGGGAGCCTACTGGCCGTCACGACATCTGCACGCTGAACTCTATTCTCGGTCAAGTATTTGTCTCATGTAAAATGAAATTTTAACCTTGCTCATCATTGGGTCTTGTATTGCTTTTGGTCATATTGGCCCACATAAATAATTAAATCAAAATCCGTCAGACAAAATTGAATCTACCCTGTAAAGCTCAATGCACAAAATTTTCGCGAAAACTGAAATTGTATTTATAGAATGCTATATGTTCAAACTGAGTTCACACTTGCTACGCGAATATGATTATACCCTAATTTTTGCTCGGATCTCGAGTAAATATATCTGAAATCTCAATTTCTTTCCGTTGGGGTTCAGAAGTATTCAGCAATCGGAAGGGTGGCGTAGAATTCCAAAATTATTGAATTTTATTAGGTAGTTACAATCATTTTTCGCGGTTGCAAAACCGTGCGCCGCGGCATTGCAGCCAGCGGAAACGGGTATCGGCTAGGGTCTTGCCGCTGGTTCAGGAGCGTTGCCCGGCAAGTCCGGCGACGGGTTCGGAAGGCCTCCCTGTCCCGTCGCGCGCGGGTTCCTCGGCGACGGACAGCCAACTGCTGACAGCCGTCTCAATCGAATGGACATCCGTCTCAATCTGCCTTGCGAGGGCCGCGAGGGCATGGCCAAGGCCGAACGGCCGTGAGCTTAACCGCGACTTACGATCTTGCGATCCGGAGAGACCGTGGTGGGCAATCGACCATCTGCACCCGTCGCGCAGCCTCCTGGCCATCCGCCCCGTGCTGCAGACCTTGCCCGGGCGGTTGCCCATCTGGCCGCCGGCGATTTCCACGCCGCGCTTTATGCCGCCAGTGACGCCTGCCACGCCGATCCTGACGACGCCGAGGCCCACTACGCCTACGGCCAGGCCTGGCTGGGTCTGAACCAGGCCGAGAAGGCCGAGCACGCCTTCGCCGCAGCGATTCAGAGGGCTCCGGCCTGGGCTGAACCCTGGGTGAACTACGGGGTGGCCCGCTATCGCCAGGGCGCGATCCATGACGCCAAGACCGCCATGCGCGAGGCTCTGCGACATGCGCCCGGCCATGTGGCGGCGTCGGCCAATCTCGCCGCTTTCCTGGGCTTGACCGGCGAGCGGGATGCGGCCGACCTGTTGCTCAGGGAAAGCCTGGAGCGAGAGCCGCGCAATGCGGCGGCACGTCTGAACCTGGTTGCCGACCTGCTTCAGCGGGGACGCGCGCAGCAAGCCCTGGCACTGTTGGAGGAGTCCACGGTGCCGGGCAACCCGGCCGAGGCCCGGCACTGGCATCTGCTGAGTACCCTGACGCTCCTGCAACTCGGGCGGCCTGGCGACGCGCGCGCCGCGCTCGAGGCGTTTGAAGCGATCGGCACCTGTCCGCCGGCGCTGACCCCCCTCTGGCTCTGGCGGCGTCTGTGTCTTGCGCTGGCCGAACACGATCTGGCCGCAGCGCTCGACGAGGCCGCCGCGATGGAGGCGGCGCTATCGAGCTCCGGTGAAGCGATGCTGCCAGAGCATCGGATCATGGCCCACTACGACCTGGCCAAGTTCTGGGCCGGTCAGGGTGAGCCAGCCCGGGCCTTTTCGCACTGGCGCGCCGGTCATGACCTCCTGAAGCCTGGGCAGCCGTTTTGCCGCGCTGACCACGCCGCCTTTGTCGAGGCCAGTCAGGCGCGGCTAGACCGCCGGCGTCTGACGGACGGACCGCGCGCCACCAACCGCGATCCCACCCCGGTGTTTATCGTCGGCATGCCGCGCTCGGGCACGACCCTGTGCGAACAGATCCTGGCCGCCCATGCCAACGTCCATGGCGCGGGGGAGCGCGGCGCGCTCGCCGAGGCCTTCCATGCCCTGGGAGGCAGCGAAACCGCCGATGGCGTCAACGCGATCGCCGGCCTTGATGGGGCCGCTCTGGACGCCGCCGCCCATCGCTATCTGAGCCAACTGCGCGCCCTGGCGCCGGACAAGGCCCGGATCGTCGACAAGATGCCGG
The DNA here is from genome assembly GCF_003060965.1 of Caulobacter sp. HMWF025. Classification (GTDB taxonomy): domain Bacteria; phylum Pseudomonadota; class Alphaproteobacteria; order Caulobacterales; family Caulobacteraceae; genus Caulobacter. The sequence continues at coordinate 1,003 of NZ_QAII01000062.1, read as the reverse complement.
GCAACTACCGCTTTCTTGGCCTGGTGGGCCTGATGCTGCCCGGTGCGCGGATCATCCACTGTGTGCGCGATCCGCGCGACATCGGCCTGTCGATCTTCAGCTACCGTTTCCACGGTCATCATTCCTACGCGCACGACATCGCCGACCTGGGCTGGGCGATCGCCCAGCAGCAGCAGCTTATGGCGCACTGGAGCGCGGCCCTGCCAAACCCGGTGCTGCAGGTGCGTCTGAACGACTGGGTGGACGATTTCGACGCGACCCTGTCGCGGGTCCTGGACCATCTGGGCCTCGCCCATGATCCGGCCTGCGTGCACTTCCACGAGCGCGACAGCGATGTTCGCACCGTCAGCTACGCCCAGGTTCGTCAGCCCGTTAACGCCCGGGGCCTTGGCCGCTGGAAGACCTATCAGGCCGAGCTCGCGCCCCTGATCGCCGAACTGGACGCTGCCGGTGCCCTCGAGGGCTGGCCCGACGACCCGTTTGCCGCCCCGAACGCCGTGGCCTTGCCGACCCAATCCGCCCCGCACTCGATCTCACCTGGACGTTGATCATGACCACCCCCACGCTTCTGAACAACGGTCAGCCCGTCACCACCGAAGCCCAGTTGAACGCCTGCATCGCCGCGGCCAACGCCCTGGCGGCCAATAGCGGTGCCTATGCGATCATCCTGTCCGCAGCCTTCCAGGGCACGCTCGACAGCCCGCTGACCCAGATCAACCTGGCGGCCGGCGTCTCGCTCGACATCCAGGGGAACGGCGCTTTCCTGGACGGAGGCGGCCAGCAGCGTGGCCTCTACGTCAATGCCGGCACGGTCACCATAGAGGACCTCACCCTCTATAGCATGGCGGCCATCGGCGGCTCGCCTTTGGTCAGTCCGGGCGGCGGCGGGGCACCAGGCCTGGGGGGCGGCCTCTATGTTGGCGCGCGGGCCGTCGTCAGTCTGGATGGCGTCAATTTCCAGAATAACTCCGCTCGAGGCGGAACCGGCGGTGTCGGTGATAAC
>NZ_QAII01000061.1 GCF_003060965.1 Caulobacter sp. HMWF025 | reverse complement strand
GTCCCCCTCCCCCGTGAAGCGGGGGAGGGGGACCGCCGAACGGCGGTGGAGGGGGCGTCCGCCCACCCGGCCGTCGCAGAACGGCCCCTCCGTCACGATGCGTCGCCGCATCGCGCCACCTCCCCCGCGCCGCAAGGGAGGATGAGGTTGAAATGACCGACCACCTCCGCGTTCATGATGCCGCCCTGGCCCGCCTGCAGGCCCTGCATCCCAAGCTGATCGACCTGTCGCTGGATCGCATGCGGCGGCTGTGTGCCGCGCTCGGCAATCCGCAGGACCGTCTGCCACCGGTGATCCATGTCGCCGGGACCAACGGCAAGGGCTCGACCGTGGCCTATCTGCGGGCCATGGCCGAGGCCGCGGGGCTGAAGGTGCATGTCTTCACCTCGCCGCATCTGGTCCGTTTCGCCGAGCGCATCCGCCTGGCCGGAACCCTGATCAGCGATGACCAGCTGGCCGAGGTGCTGGCGCGGGTCGAAGAGGCCAATGCCGGACTGCCGATCACCTTCTTCGAGATCACCACGGCGGCCGCCCTCGTCGCCTTTGCCGAGGTTCCGGCCGACCTCTGTATCGTCGAGGTGGGCCTGGGCGGGGTGCTGGACGCGACCAATGTCGTGACGCCCGCCGTCAGCGTCATTGCGCCGGTCGACATCGACCATCGCGAGTTCCTCGGTGACACCCTGGCCCAGATCGCCGGCGAAAAGGCCGGGATCATCAAGCCCGGGGCCCCGGTCGTCTCGGCCCGCCAGCGTGAGGAGGCCGAGGGCGTCATCGTGCGGGCCGCCGCCCGGGCCGGGGTTGAGCTGACCCTGATGGGGCAGGACTTCGATGCCTGGGGCGAACGCGGGCGTCTGCTGGTCCAGATGCCGGACCGTCTGCTCGACCTGCCGGCCCCGCCCCTGCCGGGTGAGCACCAGTTCGCCAATGCGGGTCTGGCCATTGCGGCCCTGCTGACCCTGGCCGATCCGCGCATCGACGAAGCGGCCATGGCCGCCGGCATCGCCGCGACGGTGTGGCCGGCCCGCTTCCAGCGTCTGAGCGCCGGGCCCCTGGCCGAGCTGGCCCGCGCGGCGGGAGCTGACCTCTGGCTGGACGGCGGACACAATCCCCATGCCGGGGCCGCCGTGGCCCGCGCGCTCGGCGATCTGGCGGCGCGCGATGGCCGGCCTGTGGCGCTGATCTCGGGCCTGCTGGCCAACAAGGACGCCACGGGCTTCTTCCGGCCCTTCGCGCCGCTGAAGGCCGAGGTCTATACCGTCACCTTCGAGGGCCATGCCGCCGCCCCCGCCGCCCAGACCGCCGCCGCCGCCGAACTGGCCGGGCTGCGCGCCCACGCCTGCGACAGCCTCGAAGACGCCCTGACCAAGGCCCTGGCCCGGACTCCGACGCCGCATGTGCTGATCTGCGGCTCGCTCTATCTGGCCGGCGAGGTGCTGGCGATGAGCGAAGAGACCTGGCCGCAATGAGCGACGCCCTGCAGGATCTCTCCCCCACGGATATGGCCGATCCCGGTCTCGCAAACGCCCTGCTGGCCCTCAACAATGCCCATGCCGTCGAACTTTCCTGGCTGCAGCCTGGCCGCCTTGCCCATCTGGTCGCCGAAGCCTTCGTCGCCAGGCGGGTCGGCGTCGATGCCCTGCTGCTGACGTTCGACGAGAGGGCTGACTATGACAGCCTCAACTACCTGTGGTTCCGCGAGCGTTACGCGCGCTTTGTCTATGTGGACCGGGTGGTGGTGTCGGCCGCCGCGCGCGGACGCGGCCTCGCGCGCCAGCTCTATGCGGACCTGTTCGCCGCCGCCGCCGCTGCCGGGCACAGCCAGATCGTCTGCGAGGTCAATTCGGATCCGCCCAATCCGGCCTCGGAGGCCTTCCATGCCGGCCTGGGCTTTACTGAGGTCGGCGCTGCCGCGATCCACGATGGAGCCAAGTCCGTGCGCTATCTGCTGCGCCGGATCGATCCGCACTACCCGCCGGCCTGAGACCCGCGTACAGCTGCGCCACGCCGATAGGGCGGCACGGCCCGCCGGACATCCCCGGTGCGCGCGCCCGTCCTGGCAGGAACCGCCGATGGCCAAGGGTCAGAAGAAGTCCAACAAGGAAGTCCGCAAACCCAAGGCCGACAAGAAGGCCGCCCCGGCCTCGGTTTCGCCGTTCATCGTTACGACGGCCAAGAAGTAGGACCGGGGACTCTCCGAACGCGGACGGGAACCCCTGCTCGCGCCTGTCGTTCCTGACCCGCAAACCGGTCTGCCCGGTTCGCGGTTTTCTGGCAGGACACGGCACATGATCTTTCAAACCTCACGGCTTGTCCGGGCGACCCTCGGCCTCACCCTGCTGATGGCGGGCACGCCGGCCCTCGCCCAGAATCACCCCACCGAGTCCCCACCCGCAGAGGCACCCGCTGCGACCTCGCCCGGCTGGGTGAGCCAGACCGGCAAGAAGGCGGTTGAGATCGGCGGGCAGCCGGTCCGCGACATCGGTTTCAACCGGCGCGACATCCCCGACAGTCTCGTCAAGGCCCAGGACGACCCCTACAGCCTCAAGGGTCTGAAGACCTGTCGCCAGTTGGCCGCCGAGGTCACGGCGTTGAACGCGGTCCTGGGTCCCGACTACATCGTCGGCAATGAGCTCAAGGAAAGCCGGGCAGGGCGTCTGGCAGCGGCGGGTGGCCGTACCGTGGTCAATTCGATCATCCCGTTTCGAGGCCTGGTGCGGGAGATTTCCGGGGCCGCCCCGGCTGAGCGGCGTCTGGACGCGGCCGTGCAGGCCGGGCTGGCCCGGCGCGGCTTCATTCGCGGCGTTCATGCCCGGCAGGGCTGCCGCAACAGGTTCTGAGGCGCCATGACAAAAACGCCCGCCCGAGCGTGAGCCGGGCGGGCGTCATTATGTCCGAAGGTCAGGCGTCGCCTCAGGCGGGCTGGACGCCGGCCTCGGTCAGCCATTCCAGGATCTTCTGCTTGGGCATGGCCCCGACCTTCATCGAGGTCATCTGGCCGCCGCGGAACAGCATCATGGTCGGGATGCCCCGCACGCCATAGCGCGACGGGGTGGTGGGGCTGTCCTCGATATTGACCTTGGCGACCACGACGTGGTCGGCGAGCTCCTCGGAGATCTGCTCGAGGGCGGGCGCGATCTGCTTGCAGGGGCCGCACCATTCCGCCCAGAAATCGACGAGCACCGGGCCGGTGGCCTGCAGCACGTCGCGTTCGAAGGTTTCGTCGGTCACCGTCACGGTGCTCATTGGGCCTGCTCCATCTGGGCACCGCGCGCGCCGGAAGCCCCGGAGGCGATGCAATCATTGTCGATCCCTGCGAGTCATCGCAGGCGCTTGGATACGATGTAGGCACCCGGCGGGTTCCCGGCAACGGTCTAGCCGATCCGTCGCAGGGCCTCCGATATCACCTTTTCTGCAACCGGCATCAGTTTGGGCCCGTCGGTCCAGACCAGGGCCGCCTCGACCCGGCGGTCGGGGAAGACTTCGCGCAGCACCGCCACATAGACGGCCATCTGGGCCAGATAGGCCGGATCAGCGTCTTCGATGCGGGCCGGAGCGGGCCGGTTTGTCTTGTAGTCGACGACCAGCACGGCGCTGTCGGTGACCACCAGCCGGTCAACCCGCCCCGAAATGGCCAGACCCTTGGGCAGGACGTCACTGGTGCCGGCCAGGGCGACCTCGGCCCGAGAGCCGGGTCCGAAAACGGCGGCAAAGCGCTCGTCTTCCAGCACCCCGAATGCCGCCGACGCCATCTCGGCGCGCTGGGTGTCGGTCAGATCGCGTTCAGCCGCCAGCAGTCGAGCGCCGGCCGCTCGCCGCTGGTCCGGGGCGATGTCGGGCAGGATCTGCAGGAGCTTGTGGATGATCTCGCCGCGCCGGTAGCGGCCCAGACCCTCTACGCGAGCCAGCGGCGAAGGCGCGGGCGCGCGCGATTCGGCCTCGTCCTCGATCCGCGACGGGGCGGCATAGCGGGCCGTCTTCGGCTCCGGCGCGGCCTCGCCCACGGCCCAGGCCGGCAGGGGCGCAGGGGTGATCATCGCTGCCGTCTGGCGCGGCAGGGTCAAGGGATCGGGGCCAAAGCGCAGGATCGGGGCCTCGGGATCGCCGATCTGCCGCACCCGGGGCGCGATGTCGGGATGGGCGAAGGCGGCCCGCGCCGCGCCGTACCAGCCGCCGACGTTTTCTGCCTTAGCGTCCGCCGCGATGCGGCCGCACAGAACCAGCCGGTCACGGGCCCGGGTGAGGGCAACATAGTAGAGCCGCAGGGCTTCCTGGGCGTCCTTCTTGTCACGCAGACCCCGGGCTTTTGACGCGGCCTCGCAGTCGGCCTTGCCGCTGCTCGACCACAACAGGCCGCCGGCCTCGGTGGTCAGCAGGGGCGAGCCGCGGGCCCCGCGGGTCAGGGTGGTTTCCGGCAGGAAGACGATCGGGGCCTCAAGCCCCTTGGAGCCGTGGGCGGTCATCACCCGCACCTCGTGGCGGGCCCCTTCCATCTCGCGCTTGATGACGATGTCGAGGGCCGCGAAATCGGCGACCAGGGCCTCCAGGTCGCGGATGTTGCGCTGCTCGGCGTCCATCACCTGGGCGAGGAAGGCGTCCAGGGCCTCATCGGCCTCCGCCCCCAGCCGGGTCAGGATCCGGGCCCGGTTGGAGCGGCCCTCGGTGTCCGTCCGTCCCAGCAGGGTGGCGAAGAACTCGAACGGCTGGCGGCGGCGGCCCTCGGCCAGGGCCCAGTCCAGCTGCTCACGGGCCGCCGCCCAGCGGGGATCCTCATCGGCCTTGGCCGTCAGGATGCTCCACAGCGTCGCCTTGCGGCCGTGGGCCAGGGCATAGACGTCGTCGTCGGTCAGGTTGCAGAGCGGGCTTTTCAGCAGGGCCGCCAGGGTCAGGTCATCATCCGGGAGCAGCACGAACCGGCCGAGGGCCAGCAGGTCCTGGAAGGCGATATGGCTCGACAGCGACAGCCGGTCGGCCCCGGCCACCGGGATCCGGGCCTGTTTCAGGGCCCGGATAATGTCCTCGAACAGGGCCTTGCGGCGGCGGACCAGGATCAGGATGTCGCCGGCATGGGCGGCCCGGCGCTTTCCGGTTTCCTTGTCATGCACCTCGTCGCCGCGCGCCAGCAGGGCGGCGATCTCGCCGGCGATGGCGGCGGCCAGGCGGCGGTTGGCGCTTTTCTCGGCCTCGGCATCAACCGGGGCCTGCCAGGCGTCGCGTTCCTCGCCCGGAGCCTCGCGGGTCAGGGGCCAGAGGTCGACACAGCCGGGCCCGTCGATCCGGAACGGCTCGTGGCGCACGAGGTCCTGGTCGCCCGGCGGCACCCCCTCGCGCGTCGCCGGGTCAGAGAACAGGGCGTCGACGAAGCTCAGGATCTCCGGCGTCGAGCGATAGGACCGGGTCAGGGGCACGCTCCTGCCGTCCCGACCCACGGCCGTGATCTGGGCGATGTAGGTCTGGGTCTCGTCCAGCAGGCGCTGCGGATCGGCCCCCTGGAACGAATAGATCGACTGCTTCTCGTCGCCGACCACGAACAGGGTGCGTTCGTCGCGACTGTTGCGCCAGCCCGGCGCCCCGGCCCCGACGAAGAACTCGCTGGTCAGGGCCCGCAGGATCGCCCATTGCTCGGGCGCGGTGTCCTGGGCCTCGTCGAGCAGGATGTGGTCGATGCCGCCGTCCAGCTTGTAGAGCACCCAGGCCGCATCGACCTTCTCGGTCAGCAGCCGGCGGGCGTGTTCGATCAGGTCGGTGAAGTCCAGCGCCCCGCGGGCCGCCTTCTCGGCCGTGTGCTCGATGATGTAGCGCGAGGCCAGCATCAGCACGGCAACTGTATCCTCGGCGACCCGGGCCGCCCGGACGGACTCGCGGGCCATGGCCAGCTTGTCCTGCTCGAGCACCAGCGCCTCGCGGAGCTCGGGCCGGGTCTTGAGCGCAGCCGTCTTGTTGACCCAGGTGGCTGCCGTCCCGGTGCCGTCCTTGATGAAGAAGGTCTTCAGGGCCAGGTCGAGGCCGGCGGCCGGATCGCGGGCAATCGTCGCCATGGCCTGGCCGTTCTCGCCGTCGGTCTTGCCGCCCGCCGCGATCAGGATGCCGGACACCGCCCGCCAAACCGGCAGGTCCAGCTCCTCCATGGCCTCGACAGCCGCCGTGTCCGGGTCGGTCGGCCCATCAAAGCCGCAGGTTGTCCAGACGCGCTGGATGCCCGCCTCGGCCCCGCCCGATCTCTTGAAATAGTCCGCGATCTCGCCGCGTCGGATCTCGAAGGTGCCGAACATCGACTCGAAGGCCTGATAGTCCAGCGCCACCGAGAAGCGGGCATAGGCCTCGGAGAGGACGTCATCATGGCTGTCGACATAGGCCGCCACGGTGCGGCGGGCGGCGCGGGCGATGGCGGCGCCGGCCTGGTCGTCCATCACCGTAAAGCCGGGTGACACGCCCGCTTCCAGCGGGAACCGCTTCAGCAGCTTCTCGCAGAAGGCGTGGATGGTCTGGATCTTCAGGCCGCCCGGGGTTTCCAGCGCCCGAGCGAACAGAGCGCGGGCGGCCGACAGCCGGACGGCATCGAACAGGCCCTCGGGCTCACCGACCAGCTTTGAGAGCTCGGTCCTCAGGTCCGCGTCCGCGGTCACCGACCAGTCGCCCAATCGGCGGAACAGCCGGCTCTGCATCTCGGCGGCGGCGGCCTTGGTATAGGTCACGCACAGAATGGCCTCGGGTGCTGATCCGGCCAGCAGCAGCCGGGCGACCCGGTCGATCAGGGTCTTGGTCTTGCCCGAGCCGGCATTGGCCGTGACGAAGGCGCTGATTCTGGGATCGGCGGCGATGCGCTGGGGGTCTAGAGCGACCGTCATTCGCCGTCCCCGTCATCGCCGCTGGTCGACCATTCGAACACCCGGGCCAGGTGGTCATAGTCGCCGGGATAGCCTTTGACGGACTGCGGGGCGGTTCGCGAGGGATAGCCCTGGACCGGATCGTCATAGCGTTCGATCAGGTCGCGCAGGCCCTGCAGGGCTCCAATCGCAGCGCCCTCACTGTCCTTGGCCTCGACCGAGACCTCCTCCAGCCCCGCCGGCTTGCGGCCGGTGACACGGACATAGGTCAGGGTTCCGGGCTTGCGGTCCGGCAGGCCCTCGAAGCCACCGTTCAGCAGGATGGCCGCCGTCAGGGTCAGCTGGGGCGAGAAGCCGGTCTTGACCTGTTTTTTCGATGGAGCCGAGCCGGTCTTGTAGTCGAGGATGTGGGCCAGGCCGTCTGCGGTCGGCTCGATGCGGTCGGCCTTGGCGGTCAGGGTGAAGGGCTTGCCGTTGATGTCGAAGGTCAGGCGGCCCTCGGCCTCGACGATGATCGCCTCGGCCCCGGCTCGCCGCTGCACCTCCCAGTCGGCCACCCAGGCGGCGGCTTCCCGCGCCAGGGCCCGTTCGCGGGCCAGGGCGGTGGCGGGCATGCCGGCGGCCACCAGTTCATCCAGATAGAGGGCCTCGAAGATGGCGGCGGCGTCGGCGGGGACCGGTCCCGGATGCCGCTCCGCAAAGGTTTCGAACGCGGCATGGATCGCCGTGCCCCGGGCGCGCGCCTCGACCGGCTCGTCCGGGCGTTCCAGCGGATACAGTTTCAGGATGTCGCGGGCCCAGACGGCATAGGGATCGCGGGTCAGGGCCTCGATTCGGGTCACGGCCATCCGGCGCGGACGGTCGGCGACCGGGGGAACCGGCGCGGGCCTCGGACAGGGCGAATAGGCACCGGGCGCATCGAGGGCCCGGGCCCAGTCCAGGGCATCCTGGCGCTCGGGCAGGGTCAGGCCCGCCCCCCGCGCCAGGGTCTTCAGCCGCCAGAGCCAGCGTGACTCGACCGCAGG
>NZ_QAII01000060.1 GCF_003060965.1 Caulobacter sp. HMWF025 | reverse complement strand
CCCCTGCAGGATCCCGGAGTCGTCGGAGGCGGCGTAAAGCCTTCAAGGCACGGCGATTCCGGCAGCTGCGGTCTGCCCGTCGCCTGGAGTCATGTGGCTTTTGGGGAGGGGCAGGACCCTGGCGGCGGCCGCGCGCGCGCGGCCCTGGCCAGTCCTGGCCTGGGGCCCGGTCAGCACCCTGGCCAACCCTTTTGAGACTGTCGTGATGCGCGGGCGAACGGCAGCCCCTCAGGACGCGCCGCCCGCCACACGCTACGGGCATTCCGACAGAAGCCGTACCGCGTCAGAGGCCTGAACCAGGCCCTGAGCGGCCGGCTGGGGTCACCACTCGCGGAGGCTGCCGTCCTGGCCTCGCCAGATCGGATTGCGCCAGGACGGTGCGTCCCTGGCGGCAGCGCGAACCATGTCCTCGTCGATCTCGACCCCCAGGCCAGGCCCCTGCAGGGCGTCGACCATGCCGTCGCGAACCTCGAAAACCTCGGGATTGCGCATGTAGCTGAGCAGGTCGTGACCGACATTGTAGTGAATGCCGAGGGACATTTCCTGGATCACGAAGTTCGGTGTCGTCAGGGCCAGTTGCATGCAGGCGGCCAGGGCCATCGGGCCCAGCGGACAGTGCGGCGCCACGCCCACATCATAGGCCTCGGCCATGGCGGCGATGCGCCTGCACTCGGAAAGCCCGCCCGCATGGCTGAGGTCCGGCTGGATCACATCGACGGCGGCCGCTTCGAGGAACGGCTTGAAATCCCAGCGGCTGTAGAGGCGCTCGCCCAGGGCGATCGGCACACTCGTCAGACGCGACAGCTGGACGATGGCCTCGACGTTTTCCGACAGCAGGGGCTCTTCGATAAACAGCGGCTGCAGCGGTGCCAGGGCGGCGATCAGTTGCTTGGCCATCGGCTTGTGGAGGCGGCCGTGGAAGTCGACCGCGACGTCCAGGCCCTGCGACTTGACCGCGGCCACGCGATCCAGCGCGTCTTCGAAAGCCCTGGCGCTGTCCAGCCAGCCGATCTCGCCGGTGGCGTTCATCTTCACCGCCTTGAAGCCCTGCTCCAGCCTGACCCTGGAGGCCTCGACCACCTCGTCGGGCCGGTCGCCGCCGATCCAGGCATAGACCGGAACGCGGTTGCGGACACGGCCGCCCAGCAGTTGCCAGACCGGCACGCCCAGCCGGCGTCCCTTGAGGTCCCAGAGGGCCTGGTCCAGGCCTGACAGGGCCGACATCAGCACAGGCCCGCCACGGTAGAACCCGCCGCGATAGGCCACCTGCCAGATGTCCTCGATATTGTCGGCGTCGGCACCGATAAAGCGATCGCGCAGCGACGCGAAGGCCCCGTCCACGGCCTCGGCGTGGCCTTCCAGGCTCGCCTCACCCCAGCCCACGGCCCCGTCACGGGTCTCGACCCGGACGAAGAGCCAGCGTGGCGGCACAATGAACGTCTCGATCCGCGCTATCCGGGTCGGGCCTGCGCCGACATTGAGCGCTCCAAATTGCTCTTCCGTCATCGACAGTCCGCCGGGTGTCTGGCGCAGCGCGTGCAAGGCCGCATCAACAAGCTCCCAATATAGCCGTGCCCGAACTTAGCCGGGTTGTCGGCAATAGCTATGTCGGGCGTCGCGGGGTCGTCAAACAGTTTATCATATTAATCTTGAAATATGGGTATCGCTTCAGGAAGGCCCTATCCCCGGCACCCGGATCACCGGCTCGGGTCCTGTCGGGCCAAGCGTCACCTTGCCGGGCAACTATCTGTTGCGAGCTACCGGCAAATTTGCCAGCAGTGACGGCATGAAACCCACCGATCCGCTGGAATCACGCTCGGCGCTAGGACGCAACCTGACCTACGGCCTGCTGGACGTGTTGGGGCGGATGATCGTGACCGGCTGCTATGACGGACGACCGTTCCCGATCGAGGCCGAGCTTTCCAAGGAACACGCCGTCAGCCGGTCGGTGACCCGCGAGGCGGTCAAGATGCTGACGGCCAAGGGCCTGCTGACCGCCCGGCCGCGTCAGGGCACCATCATCACCCCCCCTTCGGCCTGGAACTGGTTCGACACCGACGTGCTTCGCTGGCTGCTGGAGCGGAAGTTCTCGCTGAGCCTGCTGCGCCAGTTCACCGAACTGCGCCTGAGCATCGAGCCCGGGGCGGCCGCCCTGGCGGCCCAGTCCGCCAACACCAGGGGTATCGATCTGATCAAGCTGGGCTATGCCCGGATGGAAGCGGCCGAGCTCGGCACCGACAATCCGCTGAGCTCGGACATCGCCTTTCACGTCGCCATCCTGGAAGCGTCGGGAAACCCGTTCTACGCCCAGTTTCGCGATGTCGTGGCCACGGCGCTGCAGACCTCGATCCAGTTCACCAATCGCTATCGCGGACACAATGCCAGCCTGCCCGAGCACAGGGCCGTCCTCGACGCGATCGTCGCCAATGACCCGGTCGCCGCTGCAGCGACCATGCGGGCGCTGATCGCCGACGTCATGGAGCTGATCAGGGAGGCGATCGCCGAGCAGGGCGCGAACGAAGGCTACGTCGCCAGGTTCTCGCCCAAATAGCTCAACCGGTTGCGGCCGTCCGGGGCAGTATGGCGATCCAGGGCGACCCAACGGCGCCCTCGACATCGCAGCGCGCCGCCGCCACCCTGCCGGAAAACAGATCCGGGAGCCCTTCCATGTCCAATCCATCCCTTGCCGGCCGCGTTGTGCTGGTCACTGGAGCCTCGTCCGGCATCGGGGCGCAGATGGGACGGGCCGCGGCCGCTGCGGGTGCCCGGGTCGCCCTGGCGGCCCGCAGAACCGACCGCCTGGAGACCCTCGTCGCCGAGATCGGCCCCTCCGCCGCCGCCTTTGCCATGGACGTCGAGGACGAGGCCTCGGTGATCGCCGCCTATGACGCCGTCGAGGCCCGCTTCGGCCCGGTGGACAGCGTGATCGCCAATGCCGGGATCAGCATCATGGGCTCGGCCCTCGAGATCGCCATCGAGGACTTCGACAAGATCCTGGCTGTCAATACGCGGGGCATGTTCCTGACCGCCCGCGAGGGGGCCCGCCGGATGATCAAGGCCGGCTCGCCCGCCAGCGGTCGTGGCCGGGTCCTGCTGGTCGCCTCGATCGGCGCGCACAAGGTCCTGCCGGGCGTCACCGCCTACTGCACCTCCAAGGCCGGCACGGCCATGATGGGCAAGAGCCTGGCCCGCGAATGGGCCCGCAAGGGCATCAACGTCAACGTCCTGTGCCCGGGCTATATCCGGACCGAGCTGAACAGCGAGTGGTTCGACCAGGAGGGCGGCCAGAAGCTGGTGGCCAGCTTCCCGCGCAAGCGGCTGATGGCCGAGAGCGACCTCGAGGCCATGGCCCTGCTGCTATGCTCGGACGCCGGGGCCACCATCACCGGCGGCGTCTTCACCGTCGACGACGGCCAGTCACTTTAGGCAGCGGCTTCTTCGTCCTCGTCTTCGTCATCATCGTCTTCCGGGTCGAAGGCCAGGGCCGCATCCCGCAGGGCTTCGGCCTCTTCAGCGACTTCGGCGATGGTCTCGTCGGAGATCCCGGCCGCTTCCAGGGCTGCGGCCAGATGCCCGACGATCAGGTCCAGCTCGTCATCGCCCAGACCGACCTCGCCGAGCCAGGCCAGGGCCGACTCCAGGTCCGGATGCTCGCCCGTGCCGGCGGCATCAAGGGCGACGGTGACAAAGGCCCGTCCCCCGGCGGTGATCACCGGGCCATAGACGTCGGCCAGCCGGTCATCGGCCTGGGCCCGCTGGAAAAAGTCATCGAGCACCGCATGGGCGACGGTCTCGCCGCCGATGGTTTCATAGGGGGTCATGATGTCCTCGCCTGAGCTCAGGTCGCCGGGGAAGCGAAGCTGGAAACGAACAGGCAAAGGCTATCACGCGCCCAGTGGGGACGCGTGATGAGGCCATGACATTTGGGCGATGTTTTCGAGACCCCGCCCCCGTGGAGCGAGGTCGCGCGGTGGCTACTTCGCGGCGTCCATCAGGCCCGCGAAGCGCTCGAACAGATAGAGGCTGTCGGTCGGCCCGGGGGAGGCTTCCGGGTGATGCTGGACGCTGAACACCGGCTTGCCGTCCAGGGCGATGCCGGCATTGGTGCCGTCGAACAGCGACACATGGGTCTCGCTGACCGAGGCCGGCAGGCTGGCGCTGTCGACCGTGAAGCCGTGGTTCATCGAGACGATCTCGACCTTGCCGGTGGTCAGGTCCTTGACCGGATGGTTGGCCCCGTGGTGGCCCTGTTCCATCTTTACGGTCTTCGCGCCGAGCGCCAGGGCCAGCATCTGGTGGCCGAGGCAGATGCCGAACACCGGCTTGCCGCTGGCGACCAGCGTCTGAATGACCGGAACCGCATACTGGCCGGTGGCGGCCGGGTCGCCCGGGCCGTTGGACAGCAGCACGCCGTCGGGATTGCGGGCCAGGATATCCTCGGCCGAGGTATTGGCCGGCACCACCGTGGCGCGGGCTCCGACATGGGCGAGAGCCCGCAGGATGTTGCGCTTGACGCCGTAGTCGAGGACTACGACCTCGTACTTGGGGGTCTCGAGCTTGGCGAAGCCTTCCGGCCACGACCACAGGCCCTCGTCCCAGGTGAAGGTCTGGGTGGTGGAGGCATCCTTGGCCAGGTCGAGCCCTTCCAGACCCGACCAGGCCTTGGCCTTGGCGACCAAGGCGTCGAGGTCGAACTGGCCGTCCGGGCTGTGGGCGATGACGCCGTGCGGCATGCCCGTCTCGCGGATCTTGCGGGTCAGGGCCCGGGTGTCGACCCCGGCCAGACCGATCATGCCGCGACGCTTCATCCAGCCATCGAAATCACTGTCGGCGCGCCAGTTGGCCGGGGCGGTCGGGATGTCCCGGAAGATGGCCCCGCGGGCGGCCGTCTCGGCGACGCCGGTCACCTGCTCGACGTCTTCGCCATTGGTGCCGACATTGCCGACGTGCGGGAAGGTGAAGGCCACGATCTGGGCCATGTAGGACGGGTCGGTCAGGATTTCCTGATAGCCGGTCATGGCGGTGTTGAAGCACACCTCGCCGATCGCATCGCCGACCGCGCCGCAGCCC
>NZ_QAII01000059.1 GCF_003060965.1 Caulobacter sp. HMWF025 | reverse complement strand
GCCCTGCGCGGCGGCACCCAGCTTGTCCAGGCGGTGAAGGGGTCGCTTCTGGTGATCGAACGCAGCGGCGGCGGCGAACGCTTCGCGATCGTCGCCAACCTGTCCGCCCTGCCGGTGACCTATGACGGGCCCGGCTCGGACACGCCGGATCTGGTCGGTGGCGGCGGGGCCCGTCTGCGGCCGTGGCAGACCGCCCTGTTCGCCCTGCCGCCCCAAGCGCCGTAGCTGTCACACCACCGATAACCTCGCCCGGTGAACCGGCCAAACTGGACATGAAGGATCACATCTGATGCAGGACCTCGATACCCCCCTGCCCGTTTCGAGCGACGTGATTGAGCGCTATCGCACTGAAGGCTTTGTCCGCCTGTCCGGCGTGCTCGATGCGGCGACCCTGGCCCACTACGGCGAAGAAATCACCCGCCTGACCCTGGCGCTCAACACCCAGGACAAGCCGCTGGAAGACCGCAGCACCTATGACCGCGCCTTTCTGCAGGTCATGAACCTGTGGCGCACCTCCGAGGTCGTCAGGCAGTTCGTCTTCGGCAAGCGCATTGCCGGCATCGCCGCAGCCCTGATGGGCGTGGAGGGCGTGCGCCTCTATCACGACCAGTCGCTCTACAAGGAGCCGTCTGGCGGCTTCACCCCGGCCCATGCCGACCAGTACTACTGGCCGATGGCATCGGACCGGACGGTCACGGTCTGGATCCCCCTGCAGCCCGTCCCCCGCGACATGGGACCGCTGGCCTTCTACAAGGGCAGCCAGACCGCCGAGTTTGGTCGTGACCTGCCGATTTCCGACGAGAGTGAAGCACAGATCACGGCGGCGATGGAAGCCCAGGGTTTCCCCATTGATGAGCAGCCCTATGCTCTGGGTGACGTCAGCTTCCACGCCGGCTGGACCTTCCACCGGGCGGGAGCCAACCGCACGCAGCAGCCCCGCTCGGTGATGACGATGATCTATATGGACGAGGCCATGAGGCTGGCAGAGCCGGTCAATCACATGCAGGCGGCCGACTGGAACCAGTGGTGCCCCGGCGCGGTGGTGGGCGAGGTCATCGATACGCCGCTGAATCCGGTGATCTGGAGCGCCGCATGACCCGGTGGCTGTGCCTGCTGCTCCTGCTGCTGCTGTCGCCGGCCCCGCTGACCGCAAGGGCGCTGGCGCAGGCTTCACCCCAGCCGGTCGACCTGGTCGATCCTTTTATCGGCACCGACGGAACCGGGCACACCTTCCCGGGACCGAGCTACCCCTTCGGCATGGTTCAGCCCGGTCCGGACAATGCCGACAGCGGCTGGGCGTTCACCTCCGGCTATCAGTACGGTGCCCCCTCAATCATCGGCTTTTCACAGAACCGGGCCAGCGGCACCGGCATCCCCGAACTGGGCGACGTCCTGCTGCAGCCCAGCCAGACGCGGCGCGAAGCCCTGGCCAGCGGTTATGACAAGACCAGCGAAGAGGCCAGGCCCGGCTACTACGCCGTCACGCTGTCCGACAACCAGGTGCGCGTGGAGCTGACCTCCAGCCTGCGGACGGCCTTCCATCGCTATGTGTTCGAGAAGGGCGGCAGGGTCTGGGTCCTGGTCGACCTGCAGCATGGCCTCACCTTCATGACCGACCGGCAGCCCGTGCTGTCGCATGCCGTCGCCGCCACCCCGTTCGGGCTTGAGGGCAGCGCGCTGCGTCGCAACTGGACAACACGGACCATCGCCTTCTCGCTCGCATTCGACCACCGCGTGGCCGAGCGCATCACCCTGCCGCCCCGGCCCGGTGACGTCGCGCCGCGTTACCTGCTCGGGTTCGACCTGGGCGAGGGGCGCACGCTTCAGGCCAAGATCGGTCTGGCCAATACGGATGTGGCCGGCGCACGGCTCAACCGCGCTGAAATCCCGCACTGGAACTTTGACCGGGCGGCGTCAGGGGCACGCAGGGAATGGAACCGGTTGCTGGCCCGCGCCACCATCGAGGG
>NZ_QAII01000058.1 GCF_003060965.1 Caulobacter sp. HMWF025 | reverse complement strand
GTTCAGCAGGGGGCCGTCCATCGACAGCAGCCGCACCTTGGCCGGGCGGGCGAACATGATGGCGCTGATGTCCGACCACTCATGGCCCAGGGTCACCTGGGCCTGGCCGATCGTATAGGGGCCGGCGGGGGCGCTGGTGACGCTGGCACAGGCACTCAGGACAGCGCCGGCCGCCATGACCAGGGCACAGACGCGGAGGGGACGACGGATCATGACGGGTTTCCTTCGGAGAGTTTCTTGAGGCCGGCCTCGACCAGCCAGCGGTCCGGAGCCTGGGGCGAACGGGCAAGATAGGTGTCGTAGGCTGACTGGGCCGTAGCCCTGTCACCGGCCTGGGCGGCCAGATCGCCGAGGATCCGCCAGGTGGCCAGCGGCGCATCGGCGTGGGTCGTGGCTTCGGCATAGGCCTGGCGGGCCTTGTCCAGATCATCGTCCTGCCGGCGCTGGCGATAGACCTCGCCGCGATAGAAGGTCAGCAGGCCGGCGTCCTCGCCTCCGGCAGACAGGCGGTCGATCAGGGCCAGGCTGCTGCCGGGGTCCCGCCGCCGCAGATCATCCTTCAGCCAGGCGGCCAGGTGAGGCCGGATCACGGCACGATAGCGCTTGCGGTCCTCTGCCGTCGCCCGCGGGGCTGCAGCGGCGAGGGTTTCCAGGGCCTTGATCCGGTCAGTGCTGAGCGGGTGGGTGCTGAAAATGCTGCCCCGGGCTTCCTGGTCGCGCACCTTCTTGAAGGACGAGGCCGAGGTCTCGGACACCTGGGCCTGCCACATGGCGGCGCCGGCCGCCGGATCAAAACCGGCCTTGGTGGCCCGCCTGAACCCAAGTTCGTCGGCCTGGCTCTCGTTCTCGCGCGAATAGCTGAAGAAGGCCGAGATCTGGCTGAGATAGATCAGGTCGTTGACCGAACCGGCGGCCCGCATGATGTCGTTGGCGCCCTGGGCCGAGCCGGAATTGACCGCCGCACCCATGGCCACCACACTGACGGCGATCTGTAGCGCCAGGGCACCCTGGGCTCGCGCCTTCATGGCGCGCTGGGCCTCGATCGCGTGGTTTTCGGCGAAGTGGCCGATCTCGTGGCCCAGAACGAAGGCCAGCTGGTCCTCGCTCTCGGCCCGCAGCAGCAGGCCCGACCAGACCTCGGTATAGCCATTGGGGGCCATGGTGGCGTTGAAGAACGGCCGGTCCATCACATAGACCCGAAGATCGCCCTGATATTCCGGCGCCAGCCGGGCGATCAGCCCGGTGACATAGGCGTTGAGGGCCGGGTCGCGGTTCCGCTCGGCCGACTGCCGCGCCTGCTGCTCGGCCTTGTCGGACAGGGCCCAGATCCCGGCCTCATCGGTCGTCTCGGCGGGACGCAGATGGGGCGTGCGCGGTTCGGCGACGACGGGTGTCGTCGCAAGGCTCGTCGCCGCCAGCATCGCCCCCGCCCCCCGGCGGAAGGCGGCGCGCATCAGAGCGGCGCGTCCTTCAGCAGGGCGGTCGCAAATACCTTGGCCCCTTCGGGCGTCCGCATGTCCGAGTTCGGGCCAGCCACGGCCACGTTGAACCACATCACCTTGCCGGTCTTCAGGTCGACCAGCGACGTGAAGGCCACCTGCGAGGCGGAGGGCAGGGCCACCCCGAGCAGGGCCGCGCCGACCATGGCGGCCTTGCGCCCGCCGCTGGAGAACGAGCCGCGGCCGAAGGTGAACAGGGCATAGTCGGCATCATAGGCCTGGGCCAGGGTCTGGGCTCCGGACCCGAGGGTCCAGCTGAAGTCCTTCTTGGTCGGCAGCGAATAGAGCCCGTAGTTGAACCCCTGGATCGAGTTTCCGACCGCCTCGTGCAGGCGCAGCAACTGCAGGGCGCGCGGGTCGTCGACGCTGCTGGGGTCCAGTTCCCGGAACTGGTGGCTCTTGGCAGCGGTTGCGGCCTTGAGTTCGCGATTGATGTTGTCGCGGGCCTGGCTGGACCAGTCGGCCCGGGCCTCGGGCGCGCCGGCCACCGGCAGCAGCGAAAGCTCGATATCGGGCTGCAGGATCAGGATGCGAGCCCCGGCTGCAGGCTTGACCGGTGCCTTGTCGGCGAGGCGTGTGTTGGTGGTGGTACAGGCGGCCAGAAACAGGCACGCGACCAAGGCGATGCTACGAAGCATGGAAACGAAAACCCCCAGAATTCCCCCATCCGCTGCGATTTCTCAAAGCGGACAGATGCACGCTTAGCGCGATTATTCTGAGGCGTCGACAGCAATCTTGGCGAGCGCCGTGCCCAGTTCCTCGACCATGTCGGGCGTCGTCGCCCACGAGCACATGAACCGCGCCGTACCGTCCAGGAAGCGATAGACGAACCAGCCCTGACCGCGCAGGCGCTCCAGGGCCGCGTCGTCCATGTCGACGAAAACGCCGTTGGCCTCGACCGGGTGGCGGATGGGGAAGGGCATCAGGGCGGCCAGCTTGCGGGCCATGGCATTGGCGTGCGCCGCGCGCGCCGCCCAGGGGCCGCCGTCGCTCTGCTCGCCCAGCAGGCCCAGCCAGGGGGCAGCCAGGAAGCGGCCCTTGCTGACCAGCTGGCCGGCATGCTTGAGCCGCGCGTCCAGCCGGCGGGCGTGGTCGGGATTGAGGAAGACCACGGCCTCGGTGGGGGTTGAGCCGGCCTTGGTGCCGCCCATCACCAGGATGTCGACGCCCATCCTGGCGACGGATTTCAGGTCAAAGCCCGCCGCCACGGCATTGGCCAGACGCGCGCCGTCAAGGTGGACGCCGTAATCCCTGGCCTTCACCGGCGCGATCAGGGCGGCCAGATGCGCTGCGTCATAGACCGTGCCGTACTCGGTGGCGGTGGTCAGGGACAGGGCCGCCGCCGGCTGGTTGTAGGACACCTCAGGCCGCGCCAGGGCCGCTTCCAGCCCGGCCAGTTCGATCTTGCCCGAGGCCCCCGGCAGGCCGATCAGTCCGACGCCCTGGCCGAAGAAGCCGGGCGCGCCGGTCTCGTCGGTGCAGATATGGGCGTGCTCATGGGCCAGCACCGCCTCGTGCGGCTGCGCCAGCACCGTCAGCGCAAAGGCGTTGGCGGCCGTGCCCGAGGCGGTGAAGCGGATCTCGGCGTCAGCGTCGAGCAGGGCGCGGATCCGGTCGGCGGCGGCGGCGCTGACATGGTCGGTCCCATAGCCCGAGGCCGTGCCCGCATTGGCGGCGAGCATCGCCTCCATCACCTCGGGCATGGCCCCGGCGACATTGTCGGAAGCGAAGTCGTAGCGGGCTGTGGTCATCAGAAGGGCGGGTTCTCTGGGAAGCCGGGAACGGCAGGGTCGATCTCATGCCATGCCGGAGCCGAGCGGGTCCAGATGCGCACGCCCGGCTTGAGGTCGGCGGACTCGTCCAGCCCGCCCAGCTTCACGGCCAGGAACGGCGCACCGATGTCTGACAGCAGGGGCGTTCCGCAGTCCGGGCAGAACACCCGCCCGACATTGGCCCCGCTGCCGCCGGGGCGGTCATACTGGCGGGGCTTGCCCTCGACGAAGCGGACGCTGTCGCGTGGGGCCATGGCGATGAAGTTGGGCCCGCCTCCTGAGGCATACTGGCAGTCACGGCAATGGCAGACGGCCACGCCCATGAACTCGGCGTCGATTTCGTAGCGAATGGCACCGCAGAGGCAGCCGCCGGTCTTGAGGGTCATGACAGGTTTCCTCGGTCCAGATCAGGATTGGCGGGCCCAGGCCCTTACGTCGTCGACGAACAGGGCCGGTTCCTCCATCGCGCCGAAGTGACCGCCGCTCGGCATGTCGGTCCAGCGGGTGATGTTGTAGGCGCGGTCGCACCAGCTGCGCGGCGGGGCCTGGTAGAGGGCCTCTCCCGGGAAGTTGGCGAAGGCGGTGGGGGTCTCGCAGCGGGTGCCGGCCGGCAGGACGATGCCGCCTTCCTCCATCAGGCCGCGATAGTACCAGGCACCGGTCGTGAAGCTGCCGGTCATCACATAGAGCATGATGTTGGTCAGCAGCTGGTCCTGGCTGAACACCTGCTCGAAGGGCTTGGCCGAAAGGTCGGCCCAGTCGTGGAAGCGCTCGAGGATCCAGGCGGCCTGGCCGACCGGATTGCCCGCACCCAGCCAGGCCAGGGACTGGGGCTTGGAGGCCTGCAGCCGGAAATAGGCTCCCATGACGTCCATGGCAAAACCGGTGCGCTGCATCCAGGCGATCTCGGCCTCGCCCTGCGGCGGGCCGGCGGGGCGGAAGCCGATCATGTTCAGGTGGATGGCCTTCACATGGTCGGCATGGTCGAGGCCGAGCCACGAGGTGACCAGACCGCCCCAGTCGCCGCCCTGGGCGAGGTAGCGGTCATAGCCCAGCACGTCCGTCATCAGGCTGTTGAACAGCCGGGCGGTGGCGCGCTGGCCGATCGGGCGGGCGGGCTTACCGGAAAAGCCGAAGCCGGGCAGGGACGGGATCACCAGATCAAACGCGTCGGCCGGATCGCCGCCGTGGCGCGACGGGAAGGCCAGGGGCTCGATGGCGTCCCAGAACTCGAAATGGCTGCCGGGCCAGCCGTGGGTCAGCAGCAGGGGCCGCTTGCCGCCGGCCTCGCCGACCACGTGGACGAAGTGGAGGTCGAGGTCCTCGACCCGGGCCGTGAACTGCGGGTGGCGGTTGAGGGTTTCCTGCGCCTTGCCCACATCGAAGCCGTCGGTCCAGTAGGCGCAGAGCGCCTTGAGGGTGTCGGCATCACAGCCATAGGTCCAGCCGCCGCCGGCCGGCGCGGGCGGGGCCTCATAGGCCCGCACCTGGGTCAGCACCTTGTCGACGGCCTGCGGGCTCCACTCGACCTTGAACGGCGTGGGCATGGCGGCTCCTCCCTTGTTTGACGAGGAGGGTCAGGCGGGTGACGTGGGGGAGGTCAAGACGAACTCCACGCCTCAAACTGAACCGTCATCCCGCGCTTCATGCGCGGGACCCATCAATCCGCCGCACCTGCGTTGCGAACCGAGGCGCTCAGGTTGAAGCTGAACCATGGGTCCCGCGCATGAAGCGCGGGATGACGGGTTTCGTATGGTTCGGTGCTAAAACTGGCGTGGAACCGGCGTCCAGTTCATCACCTGATCATAGAGATCATCCCAACGCGGATTGTCGCGCTCGATCAGGTTGATCTTCCACTGGCGGGGCCATTCCTTCAGGCGCTTCTCGCGGTGAATGGCCACCGTCATGTCTTCGTGGGTCTCGTACCAGACGAGCCGTTTGAGCCCATACCGTTTGGTGAAACCCGGGATCAGGCCCTCGCGGTGTTGAACGATCCGCGCCTCGAACAGGCTGGTCACGCCGATATAGAGCGTGCCGTAGGGCTGGTTGGTCATCATGTAGACCGCAATGGAGGCATCGCGCGGAACCATGCGGCAAGCATGGGGGGTGATCCTAAAAATTCAATCTTAAATAGAACATCGCATGGGCGAGCTACGCCCTCATAATCCGCCCTCGCACCATCGGCCACAGCGTGTTCACCGCCAGTCCGGTCAGGACCAGCCCGGCGGCGATCAGCTTCCAGGCCGGCAGGCCCTCGTGCAGCAGCAGGGCCGAGGCGCCCATGCCGAACACCGGCACCAGCAGGGCCATCGGGGTGACTGTGGCGGCCGGGTGGCGGGCCAGAAGCCAGCCCCAGGCGGCATAGCCGAACATGGTATTGCCCACCGCCTGCCAGAGGACGGCCACCCAGGTCAGGGCATCGGCCGAGCGCACGCCGTGGACCATGGCGCTCCAGCCTTCCAGCCACAGCGACAGGGCAAACAGCGGCGGGATCGAGAACAGGCTGGCCCAGACGACATAGCCCAGCATGTTCACGCTGCCGGCCTGACGCGCGACGATATTGCCGCCCGACCAGCTGGCGGCGGCGACCAGGACCAGGGCCACGCCCAGCGGTGTCGCCGAGCCGCCGCCGTGGGCGGCGATCAGCACGATGCCGGCCGCCGCCAGCAGCAGGGCGACGACCTGGAAGGGCTGCACCCGCTCGCCGTTGATCTTCATGGCCATTCCGATGGTGAAGAACACCTGGGTCTGCACGACCAGCGACGCCAGGCCCGGCGAGATGTGGCCCTTCATGGCCAGGAACAGCATGCCGAACTGTCCGGCCCCGATCAGCACGCCATAGGCGGCCAGGTTCAGCCAGGGCACGGCCGGCCTCTTGACGAAGAAGGCCATGGGCAGCAGCACCAGGGTGAAGCGCAGGGTGGCGAACAGCAGGGGCGGCAGATGGTCGAGCCCGATCCGGATGACCACGAAATTGGTGCCCCACACCGCCACCACGGCCAGGGCCAGCAGCAGATGGCGCAGGGGCAGGGGCGCAGCGGTCATCGGCGGGTCCTTTTCGGGCGGGCCATCCGCCTTTGATCCCTGACGTCCGGCGCTGCAACGGAAACATTGTCCCGGTGACAATCCGGAGGCGATGCGGACGGGATCAGGGCTCCGGCAGCCCGAGGCCGCGCAGCAGGGTGGCAAACATCTGGCGCCGCAGCGCCTGGGGATCGATGGTCGGGGCCAGCTTGCCGGTGATCTGCAGCATCAGCATGCCGTGCAGCACCGACCAGAACATGTGGCCGATCATTTCGGCGTCGCCCTCCAGCAGGCCCGCCCGGATCATGCCCTCGACGTGGGCGGTCATGGTCCGCCGGGCCCGGCCTACAGCCGCCTGCAGGTCGGGATAGTCGGCCTCGGTCGGCTGGTTGAGGTCGAACATCAGGCGGTAGGCCTGGGGCTGGGCGAGGGCAAACTCGATATAGGCCATGCCGGCCTGGCGCGACCGGACGATCGGGTCGCCCGCCTGACCCATCCCGGCCTCGAGGGCCTCTGCAAAGCGGGTGAAGGCGGCGGCCCGCACGGCGGCGAGAATGGCGTCCTTGTCCTGGAAATAGCGATAGGGGGTCATCGGGCTGACCCCCATGGCCGTGGCCAGCTCGCGCATGGTCACCGCTTCCGGGCCGCGCTCGGCGAACAGGGCCTCGGCGGCCACACACAGGCGACGGCGGAAATCTTCGACGTCTTCGGAAGACAGGACGCGGGGCACTGACGAATCCCTGTTGACGAGTTCAATTTCTTACAACATAAATTTACAACGTAAACAATAAGCCTGCATCACCACAGCCCGGAGACCGACCATGGACGGCGAGGTTCGCATCAACCCCTATCTGACCGGCAATTTCGCACCGGTGCACAGCGAGGATGATTTCGAGCTGGTGGTGGAGGGGGTCCTGCCCCCCGGCCTGACGGGCACCCTGTACCGCAACGGGCCCAATCCCCAGTTCGAGCCGCGCGACGGCAACTATCACTGGTTCGTCGGCGACGGCATGCTGCACGCCTTCACCCTGAACGAGGGCCGGGTGCACTACCGCAATCGCTGGGTCCGCACGAACAAGTGGACGGTCGAGCATGCGGCCGGCCAGGCCCTGTTCGGCAGCTGGGGTAATCCGATGACCACCGATCCGTCGGTCATGGGCACCGACAGCGGCGTGGCCAATACCAATATCGTGCAGCATGCCGGCCGCCTGCTGGCCCTGGAGGAGGCCCATGCGCCCTTCCAGCTGTCCGGTCCCGAGCTCGACTCCATCGGGTCCTATGACCTGGGCGGCAAGGTCACCGCTCACCCCAAGACCTGCCCGCTCACCGGTGAGATGGTGTTCTTCGCCTATGCCGATGATCCGATGCCGCTCTCGAGCAAGGTCAGCTGGGGCGTGGCCGACGCCGCCGGCACCCTGCTGAAGCGCGAGACCTTCGAGGCCCCCTATTGCTCGATGATCCATGATTTCGCGGTCACCCGCGAGCATGTGGTCATTCCGGTCCTGCCCCTGACCGGCAGTCTGCAGAGGGCCATGGGCGGCAAGCCGGTCTTTGCCTGGGAGCCCGAAAAGGGCGGCCAGCTGGCGGTCTTGCGCCGCGACCGGGGCGTCGAAAGCCTGCGCTGGTTCGAGGCCCCCAAGGGCTATGTCTTCCACGTGATGAACGCCTTCGACTCTTCTGATGAGGGGGGCGAGACCCTAATCGTCGACGTCATGCGCTACGCCTCGGCCCCGCTGTTCCCCAGGGCCGACGGCACGCGGGGCGAGAACGCGGCGGCCTATCTGGTGCGCTGGACGATCGATCTGGCCAGCGGGTCGGTGACCGAAAGGCAACTCGACGATCTGGCCGGCGAGTTCCCGCGCTTTGACGAGCGGCTGGCGGGCCTGCCCTATCGCCACGGCTGGTTTGTCGGCCAGAGCCTCAAGCCCGGCGACTTCCGCACCCACATCATCGCCCATATCGACCTGGAGACGGGCCGTCGCAGCGAATGGAGCGTGCCGGTCGGCGATGCGGTGTCCGAGGCCGTCTTCACCCCGGCCTCACCGACTGCGCCGGAGGGCGAGGGCTGGCTGACGGCGGTGGTCTATCGCGGTCAGCTGAATGCCAGCGAGCTGGTGGTTCTGGATGCCCAGAACGTGGCTGCGGGACCGGTGGCCACGGCGAGGGTTCCCCGGCGCGTGCCGTTCGGCTTCCACGGCAACTGGGTGAACGCCTAGCGTCCTTCTCCCCCAAGGGGAGACGGGAGGCGAACAAGTGTTTGACTTGATCGCGGAAGCTCCTGTTACCTCACCCCCCAACAACCAAGGGAGCGCCGCCATGGCCTGGGATTTTCTGGTCGCCAAGACCGACCTGAGACAGACACAGTTCCAGCCCGCGACCCTGCCGGACCTGGGCGCGGACGAGGTCCGTCTGGCGGTCGACAGCTTTGCCCTGACGGCCAACAACATCACCTATGCCGTGTTCGGCGAGGCGATGCGCTACTGGGACTTCTTCCCGGCCGCCGAGGGCTTCGGCCGGGTGCCGGTCTGGGGCTTTGCGACCGTCGAGGCGTCGAACCACCCGGAGATCGCGGTCGGCGAGCGGTTCTACGGCTACTACCCGATGTCCAGCCACCTGACGGTCCAGGCCCGCAAGACGCGCGGCGGCTTCGCCGACGCCGCGCCGCACCGGCAGCATCTGGCGGCGGTCTACAACCAGTATGCGGCCGTCGGCGCAGAGGATGATCTGGAGGCGGCCCGGGCGATCCTGCAGCCGCTGTTCATCACCGGCTTCCTGATCGACGACTTCCTCGACGAGAATGCCATGTTCGGGGCCGGCTCGATCATCCTGTCCAGTGCCTCGTCCAAGACCGCGATTGGCCTGGCCTTCCTGCTCAAGCAGCGGGGCGGGGCCAGGGTGGTCGGCCTGACCTCGCCGCGCAATGTCGCCTTCGTCGAGGCCCTGGGCTTCTATGACGCGGTGGTGACCTATGAGGATCTGGCGACCGCGCCGATCGCGACCCCGGCCGTCTTCGTCGACTTTGCCGGCGATGCGGCGGTGCTGGGCACCGTGCATCGGCGGTTCGGCGATGACCTGGCCTATTCCTGCCTGGTCGGCGGCACCCACTGGGAAGCCCCGCGCGGGGCCGGCGATCTGCCCGGCCCGCGCCCGATCCTGTTCTTCGCCCCCGACCGCGTGAAGAAGCGCCAGGAAGACTGGGGCCCCGGCGGCTTCGAGGCCCGCTACGGCGCGGCCTGGAGCGCCTTCGTCACCGATGCGCCCCGCTGGCTCAAGGTCGAGACGGGGCAAGGCCAGGACGCGCTGGCCGCGACCTATCTGTCGGTCCTGGAAGGCCGGGCCTCGCCGGAAACGGGGTGTATCGTCAGGCCATAGAGCTCCGTCTTTCGACCGCTCTTCCCGGCGAAAGCCGGGACCCAGATCGCGTTCAGAGCGGCAGTCGGACCGGCTCCGTCGGGTTGGCGCGTCATCCCTAGTCGCTCAGGCGGAATCTGGGCCCCGGCCTTCGCCGGGGAGAGCGCAGATTTTTACTTCCCCGCCATCCGGTCAATCACCGCCACGATCCGGGGCCAGGCCGCCGAGGTCGGATCGATCAGTTCGAAGTGTCCGGCGTCGGCGATCGTGATCTCTTCGACCCGGTCTCCGGCCGCCTTCGCCCGGGCCGCGAAGTCCGCGCCGAAGGCGGGCGGCACGATCGGGTCCAGTGCGCCGGAAATCACGGCCAGAGGGGTCCTGATCGGCAGCAGGGCCGGCGGCGAGGTGTCGGCATAGCGGTCAGGAAGGGCGGCTCCGGCGGTCAGCCGGTCGATGGTCTCGGGCCCGCCGCAGGCATCGGGGCCCGTCGCGCGATAGGCCGCCAGGTCATTGATGCCGGCCAGGCTGATCGCCCCCCGGATCTTCAGGGGCTTGCCGACCCTTAGCGGGCTGGTCCGGGGCAGGCGAGGGCGGGCCGCAGCCCAGCTCGTCAGGTGGCCGCCGGCCGAGTGCCCGGCCACGACGACGCGCCGGAGGTCGAGGTTATGCGCCGGAGCCAGCTCGCGCAGTTTGTCCAGGCCCTGGGCCACATCGACAAAGGTGCCGGGATAGCCGCCGCCGGGCTCGCCCAGCCGGCGATAGGCCAGGTTCCACACCGCATAGCCACGTCCCTGCAGGTCCCTGGCCATATAGGCCATCAGCTCGACACTGGGATATTCGGCCAGCCAGCAGCCGCCGTGGATCAGAACGACGACGGGATGCTTGCCGGTGCCTTCGGGCAGCCATAGGTCGCCGAACTGTTCGGGCTCGCTGCCATAGGGAATGTGCGCGGTCGGGGCGGCGCGCGGCATGTCCAGCAACTGCCGGAAGGTCTTGGGCGCGGCGGCGGCAGGACCGGCGGCGATCAGGGCAACAGCGGCGGCAAGGCAGGCGAGACGCATGGAGACTCTTTCGTCGAGGATGCCGCCAGCTAGCCCCGCGCGGCGGTTGCGCGTCAACGGTCCATCCTGGTTCGTTCGGGGCAAAAGCCAGGGACCCGATTCAAGTGGAGAGTTCTTGGCTGATCCGCCAGAGATCCAGCCAGCCGCCCCAGCGCCGGTGGGCTCGACCTGGGCCCCGGCTTTCGCCGGGGAGAGCGGAATTATACACCTTAAAATTGATTTAGTGGATGTTTATCGGCATGGTTATGTCATGCCTTTTGCGGTCTACATTATGGCCGGGCGCCGGAACGGTACCTTCTATACGGGCTAAACCGACGATCTTGCCCGTCGTGTTTTCGAGCATCAGAGCCGTGAACGAGGGTTCACGGCGCGGTATGGCTGCACGATGCTGGTCTGGTACGAGTTTCATGAGACGCGAGAGAGCGCCTGGATCCGCGAACGCCGGATCAAGCAATGGCGTCGGGTTTGGAAGCTGCAACTCATCGAGACCGCGAATCCGGATTGGCGCGATTTAGCGGCTGAGTTTCTGGGCTAGAGGCCCCCCATCACCCGCTCTCCCCGGCGAAAGCCGGGGCCCAGATTTATTCGGGGCGATTGGGTTTAACTGGTCGAGATCTGGCAAGACGCAGTGTCGTCAGCAAACTGGACCCGGACCCCGGCTCTCGCCGGGGTCCGGGGTCAGGCCTACACCAGCGAGCCGTGGCAGTGCTTGAACTTCTTGCCCGAGCCGCACGGGCAGGCGCCGTTGCGGCTGGTGTTTTCCCAGCCGTGGGGCAGGACCGAGACCGGCAGGGCTTCACGCTGCTGGGGCGAGAGGCCTTCGGGCAAGGCCCCGGCGGTGGCGACGTTTTCCCCGGTCAGCGGGTCCATATGGACCTCGATCAGGTTTTCCGGGCTGTGCAGGGGCTCGGGCTCGGCATAGGCGATCTCGACCGTCATCAGCCAGCGGGTGGTGTTGGTGCGCAGGTCGCCCAGCAGCTTTTCGAACAGGCTGAAGGCTTCGGTCTTGTACTCGTTCAGCGGATCGCGCTGGCCGTAGCCGCGCAGGCCGATGACGTTGCGCAGGTGGTCGAGGTGCATCAGGTGCTCGCGCCACTGCAGATCGATCATCTGCAGCAGGAAGCTCTTTTCGACCTGGCGCATCTGGTCGGGGGTGATGATCTCTTCGCGCTCGGCGGCATAGGCGTCGGCGGCCTTGCTGATGCGCTCGCGCATCTCCTCGTCGGCGATGCCTTCCTCGGCGGCCCACTCGGCGAGCGGCAGGTCGAGGCCGAAGATCGACTTCACCCGCTCGGTCAGGCCCTCGATGTCCCACTGCTCGGCATAGGCCTTGGGCGGCAGGTGACGCAGGACCAGGTCGTCGACCACGTCGCGGCGCATCTCATGGATGATTTCCGAGAGGTCGCTGCTCTCCATGAACTCCTGGCGCTGCTCGAACACGGCCTTGCGCTGGTCGTTGACGACGTCGTCGTACTTCAGGAGGTTCTTGCGGATCTCGTAGTTGCGCTGCTCGACGCGCTTCTGGGCGGTGGCGATGGCGTTGTTCAGCCACTTGTGGGTGATCGCCTCGCCTTCCTGGACGCCGAAGGTGCGCATGATCGCATCCAGACGCTCGCCGGCGAAGATGCGCAGCAGGTCATCCTCGCACGACAGGAAGAACTTGGAGCGGCCCGGGTCACCCTGACGGCCGGTCCGGCCGCGCAGCTGGTTGTCGATGCGACGGCTTTCGTGGCGCTCGGTGCCGAGCACGAACAGGCCGCCGGCGGCCAGGGCCTTGGCCTTGGACTCGGCGATATCCGCCTCGATCTCGGCGCGCATGGCCAGTTCGTCGGCGGGCAGCGGCGTGATGCCCAGGCCCTTCTGCTGCTGGCGCCAGCTGGCCAGGCGCATGTCGAGATTGCCGCCCAGCTGGATGTCGGTGCCGCGTCCGGCCATGTTGGTGGCGATGGTCACCGCCCCCGGCGCGCCCGCGTCAGCGACGATGCCGGCTTCCTGTTCGTGGAAGCGGGCATTGAGCACCTGGTGGGGAATCCCGACCTGCTTTTTGCCGTCGTTTTCCCACGCATAGGTCGACAGCAGCTTGGACAGTTCTTCGGACTTCTCGATCGACACCGTGCCGACCAGGATCGGCTGGCCGCGCATGTGGCAGTCGGCGATCTGCTTGAGGATCGACTCGTTCTTCTCGCGCTCGGTGCGATAGACCTCATCGTCATCGTCGATGCGCTGGATGACGCGATTGGTCGGGATCTCGCTGACGCCCATCTTGTAGATGTCGTCGAATTCCTGGGCCTCGGTCGAGGCCGTGCCGGTCATGCCCGACAGCTTGGTATAGAGGCGGAAGTAGTTCTGGATGGTCACCGAGGCCAGGGTCTGGTTCTCGGGCTGGATGGCGGCGCCTTCCTTGGCCTCGATCGCCTGGTGAAGGCCTTCCGACAGGCGGCGGCCGGTCATCATGCGGCCGGTGAACTCGTCGATCAGGACGATCTCGTCGCCCTTGACGATGTAGTCCTTGTCGCGCGTGTACAGCACATTGGCCCGCAGGGCCTGGTTGACGTGGTGCACCACCGAGATGTTGGCGGCGTCATAGAGCCCGGCGGTGTCCTCGGCCAGATGGCCGCCCGACATCAGGATCTCTTCGATCCTCTCCTGGCCTTCTTCGGTCAGGATGACCTGCTTCTGCTTCTCGTCGTGGTCATAGGTCGCCTTGTCCTTGATCATCTCTTTGATCAGGGCGTCGATGGTCTTGTAGAGTGAGCTGCGGTCTTCGGTCGGGCCCGAGATGATCAGCGGGGTGCGGGCCTCGTCGATCAGGATCGAGTCGACCTCGTCGACGATGACAAAGTGGTGGCCGCGCTGGACCATTTCGTCGACGCTGTAGACGAGGTTGTCGCGCAGGTAGTCGAAGCCGAATTCGTTGTTGGTGCCGTAGGTGATGTCGCTGCGATAGGCGCGCTGACGTTCACCCTGGCTCAGGCCGTTGACGATCACGCCATAGGACAGGCCCAGGAAGTTGTAGACCTGGCCCATCCACTCGGCGTCGCGCCGGGCCAGGTAGTCGTTCACGGTGATGACGTGCACGCCCTTGCCGGCGAGGGCGTTCAGATAGGTCGGCAGGGTCGCGACGAGGGTCTTGCCTTCGCCGGTCCGCATTTCCGAGATGCCGCCGAAGTGCAGCACCATGCCGCCGACCAGCTGGACGTCGAAGTGGCGCATGCCCAGCACCCGCTTGGAGGCCTCGCGCACGGCGGCGAAGGCTTCGTGCAGCAGGCCATCCAGGGTCTCGCCCTTTTCAAGGCGGGCCTTGAACTCGGCCGTCTTGGCCTTGAGGGCCTCGTCCGACAGTGCGGCATATTCCGGCTCGAAGGCGTTGATCTTCGCCACACGGGCGGTCAGCGTCTTGACCTTGCGATCGTTGGAAGAGCCGAAGAGCTTTTTGGCGAAGCCGAGCATGAAGTCGAAATTCCGATGAAGTGTGATGCGGTCCGGACGTTGGCGATCGTGCAAGGTCATTCCCCGACACGAAAATTTGGTCCTTTGAACGCGCGCGAGACTTAAGCAGCGCCCCCCCCAGTGTCAACGCGAGGGCTTCCGCAGCGTCGAGCAAAGTCACAGGTTTCCGGCATTCTTGGGGCCTGGCCTGACCTGACTGCCAGAATTGAACGAAAGCCCTGGCCCGACGGCGTCCGAGTTGCATTCCCCTGCGGCCGAAACCACGCTAGAGCGCAAGCGAAGTTCGTGCGGAGATCCGTCTTGACGAAACCTGTCTCTGTCCGCGCCTGGATCGTCGTGGTCGCCGCGCTCTTGCTGGCCTCCTGCGGCCAGGACAAGGGTGCCGAGAAGCCGCCCGAACCGGGCGACGTGGCCGTGGCCAAGGTCAATGGCCACAATGTCTGGGCCTCGGACGTCAAGCGCGAGGCCGTAGCCCAGGGTCTGATCAGCGAGGGCGAGCCGCTGGACATCTCCAGCGAGCTGTTCCGCCAGCGCCTGGACGAGGTGATCGACCAGAAGCTGCTGGCCTCAGAGGCCCTGAAGCGCAAGCTGGACAAGGATCCCGTGGCCCAGCGCCGCCTCGCCGCCGCGCGCGAGCGGATCCTCGGCGACATGCTGGTCGAGAGCGTGGTCGAGAAGGCCGTCAACGAGGACGCCATCCGCCGGCTCTATGCCGAGCAGCAGAAGCTGTCCAAGCGCTCCGAGGAGATCCGCGCCCGGCAGATCCTGGTGGCCAGCCAGGCCGAGGGCGACAGCATCAAGAAGCTGCTGGCCACCGGGGCCTCGTTCGACGCCCTGGCCATGGAGCGGTCCACCGACCAGGCCACGCGCTTCAACGGCGGGGATCTCGGCTATTTCACCGTCGACGTGATGCCCGAAGCCTATGCCGGGGCCCTGAAGACCGCCAAGAAGGGCGACATCGTCGGGCCCTTCGCCACCGAGGGCGGCTGGGCCATCCTGCGGGTCGAGGACAAGCGCATGGAAGAGCCGATCACGCTCGAGGCCGCCCGGCCGCAGATCGTGCGCTTCCTGACCTATGACCAGGTCCGCGACCTGCTGGAAAAGCTGCGCGGCGGGGCCAAGGTCGACATGCTGACCGGCAAGGGCCAGGACCTGCCCGGTGCCCCGCAGGAGCCGGCCTCGGCTCCGCCTGAAGCCACCCCTCCGGCCTCCGCGCCGGGCCAGAACTGATCGAGGCGCGTCCCATGCCCCGCAAGACCGACAAGTCACCGTCCGAGGCCGCTCCGGCCGATGTCGCCGCCGAGACCGCCGTTCCCTCGCCCGGCGCGGTGGAACGCGTGGGCCAGACCCTGGAGCGGGCCCTGGATCCCCTGACCACGGCCTTCAAGCGGGTCGGACTGCGGCGCGGTGAAAAGCGCGAGGCCCCGGCCGCCGCGCCCGCCGCCGCCGCTGCCCCGGGCAAGCCGGGCCTGATGGTGTCGCCCTTGGCGGTGCCGTTCCCGACCATTCCGCCGATCCCCGGTGTCGAGATCGCCACCGGGCGCGCGGGCTTCTACAAGCATGAGCGCGAAGACCTGCTGCTGATGCGCTTTGCCGAGGGCACCTCGGCGGCCGGCGTCTTTACCCGGCACGGCGTCGGCTCGGCCCCGGTTGACTGGTGCAAGCGCCAACTGACCGCCAGCGGCGGCGCCGATGTGCGCGCCCTGGTGGTCAATGCCGGCTGCGCCAACAGCTTCACCGGCAAGCCGGGCGCCGATGCGGTGCGCCGGGTGGCCACAGCCGTGGGCAAGCGCTTCGACTGCCGGCAGCGCGACGTGATGATGGCCTCGACCGGCGTGATCGGCGTCATCCTCGACGACAGCAAGATCACCGCCCGCCTGCCTGAGGTCGAGACCCGCCTGACCGAGGACGCCTGGGCCGGCGCCGCGGCGGCGATCATGACCACCGACACCTTCCCCAAGGGGGCCTATGCCACGGCGATGATCGACGGGCATGAGGTCAAGATCGCCGGCATCGCCAAGGGCTCGGGCATGATCGCGCCGGACATGGCCACCATGCTGGCCTTCGTGGCCACCGACGCCAAGATCGCCCCGGCCGCCCTGCAGACCCTGGTCAGCCTCTATACCCGCACCACCTTCAACTGCGTGACCGTGGATGGCGACCGGTCGACCAACGACACCCTGCTGCTGTTCGCCACCGGCCAGTCGGCTGCGCCCAAGATCCACCGGGCCGGGGACCGTCGCCTGGCAGACTTCCGCGAAAAGCTGGAAGGCGTGCTGCTGGACCTGGCCCTGCAGCTGGTCCGCGACGGCGAGGGGGCGACCAAGTTCGTCAAGATCACCGTCAACGGCGCCGAGAGCCCGGCCAGCGCCCGCAAGATCGCCCGCACCATCGCCGAGAGCCCGCTGGTCAAGACCGCCTTCGCCGGCGAGGACGCCAACTGGGGCCGGATCGTCATGGCCGTGGGCCGCGCCGACGAGCCGGTGGCCCGCGAACGGATCAATGTCCGCTTCGGCGATCTCTATGCCGCCCGCGACGGCCTGATCTCGGCCGACTATGACGAGGCGGCGATGAGCGCCTACGTCAAGAAGCCCGAGTTCGAGGTCAGCGTCGACGTCGGCGTGGGCAAGGGCTCGGCGACGGTCTGGACCTGCGATCTGACCAAGCAGTATGTGGCGATCAACGGGGATTACCGGAGCTAGATCCTCCCCCTGAAGGGGGAGGATCTAGCTC
>NZ_QAII01000176.1:10837-62617 GCF_003060965.1 Caulobacter sp. HMWF025 | reverse complement strand
CGTCCGCCCCCCGACCCCCTCAGTCGGCTTCGCCGACAGCTCCCCCGAAGGGGAGCATGGGGGCGGATGATCTCATCTTCCCCCTCCGGGGGAAGACGGTCGCGAAGCGACCCGTAGGGGGCCTGCGTCGACCCTACAGCGAAATCCCGAACAGCCGGCAGTCGCGGCGCTCGCCTTCGCGGTGGATGTGGCCCTTCTGATAGCCTTCCTCGATGAAGCCCACGCGCTTGAGCAGGGCCTCGGCGCGGTTGTCGCCGACATGGGTGCGGGCGTTCAGGCGCTTGAGGCCGATCGAGGCGGCGTGGGCCAGGACGGCGCTGACGGCTTCCAGGGCGATGGCCTGGCCCCAGCGGTCACGGGCCAGCATGAAGCGCAGCTCGGCGGTGTGGTGGCGCAGATCGAGGTCGACCAGCTCGCAGCTGCCGAGCACCGCACTGTCCCCGGCCTGGCGGATGGCCCAGGACAGGGCCTGGCCGGCCTGCATGGCCTCGACCTGGGCGGCGACGCAGGCCTCGACCTCGGCGGGCTCCTCGAGGGCGTCATGGTCCCAGTGGGCCATGACCTCGGGATCGCTGAGCAGCGGATAGAGTTGCGCCGCGTCCGCCACCGTCAGGGGCGCGAGGACCAGGCGTTCGGTTTCGAGGATCATCGGCGGTTCCGGACGGGGGCAGGGGCCTTGAGTTCAGGATCCCCCGTTCCCAGCTATGGCGTGAACGCCGCTCTGGTGGTAGAGGGGCCGCTTCGTTTTACACGGCGGACCGTCCCGTCGCCCGGATCGAGATCAGTTTCCTCATGCTCATCGGCATTCTGCTGGCTATCAACATCGTCGTCTGCCTCGGCCTGATCGGCGTCGTCCTGCTGCAACGGTCCGAGGGCGGTGCCCTGGGCATGGGCGGCGGCAATACCGGCTTCATGACCGCCCGCGGGGCCGGCGACCTCCTGACCCGCATCACCTGGATCCTGTTCTCGGTGTTCCTGCTGATCAGCCTGACCCTGACCATCCTGACGGGTCGCATGGGCGGTGGCGGCTCGGTGACCGAGCGTCTGAACATCCAGAACCTCGACACCAAGACCCTGAACGCTCCGGTCGCGCCGATCGCGCCGGCCGGCCAGACGCCCTCGACCGCCCAGCCGGGCGCGATCACGGCCCCGGCCCCGCAGCTGAACCTTCCGACCACGCCGGCCCCGGCCCAGCCGACCGCCCCGGCTCCGGCTCCGGCCCAGTAAACCCTTGATTTGCCTGTTCATCGGCGGCTTTCCGGCGGAAAGCTGTTGATGAACGTCGGTTTCTCCCCGCGACGCCCGAATCGCGGCTAATCTGAGCGCCCATGACGCGGTACATCTTCATCACCGGCGGCGTGGTTTCCTCGCTTGGAAAAGGCCTCGCCTCCGCAGCGCTCGGAGCGCTCCTGCAGGCTCGTGGCTACAAGGTCCGCCTGCGCAAGCTCGACCCCTATCTCAATGTCGATCCGGGCACGATGAGCCCGTATCAGCACGGCGAGGTGTTCGTGACCGACGACGGGGCCGAGACCGACCTGGATCTGGGCCACTACGAGCGCTTCACCGGCGTGTCGGCGACCAAGGCCGACAACATCACCACCGGCCAGATCTACAAGACCATCATCGAGAAGGAACGCCGCGGCGACTATCTGGGCGCGACCGTCCAGGTGATTCCGCACGTCACCAACGAGATCAAGGACTTCGTGCTGTCGCCGGCCCTGGACGAGACGGGCGAGAAGCCGGTCGACTTCGTGCTGGTCGAGATCGGCGGCACGGTCGGCGACATCGAGGGCCTGCCGTTCTTCGAGGCCATCCGCCAGCTGCGCCAGGACCTGCCGCGCGGCCAGAGCTGCTATGTCCACCTGACCCTGCTGCCGTTCATCAAGACGGCCGGCGAGATGAAGACCAAGCCGACCCAGCACTCGGTCAAGGAACTGCGCTCGATCGGCATCCAGCCCGATATCCTGCTGTGCCGCTGCGAACAGGACATTCCGGTCGAGGAAAAGCGCAAGATCGCGCAGTTCTGCAACGTGCGGCCCAGCGCCGTGATCCAGGCGATGGACTCATCGTCGATCTATGCGGTGCCGATCGACTATCACAAGGAAGGCCTGGACGCCGAGGTGCTGGACGTGTTCGGCATGAGCGACGCGCCCAAGCCGGACCTGTCGCGCTGGGAAGCCATCGACGAGACGGTCAACCACCCCGATGGTGAAGTGACCATTGCCGTGGTCGGCAAGTACACCGTGCTGAAAGACGCCTACAAGTCGCTGATCGAGGCCCTGCACCACGGCGGCCTGGCCAACAGGGTCAAGGTCAATCTCGACTGGGTGGAAAGCGAAACCTTCGAGGGCGATCCCGGCGCGGCCGCGGCCCGCCTCGAAAACGCTCACGCGATCATGGTGCCCGGCGGCTTCGGCGAGCGGGGGGCGGAAGGAAAAATTCGGGCCGCCCAGTTCGCCCGTGAACGCAAGGTGCCGTATTTCGGCATCTGCTTCGGCATGCAGATGGCGGTCATCGAGACCCTGCGCAATGTGGCCGGCATCACCGATGCCAGCTCCAGCGAGTTTGGGCCCACCGAACGTCCCGTGGTCGGGATCATGACCGAGTGGATCAAGGGCAATGAACGGGTCGAGCGCCGCAAGGGCGATGACCTGGGCGGCACCATGCGCCTGGGTGCCTTCGACGCCGTCCTGACGCCCGGCAGCAAGGTCGCCGCCATCTATGGCGATACGGCCATCAGCGAGCGCCACAGGCACCGCTACGAGGTCAATATCGGCTACAGCCACCGGATGGAGGAGTCCGGCCTGAAACTGACCGGTCGCTCGCCTGACGGCGTCCTGCCCGAAATCGTCGAGCGCGAGGACCATCCGTGGTTCATCGGCGTGCAGTTCCACCCGGAACTGAAGAGCCGTCCGTTCGCCCCGCACCCGCTGTTCGCCAGCTTTATCGCCGCGGCGAAAGAGCAGGGCAGGCTGGTCTAACAGGCGCTGTTGCATGTCTGAAGAGATTCAGGCATAAGCGCGCCCTCACGCGGCGGCCTGGGTTCTTCCCGAGTCGCCGCTTCCGATTTTCACGCTCAGCGAGCAGAGTCACTTCGATGGCCGTTCCTAAAAGAAAAACTTCGCCTTCTCGCCGGAACATGCGCCGGTCGCACCACGCCCTGGGCGCCAACTCCTTCGTGGAAGACAAGGACTCGGGCGAACTGCGCCGTCCGCACCACGTCGACCTGAAGACGGGCCTGTACAACGGCAAGCAGATCCTGACCCCCAAGGAAGACTAAGCGCTTCCTTTCCGGTCTCTGACTTCGAAAACGCCGCCCGGCTCGCTGGGCGGCGTTTTTCGTCATGGGTGCCAAAAAGGTGGTAGGCTCGGCGGTCAGGGAGGTCCGCCCATGCTCACACGCCGAATCCTGACGGCGGGACTGGGTCTATCGTTGTTGCCCCAGACCGTTCTGGCCAGGCAGACGCTGCCCGCGCCGCCCGAACCCCTGTTCATTCTCGATGCCACGCCGGATGCCGATGACCGCCTGACGGTCGAGGTCTGGCTGAACGGGCAGGGGCCCTTCCAGTTCATCGTCGACAGCGGGGCAGGCCGGAGCGTGCTGTCGGTGGCGGTCGCCGAACGCCTGGGCCTTGCCCGGGGCCCCGACGTGCTGGTCCACGGGATCAGTGGCGCTCAGACCTACCCCACGGCCCAGGTGGCCCAGCTTTTAGTTGGGGATGCCCGGCTGACCCAGGCCAGCCTCCCGGTGTTGCCTGATGACCGCGTGGGCGGCGATGGCCTGCTGGGCGTCGACATCCTCGAAGACCGGAACGTGATCATGGACTTTGCCGGGCACCGGCTTGAGGTCCGCCGAAGCCGGTCGGGCCTCGACAGGGTTCAGATGCCGCGCGAGGTCTCGGTGATGGCGGACGAGCGGTTTGGCCGGCTGACCGTCGCTGACTGCCGTGTGGACGGCACCCGGGCCCTGGCCTTCATTGATACCGGCGGCGGGGTCAGTATCGGAAACATGGCCCTGTCCCGCGCCATCTCCACCCGGCGGCGGCGGTCCTCTGATGACGTCAGGCCGGCGCGACTTCTGACGGCCTCGGGCGAGATGAGCGTCGGCGAGTTCCGCGTCGCGCCGTCCCTGACCCTGGGCGCGCTCAGGGTTACAGACCTGCCCATCGCCTTTGCCGACCTGCACGTCTTTGACGTCTGGGGCCTGAAGGCGCGTCCGGCGGTCCTGCTAGGCGTCGATGTGCTGCGGATGTTCGCCCGGGTCGAACTGGACTTCGGGGCCGGGCGGATCCGGTTCCGGGTGGGCGACGCAAGGGTGCCGCCCACCGCGCGCAGCGCCTGACCTTACTGTGTCCGGCCCCGGGCCTGGATCTGGGCCCGGCGGGCCTCGACCGAGGCCGGTGTTACCTCGCGGTTATGGGCGCTGGAGCGCTTGTGTTCGATCTCCAGTCCCTTGTTGAACGAGCGGCCGTAGCCCTCGTCGATCAGCGACTTGTAGAACGACAGGGTTTCGACCGGGATTGAGGCCATGTCGGCCGCCAGCTTCAGGGCCGTGGGCATCAATTCGGACGCCGGAACGACGCGATTGACCAGGCCCCAGGCCTCGGCCGTCGCCGCATCGATGAAATTGCCGGTCAGGGACAGTTCCTTGGCCCGGTAGATGCCTATCAGGCGCGACAGCTTCTGCGACAGGCCCCAGCCGGGCATGATCCCGACCCGGGCATGTGTATCGGCAAAGCGGGCATTCTCCGAGGCGATCAGGACGTCACAGGCCAGAGCCAGCTCGAAGCCGCCGGTGATGGCGACGCCGTTGATCGCGCCGATCACCGGCTTGCGGCAGACCTCGATGGCCCGGACCGGGTTGCTTTCGGCGTCCTGGTCATTGGCCGCGCTCATCGCCTTGGGGTCGCTGCCCAGTTCCTTGAGGTCCAGCCCCGCCGTGAAGGCCCGCTCGCCGGCCCCGGTCAGGACCACGACGCTGATGGCCGGATCAGCGTCCAGTTCGAACATCACCGTATGCAGGGCCGCCCGAAGCATTTTGGAGAGGGCGTTCATCGCCTCTGGTCGGTTCAGCGTCACGACGGCGATCGGGCCGCTTTTTTCGACGGTCAGCATGGCGTTCTCCCTTTGCGTTACCGATGATCAGTCGGCGTTCAGACGGGAAGTCAAGTTGCGCCGCGCCGCCATGGCGGCTAAGCCTCCCGCGCCTTTCGCCTTGAGGAGCTGCCATGACCGAGATCGTCGACATCATCGCCCGCGAAATTCTCGACAGCCGGGGTAACCCGACTGTTGAAGTCGACGTCGTCCTGGAAGACGGCGCGTTCGGCCGCGCCGCTGTGCCCTCGGGGGCCTCGACCGGGGCTCACGAAGCCGTCGAGAAGCGCGACGGCGACAAGAGCCGCTATCTCGGCAAGGGCGTCCTGCAGGCCGTCGACGCCGTCAATGGCGAGATCTTTGACGCCCTGTCGGGCGTTGACGCTGAAGACCAGCGCCGGATCGATACCCTGCTGATCGACCTGGACGGCACGGCCAACAAGTCGCGCCTCGGGGCCAATGCCATCCTCGGCGTGTCGCTGGCTGTCGCCAAGGCCGCCGCCGAGTCCGCCGGCCAGCCGCTCTACAAGTATGTCGGCGGTGTCAATTCGCGCGTTCTGCCCACCCCGATGATGAACATCATCAACGGCGGGGCCCACGCCGACAATCCGATCGACATCCAGGAGTTCATGATCCTGCCGACCGGTGCGGCCAGCTTCAGCGAAGCCCTGCGCATGGGGGCCGAGATCTTCCACGGCCTTAAGAAGGCCCTGAAGGACGCCGGTCACAACACCAATGTCGGCGATGAAGGCGGCTTTGCCCCCAACCTGGCCTCTGCCGAGGCGGCGCTCGACTTCATCGTCAAGGCCGGTGAGGCCGCCGGCTACCGCGCCGGCGAGGACTTCGTTCTGGGCCTGGATGTGGCCTCGACCGAGTTCTTCAAGAACGACAAGTACGAGCTGGAAGGCGAGGGCAAGTCGCTCGATCCGGCCGCCATGGTCGACTATCTGGCCGGCCTCGTGTCGAAGTTCCCGATCCTGTCGATCGAGGACGGCATGGCCGAGGACGATTTCGAAGGCTGGAAGCTGCTGACCGACACCCTGGGCAAGAAGGTCCAGCTGGTCGGCGACGACCTGTTCGTGACCAATCCCAAGCGCCTGCAGATGGGCCTGGACATGGGCCTGGCCAATTCGATCCTGGTGAAGGTCAACCAGATCGGCACCCTGTCGGAGACCATCGATGCCGTCGATCTGGCTCACCGCGCCGGCTACACCAGCGTCATGAGCCACCGTTCGGGCGAAACCGAGGACAGCACGATCGCCGACCTCGCCGTCGCCCTGAACTGCGGTCAGATCAAGACCGGCTCGCTGGCCCGTTCGGACCGGCTGGCCAAGTACAACCAGCTGCTCCGCATCGAGCAGATGCTGGACGACCAGGGCATCTATGCCGGCCGTGCGGCGCTGAAGGGCCGCTAGGCCAAGCCACACCTCTCGGGTCGGGATCCGGCGCAGCCTCGAAAGGGGCTGCGCCTTTTCTTTGGCCCGGGCTCGCGGCGGGGTTCTACGGTCTTCAGCTGACCGATTCCCGGGTTCGGCTGTCTATTCGGTGGGCAAACGGTGCTCGCTGGCCCACATTTTTTCTATAAGCGTCCGTGCCGGCTTCCGAGAGGCCTTCGCGGGGCGTGTTCGCAGATGCGAACCGGGCGCTGCGATGCGGTATCTAGATGCCGATGAAACCATCTCAAATGAAACCGCGCGCGGCCCGTCCTTCCGGCAATTGGTGCCTTTGCGCGACCCCTGAATTTAGAAGGCGTTAAGCCCCGTCTGCGACTCTGCAGGACCCCATCCGGGATTCTCAGATGTTCGCCCGACTGCAACCCATCCTGCCGACCGCGGCGATCTTCTTTCTGATTTTTTACTTCGTTTTTCACGCCCTGACGGGCGAGCGAGGGCTGCTGTCCATCTCCCAGCGTAACGCCGATCTCTCAGCCAAGACCATGGAACTCAAGAAGATCCGCGCAGAGAGGATGGACCTGGAGGCCCGCGCTCGTCTATTACGCAACGGCAGTCTGTCGGCCGATCTCCTGGAGGAACGTGCGCGTTCACTCCTCGGATATGCCGACCCGAGAGACTTCGTGATCCGGACAAAGCGCTAGCGCCTTGGGGTCACGGTTTCCCGGAGAAGGCTGTTGGTCGATCCCCGATGACGGACATCGGGATCGGTCCGGGCATGACATGACGAGCATTTCCTTCGCGGAACCGACGACACCTTCGGCGGGATATGTTCTGGGATTGAAGGCCGCGATGAAGATTGGCCAGGGAGAGTTGAATGGCGCGTGCGCGCAAGGCTGAGGCCTCCGAGGGCAAGGGTAGTGACACCGGTGTCAACGCCTTTGTCAGCAAGGAAGAGCTTCTGAAGTTCTATCAGAGCATGCTGCTGATCCGCCGCTTCGAGGAGCGGGCCGGGCAACTGTACGGCATGGGGCTGATCGGCGGGTTCTGCCACCTCTATATCGGCCAGGAAGCCATCGCGGTCGGCATGCAGTCGATCTCGTCCAAGGGCGACCAGATCATCACCGGCTACCGCGACCACGGTCACATGCTGGCTGCGGGGATGGACCCGCGCGAGGTGATGGCCGAACTGACCGGTCGTGCCGGCGGCTCGTCGC
This sequence comes from Caulobacter sp. HMWF025, assembly GCF_003060965.1. GTDB lineage: Bacteria > Pseudomonadota > Alphaproteobacteria > Caulobacterales > Caulobacteraceae > Caulobacter. The sequence continues at coordinate 54,915 of NZ_QAII01000176.1, read as the reverse complement.
GCGGCAAGGGCGGCTCGATGCACATGTTCGACATTGAGACCGGCTTCTACGGCGGTCACGGCATCGTCGGCGCCCAGGTGGCGCTCGGCACCGGCCTGGCGCTGGCCAACCACTACAAGGGCAATGGCAACGTCTCCTACGCCTATTTCGGCGACGGCGCGGCCAACCAGGGCCAGGTCTATGAGAGCTTCAACATGGCCCAGCTGTGGAAGCTGCCGGTCGTGTACGTGATCGAGAACAACCAGTACGCCATGGGCACCAGCGTCGAGCGTTCGGCCTCGGAAACCGCCTTCCACAAGCGCGGCGTCTCGTTCCGGATCCCCGGCGAAGAAATCGACGGCATGGACGTGGTAGCCGTGCGTGAAGCCGGGGCCCGTGCCCGCGAGCACGCCGCCAGCGGCCAGGGTCCCTACATCCTCGAGATGAAGACCTACCGCTATCGCGGTCACTCGATGTCGGACCCGGCCAAGTACCGCACCAAGGAAGAGGTCGACGAGGTCAAGCAGACCCGCGATCCGATCGACCACATCAAGGAACGTCTGGCCAAGGCCGGCGTCACCGAGGACGACCTTAAGGGCATCGACGCCGACGTGAAGCGGATTGTCGCCGAAGCCGCTGAATTCGCCCGGACCAGCCCTGAGCCGGATCCGTCCGAACTGTACACTGACGTTTATCTGGAGGCCGCCCAGTGAGCCTGGACATCCTCATGCCCGCCCTCTCGCCGACCATGGAAGAGGGCACCCTGGCCAAGTGGCTGGTGAAGGAAGGCGACACCGTCAAGGCCGGCGACGTGATCGCCGAGATCGAGACCGACAAGGCGACGATGGAAGTCGAAGCCGTCGATGAGGGGGTGGTGGAAGCCATCCTGATTGCCGCCGGCTCCGAGAACGTGAAGGTCAATACGCCGATCGCGCGTCTGGCCGGTGAAGCCGGGGCTGCGCCCTCGGCACCCGCGCCCGTCGTCGTTGAGGCGGCCGCGCCGGTCGTCGCCACCGCGCCCGTCGCTTCGGCCTCGAACTTTGCCGATCCGGAAATTCCGGCCGGTACGCCGATGAAGAAGATCACCGTGCGCGACGCCCTGCGCGACGCCATGGCTGAAGAGATGCGTCGCGATGACCGCGTCTTCCTGATGGGCGAGGAAGTCGCCCAGTACCAGGGGGCCTACAAGGTCAGCCGCGACCTGCTGCAGGAGTTCGGCGACAAGCGCGTCATCGACACCCCGATCACCGAGCACGGTTTTGCCGGCATGGGTGTCGGCGCGGCGATGGCGGGCCTCAAGCCCATCGTCGAGTTCATGACCTGGAACTTCGCCATGCAGGCGATCGACCACATCATCAACTCGGCCGCCAAGACGCTCTACATGTCGGGTGGCCAGATCAAGTCGTCGATCGTGTTCCGCGGCCCCAACGGCGCGGCCAGCCGCGTCGGTGCCCAGCACAGCCAGGACTATGCGGCCTGGTACGGCAACGTGCCCGGGCTCAAGGTCATCGCGCCCTATGATGCGGCCGACGCCAAGGGCCTGCTGAAGGCTGCAATCCGCGACCCCAACCCCATCGTCTTCCTCGAACACGAGATGATGTACGGGCTTGAGTTCGATATCCCGGACGTCGAGGACTATGTCGTGCCGATCGGCAAGGCCAAGGTTCGCCGCGAAGGCACGGACGTCACCCTGGTGGCCTATAGCCGCATGGTCGGGTTCTGTCTGAAGGCTGCCGAGGCTCTGGCCGCCGAAGGCATCTCGGCCGAAGTCATCGACCTGCGCACCATCCGTCCAATGGATCACGTGACCATCCTGGAAAGCGTCAAGAAGACCAACCGTCTGGTCACGGCCGAAGAGGGCTGGGGTCCGATGGGCGTCGGGGCAGAAATCGTGGCCCGCATCACCGAGCACGGCTTCGACTATCTGGATGCACCGCCGCTGCGCGTGCACCAGGAAGACGTGCCGCTGCCCTATGCCGCGAACCTCGAGGCCCTCAGCCTGCCGTCGGTCGACAAGATCGTAAAGGCGGCCAAGACGGTCTGCTACCGCTGATGCCGGTGCGGCCCATGTCTGGCAGGATCGCAGTGAACACTGCATATCTGTCGGATGTGGGCCGCATCGAATCCGGCCAAGAACTAAGCCTCGCTGCAAGGCGAGATCGCGCGGACGCCGGCCCGGCCGACAACGTCCCGAACGCTTGAGGAAGACACTCAATGTCGATCGACATCCTGATGCCCGCCCTGTCGCCCACCATGGAGGAGGGAACCCTCGCCAAGTGGCACGTGAAGGTGGGTGACACCGTCAAGGCCGGCGACGTGATCGCCGAGATCGAAACCGACAAGGCGACGATGGAAGTCGAAGCCGTCGACGAGGGCGTGGTCGAGGCCATTCTGGTCGAGGCCGGCACCGAAAACGTCAAGGTCAATGCCCTGATCGCCAAGCTGTCCGGAGAGGGTGAAAGCCTCGCGCCGGCCCCGGCCGCGACCCCTGCCGCTGAAGCGCCCAAAGCCGCTGCACCGGCTGCCGCTGCACCCGTTGCAGCTGCTCCGGCTCCGGTCGCCGCCGACGGCTCGCGGGTGTTCGCCTCGCCGCTGGCCCGCCGTCTGGCCCAGGCCGCCGGTCTGGACCTGAAGTCGCTCAAGGGCAGTGGCCCGCATGGCCGGGTGGTCAAGGCGGACGTCGAAAATGCCGCCAAGGGCGGCCCGGTTGCCGCACCGGCCGCCAAGCCGGCCCCGGCCCCTGCGGCGGCCCCAGCCCCGGCGGCTCCGCGTCAGGTCCTGTCGCTGGAGCAGATGGGCATCCCGGCCGGGTCCTACGACCTGGTACCGCTCGACGGCATGCGCAAGACCATTGCGCGCCGCCTGACCGACAGCTTCCGCGACGTGCCGCACTTCCCGCTGACCATCGATCTCGAGATCGACGCCCTGCTGGCGGCGCGCGGCAAGATCAACAGCCTGCTGGGCGACCAGGGCGTGAAGGTGTCGGTCAACGACATCATCATCAAGGCCGTGGCCGTGGCCCTGAAGCGCGTGCCGGAGGCCAATGCCTCCTACACGCCGGAAGGCATTGCCATGCACAAGCATGCCGACATCGCCGTGGCCGTGGCCATCGATGGTGGCCTGATCACCCCGATCGTTCGCGCCGCCGAGACCAAGGGCCTGGCCCAGATCTCGGCCGAGGTGAAGGATCTGGCGGCCCGCGCCAAGGCCAAGAAGCTGAAGCCCGAGGAGTTCCAGGGCGGCACCTTCTCGGTGTCCAACCTCGGCATGTTCGGGATCAAGGCCTTTGCCTCGATCATCAACGAACCGCAGGGCGCGATCATGAGCGTCGGGGCCGGCGAGCAGCGTCCGGTGGTCAAGAACGGCCAGTTGGCCGTGGCCACCGTCATGACCGTGACCCTGACCTGCGATCACCGCGTGGTCGACGGCGCGATCGGTGCCAAGTTCCTGGCGGCCTTCAAGCCGCTGATCGAAGAGCCGCTGACCCTGATCGTCTGATCAACGGAAAGGGCAGGAGAGCGCCATGTCGGTCTATGACTACTCGGCCAAGACGCTGGACGGCCAGGATGTGAGCCTGGCCGACTATCGCGGCAAGGTTCTGCTGATCGTCAACACGGCCAGCAAGTGCGGCTTCACCCCGCAGTTTGAAGGCCTGGAAGCGCTCTTTCGCGAATACCAGGACCGGGGCCTGACGGTGCTGGGCTTTCCCTGCAACCAGTTTGGTGCGCAGGAGCCCGGCAATGCCGAGGAGATCGCGAGCTTCTGTTCGCTGACCTACGACGTGACCTTCCCGATGCTGGCCAAGATTGACGTCAACGGCCCCTCGGCCCACCCGCTCTACACCTTCCTGAAGAAGGCGCAGAGGGGCGTTCTGGGGACTGAAGGCATCAAGTGGAACTTCACGAAGTTCCTGATCGACCGTGACGGCGAGGTCGTCGAGCGCTTTGCGCCGACCACCAAGCCGGAAGACCTCAAGGCCGCAGTTGAGGCCTTGCTTTAACTCCCGGACCGGCCTTGCGGCCGATCGAACGAGGCCGCCCGGCTCCCCCTGGGCGATGTCCAAGCTAGGGTAAGATGAACATGTCCACCGAATTCGATGTCGTCGTTATCGGCGCTGGTCCCGGCGGCTATGTCGCCGCCATTCGCGCCAGCCAGCTGGGCCTGAAGACGGCGATCGTCGAGCGCGAAAACCTGGGCGGGATCTGCCTGAACTGGGGCTGCATCCCGACCAAGGCCCTTCTGAAGTCCGGCGAGGTCTTCGAGCAGCTGTCGCATCTCGACAGCTATGGCCTGTCGGTCGAGAAGCCGGCCTTCGACTTCAACAAGATCATCGAGCGCTCGCGCGGCGTGGCCAAGACCATGTCGGGCGGCATCGCCTACCTGATGAAGAAGCACAAGATCGAGGTCATTGAGGGCGAGGCCAAGCTCGAAAAGGGTGCGCCGGCTCCGAAGGTCGTGGTGGCCCTGAAGGCCGGCGGCAGCCGCACGATCCAGGCGAAAAACGTCATCCTGGCCAGCGGCGCCCGGGCCCGCAACATCCCCGCCATCGGCGCGGTGTCGGACGGCGACAAGGTCTGGACCTATCGCGATGCCCTGGTGCCCAAGACCATGCCCAAGTCGCTGGTGGTGATCGGCTCCGGAGCCATCGGCATCGAGTTCGCGAGCTTCTACCGCGCCTTGGGCGCTGAGGTGACCGTGGTCGAGGCGGTCGACCGCATCATGCCGGTCGAGGACGCCGAAGTCTCCAAGGCGGCCCAGAAGGCGTTCGAGAGGCGGGGCATCAAGTTCCGCATCGGGGCCAAGGTGACCATGATCGACAAGACTGCCACCGGCGTGTCGGTCTCGGTCGAGGTCGCCGGCAAGGCCGAACAGCTGACCGCCGAGAAGTGCATTGTCGCCATCGGCATCGTCCCGAATACCGAAGGAACTGAGGCCGTGGGTCTCAATCTCGACCGCGGCCATGTCGTTACCGGCAAGCACGGCGAGACCAATGTCCCGGGCCTGTTCGCGATCGGCGACGTCGCCGGCGCGCCTTGGCTGGCCCACAAGGCGAGCCACGAAGGAATCCACACCGCCGAGTTCATTGCCGGCTTCAAGAGCCCCAACGTCCACTCGCCGATCCCCGGCTGCACCTATGCCAATCCGCAGGTCGCCTCGGTGGGCTATACCGAAGCCGGGGCCAAGGCGGCCGGCATCGAGGTGAAGGCCGGTCGCTTCCCGTTCAAGGTCAACGGCAAGGCCGTGGCGGCCGGCGAGACCGAAGGCTTCATCAAGACGGTGTTCGACGCCAAGACCGGGGCCCTGATCGGGGCCCACATGATCGGTCACGAAGTCACGGAAATGATCCAGGGCTTCGTGACGGCGATCACGCTCGAGGCTACCGAAGAAGACATCTTCGGCATCGTCTATGCCCACCCGACCATGTCGGAGGCCATGCACGAGGCGGCGTTGGATTCCTACGGGCGCGTTCTGCACACTTGAGGCCCGACGGCCAGATCAAACAAAAAACGCCGCGCCGGGTTTGCACCGGGCGCGGCGTTTTCATGTTCAGGTGCAACCGTCAGGCGGCGCGGGCGTCCTGGTCAGCCATGCGCTGGATGGCGACATAGTCGGTCTTGCCGCTGCCCAGCACCGGGACCTCGGGAACCTTCAGGATCTTGCGGGGAACCGCCAGTTCAGGGGCTCCGACCGTCTGGGCATGAGCCACCAGCTCCGCGACCGCGGCGTCGTGGCGGTCGGTGACCAGCACCAGCCGCTCACCCTTTTTCTTGTCAGGCATCGAGATCACCGCATGGCGGCCGTCCGGCCAGACCGCTGCGGCTAGGTCTTCCGCGGCGGTCAGGGAGACCATTTCGCCGCCGATCTTGGCAAAGCGCTTTACCCGGCCCTTGATCGTGATCCAGTTATCACCCGTCACGGTCACCACGTCGCCGGTGTCGTGCCAGCCGCCTTCAGGGGCGTCGATGCCGCCGTCCTCGCGAAGATAGCCCAGCATCACGTTCGGACCGCGCACCAGCAGGCGACCGCCCTCCGGGATACCCTCGACGGGCTCGATCCGGTAATCCTGGCCCGGCAGAAGGCCGCCGACGGTTCCCCGGCGGTTGTCCTCGGGCTTGTTCACGGCGATGACCGGCGAGGCCTCCGTGGCCCCGTAACCTTCGAGTACCGGCACGTTGCCGAATTTCTCGTTGATCAGGTTGTGGGTCTCGTCGCGAACCTTCTCGGCCCCGCAGACGATGAACCTCAGCCCTGAAAGTTCATCGCCATCAGAGGCACGGGCATAGTGGTTCAGGAAGGTATCGGTGGCGAACAGGACCGATGCGCCGAGTGCTTTTACAAGCGCCGGGATCTGCTTGGTGTGCAGGGGGGAGGGATACTGGAAGGCCTTCATGCCCTTCAGCAGCGGCAGGATCACACCGCCGGTCAGGCCGAAGCAATGGAAGACGGGCAGGGGGTTGAAGAACACCCAGTCCGGATCAAGCTCGATATGGGCCGCGACCTGCACGGCATTGGTGACCATGTTGGCCTGGCTCAGCACGACGCCGCGGGGAGCCCCGAAACTGCCCGAGGTGAACAGGATCACGCCCCGGTCCGACGGCTTGGCCGGGGCCCGGAACTGACGGGGGAACATGCCGGCCGTTGCGGCGAACAGCTTGTCCGCCAGACCGATGGTGCCGCGCACATCCTCCAGATAGGTGATAGCGGCCTGCCCTTCGAGGGCATCGATGATGTCGTGCAGATTGCCCAGCTCGATGAACTTGTGGGCGGTCAGCACGCGCTTGACCTTGGCCAGCTCGCAGGCCGCCTTCAGGTTCCGCAGGCCCGCCGTGAAGTTAAGCATGGTCGGCACGCGCCCGAAAGCGTGCAGCGCGAAGAAGGTCACCACCGCTGCAGAGCCCGACGGCAGCAGCACCCCGACGTTCTCGCCGGGCTTGGTCATGGCGGCGATCTTGCGGCCCAGGGCAAAGCTGCCACGGATCAGGTCCGTGTAGCTGAGGGGATTGCGATCCTGGTCCTCAAGAATGGGCTTGTTGGCACCGTAGGTGTCGCGCGCGTCGATAAGGGCGTCGAAGAGGGCCTTCTGGCCGTCTTCCGCTTTGAAAACTACCGGCATCCCGGCGAAACCTCCCCGAAAAGCGACATCGCTTTCGTTCGTTGAGGCCGGACTCTGCCGGGGAAGGTCCAGCTTTGCAAGGAAGAGTCACAATCGGTGATGTTAAGGCGTCACCGGTCCGGGTCCGGAGGCTTCCGGCCGGTGCGTGAAGCGTTCAATCTCGGTCAGCCACGGACTGCGGACCGCGTCGGTCTCCATGTGCAGATCCTGACGTCCCGTCGGGAAACGAACCTGTCGGCAGTTCGTGATGGCCTGACAGAGTTGATCCTGCGCCGTTGTGCTGGCGTGGCTGTCGGCTCCGCCGGTCAGGACGAGAACAGGCAGCCGGATCCGCCGGGTGTCCTTGCGAGCCCGCTCGGCGGCTTCGAAAAAGGCTGACCGCCAGCCCAGGCTCGGGGAGCCCGTTCTGAGATCGGGATTGGCCAGCATCCAGGCCTGCTGCACCGATCCGCGCTGCCGGTCGGCGGTCCGCTGGGCCAGGGTGGTGGCGGGGACCTCGCGGATCCAGCCAGGCTCGCCGGGCCACTTCATCCAGCCGAGGCCGAGCCGGTTGGCCCACAGGCCCAGTCGCCGGGTTTCGTCCGGGCTACGGGGCAGGCTGCGCATCTGCAGGGCCGGCGAGGACAGAATCAGGCTGTCGACCGGAAGTCCGTCCTCGACGGCCAGCATGGCCGCAAGGCCGCCCTGGTCATGGCCGAGGACGATCATCGGGGTCTGGCCACCGGGACGTATGACGACCCGGACCATGGCGCGGATGGCCGCGACGTCGGGATCAAAGCTGCGGGCGTGGACCAGATCACGCCAGGGAGTCGCGCGCTCCGATCCGCCCTGGCCCTGCCGCTCCAGGACCCAGACCGTAAAGCCTGCTCCGTTCAGGTGCCGGACGGTCTCGAACCACTTTTCCGCCGTTTCACCATAGCCCGTCAGGATGAGCACCGTCGCACGCGGGCCGACGGGAGGCGAAGAGACGCCGTAGCGCTGAACCGGGCCGTCGCCGACCCGGACATAGCCCCAGGCCCAGTTGTCAGGTGCATAGAAGCGACGGGCGATCGAGGGGGGCGTTCGGCTGTCGGCAAAGGGCGCGCGGGAGCCGGCATCGCCGCAGCCCGCGAGGGTCAGGATCAACAGGGCGGCAAGCAGGCGGCGATGCATCGGGCTCACTCATTTCGCGCCTTTGCGCGCTATGCAAGATCGCGCGCTTGATCCGGAGGCCAAGAAGTCCGATTTAGGCCTCATGGCCACAGTGATCGACACACTGAAGGCACGTAGCCCGGAAGACCGGGCGGCGCGCCATCCCGAAAAGCAGAACCGCCCGGATACGCCGGTGCTGCGCAAGCCCGAATGGTTGCGCGTCCGGGCCCCGGGCTCGCCCGGCTACAATGAGACGCGAGGCATCGTCCGCGATCACAAGCTGACGACGGTCTGCGAAGAGGCGGCCTGCCCTAATATCGGCGAATGCTGGAGTCAGAAGCACGCGACCATGATGATCATGGGCGAGATTTGCACCCGCGCCTGCGCCTTCTGCAATGTCACGACCGGCCTTCCCAATGCGCTGGATCCGGACGAGCCGCGCCGTGTGGCCGAGGCCGTTGCCAAGATGGGCCTCAAGCACGTGGTGATCACCTCGGTCGATCGCGATGATCTGGCCGACGGCGGGGCCCAGCACTTTGCCCAGGTCGTCCTCGCCATCCGCGCGGCCGCGCCAGGGACGACGATCGAGATCCTGACCCCGGACTTCCTGCGCAAGGATCAGGCCGAGAATGTCGTGATCGATGCCCGGCCGGACGTGTTCAACCACAATCTCGAGACCGTGCCGCGCCTCTATTTGAAGATCCGGCCGGGCGCCCGCTACTATCAGTCCCTGCGCCTGCTGGATCGCGTCAAGCAGCGCGACCCCTCCCAGTTCACCAAGTCCGGCCTGATGGTCGGGCTGGGCGAGACTAAGGAAGAGGTCATGCAGGTGATGGATGACATGCGCAGCGCTGGCGTCGATTTCATCACCATCGGCCAGTACCTGCAGCCGACCCGCAAGCATGCGGCCATTGACCGCTTCGTGACGCCGGACGAGTTCAAGGCCTATGAGGCCATCGCGCGCGCCAAGGGCTTCCTGATGGTCTCGGCCAGTCCGCTGACGCGCTCGTCGCATCACGCCGGTGAAGACTTCGCCAAGCTGCAGGCCGCGCGCCGGGCTCTGGACGCCAGGACGGCCTAGGCCCTTGCACCGACACGTCGTAACGCGGGTTCTGCCCTACACCCCCGAGCAGCTATTTGCGCTGGTCGGGGACGTGGAGGCCTATCCGCAGTTCGTGCCCTGGATCACGGCGATGCGGACGTGGAATGCCCGGGAAGACGGCCCGGTGAGCACGGTCGACGCCGAGGCCCAGGTCGGGTTCTCGTTTCTGCGCGAGAAGTTCGCGACCCGCGTACGGCGTGACGCAGAGCATCTGACGGTCGATGTCAGCCTGCTGTACGGGCCGTTCAAGCGGCTGGCCAATCAGTGGCGGTTCGTCGCCCAGGGCGATGAAACCCGCATCGAGTTCGTCATCGACTTTGCCTTCAAGTCGCGGATGCTTGACGGCCTGCTGGCGGCCAATCTCGATCGCGCGGCCGACAAGCTGATCGCCTGTTTCGAGTCCCGGGCTCGGGCGATCCACGGGACAGCGCCGGCCTAGTCGCCGATGCCCTGATGCTCCTCGAGGCGGTCGGCCAGATCGCCCAGATTGGCGTGCAGATTCTCAACCGCAAAGACCAGGCCGAAAACGCGGGCGGCATCGTCGAAGGCCAGGGCCCGCAGCGCGCCTTCGTGCCGCAAGGTTTCAATCGTCGCCTGGAATTTCGCATGGGCCTCGGCCAGGGCCAGCCGGTCGGGGCGTGGCCCGGCGGAAATCAGCCCGATCGCCTGGGTCAGGAAGGCCGTGGCGGCTTCGATCATGGCGGCAGCCGGCTCGGCCAGCGCCGGGATGGCCACGGGCTGGGCGAGCGCGCGACCGATCATCACGATGTCATTGCGCTGCCGCCAGAGCGTCCGGGGCAGGGCCTCCGGGGCCGAGCGCAGGCTCAGGTGGCTTGCGGTCTCGCGATCGGCCTCCGAAAGAGCCGTCTGCAGCTTGGCCATGGCGGCACGATTGGCGTCGTACTGGTCCGCCGTGGACAGCGTGGTGGGCTGGCCGCGCAGCACCCGGACATAGTGGGTCAGGAGTTCGGCATTCAGGGCGCCGATTTCCTGCACCCGGGCAACCACCGCCCCATGCGCTCGCGCCGGGAAGATCAGAAGCGTCGCTGCGACGCCGACCAGACTTCCAAGCGTGATTTCAATGACCCGGTAGAAGGCCGCTGTGAGCGGGTCGATATGGGTCGTCGTTCCGATCAGCATGATCACGACGGTGACCGGCGCGACCTTCAAAGTCGGCCGGACGGCCGCGAGGAAAGCAACCAGGGCCACGGTCGTGCAGAGGATCAGGCCGCCGAACTGGGGCCACCGGCTATGCAGGTATGCGGCGCCTGCCCCCGCGATGGCACCGACCACGGTGCCGAGGAAGCGTTCGACTGACGCGGTGATGGTGGCCCCCAGGCTGGCCTGGACGACGATCACCGCCGTGAAGACCGCCCAGTAGCCCTGTGGCAGGCGGAACAGGGTCGCGAGGGCGAAGGCCGCGCCGACCGCTGCGGAAACCCTTATGGCGTGGCGGATTTCGCTTCGCCGTTGGGCTGCAGCCGTCAGTGCATTTCGCGGAAGCCCGAGCCCGACAAAACGGCGCCAGTCTGAAGGGGGTGTGTTCGGCACGGTCAGGCCACGGCGTCGCGCAGCATTTCCAGTGCGGTGCGGATCGCCGCCAGTTGCACCGCCTCGCGGGTTTCGCCGTCGAAGCGCTCATGGCGATGCACGACCGAGCGATTGGCCCGGGCGACGGCGAAATGCACCGTGCCCACCGGCTTCAGCGGTGACCCCCCGCCGGGCCCGGCCACACCGGTGATGGCGACGGCGACATGGCCGTTGCTGTTGGCCAGGGCCCCTTCGGCCATCATCCGGGCGACAGGCTCGGAGACCGCGCCATGGTCGGCGATCAGATCTCCCGGCACGCCCAGCATCTCGGACTTGGCGCGGTTGGTGTAGGTGACGAAGCCGCGCTCGAAGACGTCCGAAGCGCCCGATATCGCGCAGATCGCGCCGGCCACCAGACCACCCGTGCAGCTCTCGGCGGCGACGATGCGGAGGGAGCGCTCGCGGGCCTCGTCGATCAAAAGTCGGGCGAGGGTCTCGATTTCCAGCGGAAACATCGGCGGCTCCTGCGGTTGGACTTGAGCTTGAGGAACTCAGGCGGGGGTTTCGACAGCGACAATGGCCTGGGCCGCCAGGCCCTCGCCACGGCCGGTGAAACCCATCTTCTCGGTCGTCGTCGCCTTGACGCTGACCCGATCGAGCGGCAACGCCAGGATCGTGGCCAGGCGCTCGCGCATCGCTTCGCGGTGCGGTTTGATCTTGGGCCGTTCGCAGATCAGGGTCACGTCGACATTGATGATTACGCCGCCCCTGGCTCGAACCAGATCGGCGGCATGGATCAGGAAGCGGTCGGAGGCCGCGCCCTTCCACTGCGGATCGGTCGGCGGGAAGTGATCGCCGATGTCGCCTTCGCCTATGGCTCCCAGCAGCGCATCGGTCAGGGCGTGCAGTCCGGCATCGGCGTCGGAGTGACCGATCAGGGTCTCGTCATGGGCGATCTCGACGCCGCACAGCCAGACCGAGTCGCCTGGGCCCCAGCGATGGGCATCGAAGCCCTGGCCGACACGGGTGATCCGGGCCGTTCCGGCAAGCTGTTCGGCCATGGCAAAGTCCTCAGGATAGGTCAGTTTCAGAAGGCCGGGATCGCCTTGCACCAGAGCGATCTGGCCGCCGCTGGCCTCGACCACCTGGGCGTCATCTGTCGGTTCCAGCGGACCTGACCAGGCGACATAGGCTTTTTCCAGTCTGTCACGTGGAAAGGCCTGGGGGGTCTGGGCCCGCCAGAGATGCTCGCGCGACGTCGTGATGGTTCGCTCGCCAGGAAGCGCGCGTTTCAGGGTATCGGCCACGGGCAGGGCCGGGATGGCTCCATCCGCGTCCCTGAGGGCCGCGAGCAGGCTCATGATTGTGGCCTCGCGTACGAAGGGGCGCGCCGCATCATGGATCAGGACGGGTTCGGCTGCGGGACGGTCGGCCAGAGCGGCGAGCCCGGACTGTACGGAGAGCGCCCTGGTGGCTCCTCCACGCACGCTGCGCCAGCCCTCCAGCCCTTCGAGGATGCCGGGCAGGGCAGTCTGGCCCTCATCCGTGGTCACGATCACGATCTCGGCGGCACCCGCAGCGCGAAAGGCCTCGACGGACCAGCGCAGGACCGGCTTGCCGGCGAGCAGGCGCCATTGCTTGGCCTGGCCCGGGCCGGCTCGGGTCCCCGAACCGGCAGCGACGATCACAACGGAGAAGGTCATGGCCTGTGTCTTAGACGCCTCGTTCCGCTTGATCCAGAGATGAAGGCTTTACTGCGCTGCACAATGTGCCTAAAAACATGGCGCTGGGGATGATCACAAAATGAGCAAAGCGCTCGAAGTCGGCAGTGTTGAGGTTCCCGGGCGCGTCTGGATCGCGCCCATGACCGGAGTCTCGGACCTGCCCTTCCGAGAAACGGCCACCGCGCTCGGCGCGCCTTATGTGGCAACGGAAATGGTCGCCTGCGCCGAGTTTGCGCGGGGGCGGCCGGATGTCGTCCGTCGCGCGGCGGTCGGCGATGGCCTGCCGCTGATGGTGGTGCAACTGGTTGGCCGTGACCCCGACCTGATGGCTCTCGGCGCGCGGATGGCGGCCGAAGCCGGGGCCGAAATCATCGACCTGAATTTCGGTTGCCCGGCCAAGGAAGTCTCGGCCGGCCAGCAATCCGGCTCGGCGATCATGCGTGAGCCCGATCTTGCCGAAGCCCTCGTCCGGGCCGCTGTGGATGCCGTTGACGTGCCGGTGACCGTCAAGATGCGCCTCGGCTGGGATGACAGCATGCGCAACGCCGCTGACATTGCGCAGCGTGCCGAGGGTGCCGGAGCCCGGGCTATCACTGTTCACGGTCGCACTCGCAGCCAGTTCTACAAGGGCGTCGCCGACTGGTCGGCCGTGGCCGGGGTCAAGGCGGCGGTGTCGGTGCCGGTTCTCGTCAATGGCGACATCATTGACGGTCAGACGGCCCGCCAGGCCCTGGACCAGTCCGGTGCGGACGGCGTGATGATCGGGCGGGGCGTCTATGGTCGCCCCTGGATCGCCGGGGCCATTGAGGCGGCCCTTGAGGGGCGAGCCTTTGTCGAACCGGACGCCGAGCAGCGCCTGTCGATTGCCCTGACCCATTTCCGGCGCAGCCTCGACTTCTATGGCGAGCGCCTGGGCCTGAAGATGTTCCGCAAGCACCTGGCCTCCTACATCGATGCCGCGCCCTGGCCTGAAACGGCAGAGGCCCGGCGTGCCGCGCGCGCCGAACTCTGCAGGCTCGAGGCACCGGAAGCCGTCGAGCGGGGGCTGACCCAACTATGGCTTCAGGACCGGAGGGCCGCAGCGTGAGCGACCGTGCACGTGCATTGGGGGGCAAGGCGCCGGATGCGCTGAAGACCGCGGCCTTTGACCTGAATCCCGAACCGGCCCTGGTGGTCGATCGGGAAGGGGGTCTGGTTGCCGTCAACGAGGCGGCAGAAGCCCTGTTCGGCCATGGTCTGTCGCTTCTGGCGCGGGGCCGTTTCCGCGCCGCCCTGCCGCCCGGCTCGGTGCTGGTGTCTCTGTTGGATCGGGCCATTTTCGAGGGCTCCCTCGTTCGCGAGCACGGGGTCGAGGTCAACCTCTTCGGCCAGCCGCCGTTTGAGGCCGACGGTGCCGCCGCGCCGCTCGGCGACGGCTCGGTGTTGCTCACCCTGCATGTGAAGGGCGTCCTTGGTGTCGATCGGGGCGCAGACGCGGCCGGGCTGCGGTCAGTCGTGGGTCTCGGCAAGATGCTCGCGCACGAGATTAAGAACCCGCTGGCCGGTATTCGCGGTGCGGCCCAGTTGCTGAAGACCGGGGCGTCCGCGCTGGATCAGCCGCTCGCCCAGCTGATCGTCGACGAGACCGACCGGATCCGCCGTCTGGTGGATCGCATGGAGGCCTTCTCCGAAGACGTCCCGACCCCCAGAGAGCCGGTGAATATCCACCAGGTGCTCGACCGCGTGCGTGCGCTCGTCGCCAACGGCGTCGCCGACGGGCTTTCGCTCCGGGAAAGCTACGATCCGTCCCTGCCGTCGGTCTGGGGTGATGAGGATCACCTGATCCAGATCTTCCTGAACCTGGTCAAGAACGCCGCCGAGGCAGCCCACATGCGCGGTGACGGTCGCGGGGCCATCTCGATCCACACGGCCTGGCGTCCGGGGGTCCGGGTCCGTGGGGCAGACGGCAAGACCACCGCCGGCGCGCCGATCGAGGTGCGGGTGCAGGACAACGGTCCGGGCGTGCCCCAGACCCTCCGGGATCACCTGTTCCAGCCCTTCGTCACCACCAAGGCCAACGGGACGGGCCTTGGCCTTGCCCTGGTCACCAAGCTGGTCACCGCCCATGGCGGCCTGATCGATTTCGAATCCGAGCCGGGACGCACCGTTTTCCGCGTGTTGCTGCCCGTTGCCCCTGAACCCTCCTCTGGAGACGCGTGAGTATGAACGCCGCCAGCAAGAAGATCCTGATCGCCGACGACGATTCCTCGATCCGGCTCGTCCTCAGTCAGGCCTTCACCCGCCTGGGCTACCAGGTCCGGGCCACCGGTAACGCCACCACGCTTTTGAAGTGGGTGACCGACGGCGAGGGCGACCTTGTGGTCACCGATGTGATGATGCCCGACGAGAACGTCTTTGACGTGCTGCCGCGCATCCGCAAGGAGCGGCCCAAGCTGCCGATCATCGTGATGAGTGCCCAGAACACCCTTCTGACGGCCGTCAACGCCGCCGATGCCGGGGCGTTCGAGTATATCTCCAAGCCTTTCGACCTCGATGATGTCACAGCTGCAGCCCGTCGGGCCCTGTCGCGGCCGGCCGATGCCGAGGCGTCCAAGGCCCAGGCCCGCGCGATGCGGGACGAGCGCCTGCCGCTGATCGGGCGCTCGGCTCCGATGCAGGAGGTCTATCGAACCATCGCCCGCCTGGTCGGAGCCGATCTGACCGTGCTCATCCTCGGCGAGAGCGGCACCGGCAAGGAACTGGTGGCGCGGGCCCTGCACGAGCTGGGCCGCCGTCGTGACGGCAAGTTCGTCGTCATCAATCTGGCCGCCGTGCCGCGCGAGCGGGTCGAGACCGAGCTGTTCGGGCGCGGCGAGGGTGACCTCGGCCGGCTGATCGAGGCTGACGGCGGCACTCTGTTCCTCGACGAGATCGGCGACATGCCGCTGGATGCCCAGACCCGCCTGCTGCGGGTGATCGACGGGACCGAGCCTGTCCTCAATCCCAAGACCGGCCGCAGGCCCAATGTGCGGATCATTGCGGCCACCAATCGCGACCTGCGCGGTCTGATCCAGCAGGGCCTGTTCCGCGAGGACCTGTTCTTCCGTCTGAACGTGGCACCGGTGCGCCTGCCGCCCCTGCGTGACCGGGCCGAGGACATTCCCGATCTGGCCCGGACCTTCCTGCTGCGCGCCAACCGCGAGGGCCTGCCCGCCAAGACCATCGATTCCAGTGCCCTGGATCGCCTGAAGGTCCACTCCTGGCCGGGCAATGTCCGCGAGCTGGAAAACCTGATCCGGAGGATGTGCGCCCTTTACGCCGAAGAGCTGATCACCGCCCGGATCGTCGATCGCGAACTTCAGGACCATACGCCGGCTGTAAGGTCCGACGAGGGGCCGGTGACCCTGTCGATGCTGGTTGAACGTCACTTGGCGGCGCACTTCGCCGACCAGCCCGACGGCGTGCCGGCCGCAGGGCTCTATGACCGGGTGCTGCAGGAGGTCGAGCGGCCGCTGATTCAGCTGACCCTGTCGGCCACGCGTGGCAACCAGGTTCGGGCGGCGGAAATCCTCGGCTTGAACCGCAACACCCTGCGGAAGAAGATCCAGGATCTCGGGGTGGAGATGACACGGGGTCGGCGCTGAAGCTTTATTGGCACATAGCTGTTGAATTTGGGGCACACCCCCATCTAGACTGTGTCCATGGCGTCAGTCGTGTCCGTTTCCGGATCTGGTGACTCACCGGCCCGGTTCAGCCGGGCCTGGTGGCGTGCGCTCCTGCGGTCGCGCTATGTGATTGCCGGGGCCTATGCTCTGGCCGCGTTGCTGACCATTACCGGGATCGCACTGGCCTCATCGCCGCCCAAGAGCGGACCGATCAGTCCGGCCAGCACGGCGATCCTCATCGTGCTCGGCTTCAACCTGGTGCTGATCCTCGGGATCGCCACCGTGGTTGGCCTGCAACTGTTCGAGATGATCGACGCCCGGGCCAATGACGCCGGGGCCCGCCTGCACCTGCGGTTCGTCGGACTGTTTTCGTTCGCGGCCGTGGCTCCGGCCGTGATTGTCGCCCTGTTCTTCGGGGTTCTGGTCAACCGGGGCGTGGAGGGCTGGTTCAGCCAGCGGGTTCGGACCGTCGTCGAGAACTCGGCCAAGGTGGCCAATTCCTACGTCGCCGAGCAGATCAAATACATCAGCGAACATATTCGCCCGATGGCCTCCAACCTGAACGACGCCGCGCCCGCGATGTCGCAGGCCCCGGTCGCCTTCGGCCACTTCCTGTCGGACCTGACCAAGGATAACGGGTTTTCGGCTGCCTATGTGCTGGACCGTGACGGCCGGATCCTGGCCCGGGCCGAGACGCGCGGCGCTCCGCCGTTCCTGGCCCCGCCGCCGTCCAGTTTTGCCGGAACCGATACGGGTGAGGCCATTGCCCAGCGGTTCGTCTCTGCCGACCTGTTCCGCGCGCTCTATCGCCTGAAGGCGTTTCCTGACGCCTATCTCTATGTCGTGCGGCCGGTCGACAACGGCATTCTGAGTCACCTGATCGAAACCGAGGAATCCCTGATCTCCTACCGGGATGCCGAGCGCAGTCGTGTCCGGATCCAGGCGATCTTCGGGCTCAGCTATGTCGAGACGGCCCTTCTGGTGCTTGTGGCCGCCGTCTGGGTGGGCATTGCCGCAGCCAACTCAATCGCAGGTCCGGTTGCGGGCCTGGTTGAGGCGGCGGGCCGTGTTTCGGCCGGCGACCTGGATGCCCGGGTCGATGCCTCGGTCGGACCGGAGGAGATCCGGGCCCTGTCCATAGCCTTCAACATGATGACGACGGATCTTCAGGTTCAGCAGGCGGCCTTGAGGGCGGCCAGCCTCGATGCCGAGACCCGGCGGCAGTTCATCGAAACTGTACTGTCCGGTGTCAGTGCAGGGGTCGTCAGCCTGGATGCCCAGGGGCGGATCTCCGCCCTCAATCGCCGGGCCGCAGCCCTGCTGGGTCTGAGGGAGGACGCGGTCGGCCTGGACCTCATTGCAGCAGCACCCGAGTTCGATGTCGTGATCGAGACGGTCCTTGAAGGCCGCTCCGATGCCGAGGTTGAGGTCGATCTGATCCGCGATGGTGAGACTCGCCGGCTGCGCGTGCGCGGGGCCGGGCACGTTGCCGAGGGTCTGGTTTTGACCTTCGACGACATCACCCGCCTTGTGGCCGCCCAGCGCAATGCGGCCTGGAAGGACGTGGCGCGCCGGATCGCCCACGAGATCAAGAACCCGCTGACGCCGATCCAGCTGTCCGCCGAGCGCATCCGTCGCAAGTATCGCAAGGAGATTACCGGCGATCTGGAGACCTTTGACCGCTGCACCGATACGATCATTCGCCAGGTAGGCGACATCGGCCGGATGGTCGACGAGTTCTCGGCCTTTGCCCGTATGCCGGCCCCGCGGTTCGAGCCGGCCAATCTGACCGAGATGCTGCGCCAGGCGGTGTTTGCCCAGCGGTTCATCGATTCCGAGGTCGAGGTCCTGCTCGAGGGGCCCGAAGCCGACGTCTTGATCACCTGCGATGCCCGGATGATCGGTCAGGGCCTGGTCAATATCCTGAAGAACGCCGGCGAAGCTGTCGGGGCACGTCGTCAGGCCTCGCCCGAGCCGGCGGGGCGGATCGTTGCAACCCTGGTGTCCACCGCGGACGAGCTGTCGGTGATCATCGAGGACAACGGGGTCGGGCTACCGGTCCGCGACCGCGACCGCCTGACCGAGCCCTATGTGACGACCCGAGAGAAGGGCACGGGCCTGGGCCTGGCGATCGTCAAGCGCATCATGGAAGACCATGAGGGCAGTCTTGCCCTGACCGATGCACGCGAAGGGACCGGGGCCCGCGTGATCCTGAAGTTTCCCACGACTGTACGCCTGACCGCGGCGGCCGTGGGTGGTGTAGAGGAAGTGATATGAGCGCTGATGTGCTTGTGGTGGACGACGAGGCCGACATCCGCGACCTCGTGGCCGGGATCCTCGAGGACGAGGGCTATGCGGTGCGAACCGCCGCCGACGCCGACCAGGCCCTTGCGGCCTTGCGAGCGCGCAAGCCGGCGCTGCTGGTCCTTGATATCTGGATGCAGGGCGGGGGCATGGACGGGCTGGAACTGCTCGACATGGTCAAGTCTCTGGATCCCGACCTGCCGGTGATCATGATTTCGGGTCACGGCAATATCGAAACGGCCGTCAGTGCGATCAAGCGCGGGGCCTACGAGTTCCTGGAAAAGCCGTTCAAGTCCGACCGCTTGCTGCTCATTGTTGAGCGTGCGCTGGAAGCTGCCGGCCTGAAGCGCGAGAACCGGCGTCTGCGGGCCCAGAGCTTTACGTCAGACGGGCTGATGGGCAAGTCGGCAGCCGCCCAGGCGCTGCGCCAGATGATCGCCAAGGTGGCTCCGGCCAATAGCCGGGTTCTGGTTTCGGGACCGCCTGGTGCCGGCAAGGAACTCGTCGCGCGTCTGATCCACGGCGCGAGCGCCCGGACCCGGCAGGAGTTCGTGGCAGTCAGTGCGGCCGGCATGGCACCCGAGCGGCTGGATGTCGAACTGTTCGGCGAGGAGGGTGAGGGCGGTCGGCCGCGCAAGATCGGCGTGTTCGAACGGGCCCATGGCGGCACGCTCTATCTCGATGAAGTGGCCGACATGCCCCGCGAGACCCAGAGCCGCATTCTGCGGGTGCTGGTCGAGCAGCGGTTCCGGCGGGTCGGGGGCGACAGCGACGTGCAGGTCGATGTGCGGGTCATCTCCTCGACCTCCCGCGATCTCCGCGACGAGATTGCCGCCGGACGGTTCCGCGAAGATCTCTTCCACCGGCTCAATGTGGTGCCCGTGCGGGTACCCGGGCTCTCGGAACGGCGCGAAGACATTCCCGAGCTGATCAGCTTTTTCATCGACCGGATCGTGGAGGCCACAGGCCTGCCGCGTCGCCGGCTGGGCGATGACGCGCTGGCCACGCTGCAGGTCCAGGCCTGGCCCGGCAACGTTCGGCAGCTTCGCAACAATGTCGAGCGCATGCTGATCCTGGCGGCCGGCGAGCCCGGCGACGTCATCACCGCCGAAATGCTGGCCGGGGCCGAACAGCCCTCGGCCGGCCATGCCGGAGCCATCGGGGCCGAGCGGATTATTGCCCTGCCGCTGCGCGAGGCGCGCGAACTGTTCGAGCGGGAGTATCTCAACGCCCAGATCCTGCGGTTCGGCGGCAATATCTCACGGACCGCCAACTTCATCGGGATGGAGCGCTCGGCCCTGCATCGCAAGCTCAAGTCGCTGGGCGTGGCCGGGGCCCGCGTGGAAGAGGAAGAGTAGATGTCGCGTTTCGCCTATGTGAACGGCCGGTTTGTTCGTCACGGCGAAGCCGCCGTCCACATCGAGGATCGCGGCTATCAGCTGGCCGACGGGGTCTATGAGGTCTGGGCGGTTTTTGAGGGGCGGCTAGCTGACGCTGAAGGGCACTTTGCCCGCCTGTGGCGCAGCCTCGACGAGCTGCGGATCGCCCATCCGATGGGTGAGAAGGCCCTGACCTGTGTTCTGAAGGAAGCTGTGCGGCGCAATCACGTGCGGGACGGGCTCGTCTATCTGCAGGTGACCCGGGGCGTGGCGCGACGTGACCATGCCTTCCCCAATCCTGCCGTGCCGCCTTCGGTGGTGATCACGGCCAAGTCGGTCGATCGCAAGGCGGCCGAGGCCAAGGCGGCGCTCGGGGCGTCGGTAATCTCCTTGCCCGAAAATCGCTGGGGCCGTTGCGACATCAAGTCGGTGGGTCTGCTGCCCAATGCCCTGGCCAAGCAGGCGGCGCGCGAACGTGGCGCGATTGAAGCCTGGTTCGTCGATGATCTGGGGCTGGTGACCGAGGGCGCGTCGTCCAACGCCTGGATCGTCGATTCCGAGGGCCGGCTGCGCACGCGCGACACCCAGGCCAACATTCTTCGCGGTGTGACGCGCTCGACCCTGCTGGAGGTGATCCGCGAGGCCGGTCTGCCGATCAGCGAACAGCCCTTCACGATCGCCGAGGCCCAGTCTGCACGAGAGGCCTTCATCACCGGAGCCGGAACCCTGGTGATGCCCATCGTGAGCGTCGACGGCGTGGCCCTGGGGGATGGAAAACCCGGGCCGGTGGCGACCCGGCTGCGCAAGCTCTATGTGCAGAAGGCCACCGAGAAGGCCTGCTGAAACGGGGTATCTGGTCCGTATGGAACCCGGCTGGAAGTGTCGGGGTTTCAGGGAATACGGGCAATTGCCGTCGAATGTTGATCCCATTCGGCGAAAAATGATCTAGCATGAGCTTGTTTGTGTGGGGGGTGCTTTGCCCCCCGAAACAATAAGAGGGGAACCCCCATGTCTGCCGAAAAGAAACAGAACCTGCAGGACACCTTCCTGAACAGCGTGCGCAAGTCCAAGACGCCGCTCACCATCTTCCTCGTCAATGGCGTCAAGCTGCAGGGAGTCGTGAGCTGGTTTGACAATTTCTGCGTGCTGCTGCGCCGCGACGGCCAGTCGCAACTGGTCTATAAGCACGCCATCTCGACCATCATGCCGGCGCAGCCTGTCCAGCTGTATGAGCCGAGCGCCGATTCCGACGATTGAATTAGAGACGCTTGTCCAAATCTTCCTCCAAGTCCGTAGATCACGCCGCGCCGGTTCTGAAGGCGTTTGTCATCCATCCGGTGCGGCCTCTGCGCGGCCCGGCCGCCGCCCTGGCGCGTGACCCCAAGTCACGTCTCGAGGAAGCGGTCGGTCTGGCGATTGCCCTGGACCTCGACGTTGTCGAGACCATGATCGCGCCCCTGCGCGTGGTCACGCCCGCCACCCTGTTCGGCAAGGGCAAGATCCAGGAATTTGCCGCGATCTGCGAGGTCGAGAAGATCGACGTCGCGGTCTTTGATGATCAGTTGACGCCCGTCCAGCAGCGCAATCTGGAAAAGGGCCTCAACGTCAAGGTCGTGGACCGGACCGGACTGATCCTCGAGATCTTCGCCCGGCGCGCCCGGACCCGTGAGGGCAAGCTGCAGGTCGAGCTGGCACGGCTCGACTATGAACGCTCCCGGCTGGTCCGGACCTGGACCCACCTCGAGCGTCAGCGTGGCGGCACCGGTAACACGGGCGGCCCCGGTGAAACCCAGATCGAGCTCGACCGCCGTCTGATCGCCGACCACATTCTGAAGCTGAAGCGGGAGCTCGATGAGGTTCGCCGTACGCGCACCCTGCATCGCAAGGCCCGCAAGAAGGTGCCTTATCCGACCGTGGCACTTGTCGGTTACACCAATGCCGGCAAGTCGACCCTGTTCAACCTGCTTACCGATGCCGATGTCCTGTCAAAGGACATGCTGTTTGCGACGCTTGATCCGACCCTGCGGACGGTCAAGCTGCCGGACGGACGGCCCGCCATCCTGTCAGATACCGTCGGTTTCATTTCCGACCTGCCCCACGAACTGGTCGAGGCCTTCCGGGCGACGCTGGAAGAGGTTCAGGAAGCTGACGTCGTCCTGCACGTGCGGGATATCGCCAATCCCGACAGCCAGGCCCAGGCTCGGGACGTCGAAACCGTCCTGGCCGAGCTCGGCGTCACCTTCGACGAAGGCAAGACCGTCGTTGAGGTCTGGAACAAGTTTGACCTCGTTCCAGATGAGGATCGCGAGGAAGTCGCCGGCAGTGCCCGTCGTGTTGAGGCGTCCCCGGTGTCGGCCGTCACAGGCGAGGGCTGTGAGGCCCTGCTCAAGCGCATTGCGGCGCTGATTGACGATGCCCCGCCGGTCGCGGTGCGCTTGGGACCCGGTGACGGCGAGGCCCTGGCCTGGATCTACCGCAACGGCCGGGTTCTGAGCCGCGAGGACCAGGACGAGGGCGGCGTGGTGCTGGTGGCGCGGCTCGATCCCCAGGCCCTTGGCCGCTTCGAGCGTCAGTTCCCGGACGCCTTCATCATGGTCGCAGCGGAATAGGGCTTTCGGCTAGGAGGCCTTCTCGGCGGCCTTGGCGTCATTCCAGAGCGCGTCCATTTCCGCGAGATCCGACTGGTCCGGCGTGCGTCCGTCGGCGGCGAGCGCCGTTTCGATAAAGGCAAAGCGGCGGCTGAACTTGGCGTTGGTCGCCCGGAGCGCGTCCTCGGGCTCGACATCGAGCTTGCGGGCCAGGTTGGCGCAGACGAACAGCAGGTCGCCCAGCTCTTCCCGCGCCTTGGCCCTGTCGCCGGCCTCGATCTCGACCTCCAGCTCGGCGATTTCCTCGCGCAGCTTGTCGAGCACTTCGCGGGTCGAGGGCCAGTCGAACCCGACCCGGGCCGCGCGCTTGGTCAGTTTCACGGCGCGGGTCAGGGCCGGCAGGCCCGCCGGCACGTCGTCGAGGACGCCGCCCTTGGCCTTGGCCTTGCGTTCCTCGGCCTTCAGCGCCTCCCAGCCGGCCGTCTGGGCGGCCTGGTCGTCGTAGCTGTGATCCCCGAAGACGTGCGGGTGGCGGCGGATCATCTTGTCGGAAATCGTCGCCGCGACATCGCTGAAGTCGAAGACCCCTTGTTCCTCGGCCATCCGCGAATGGAACACGACCTGCAACAGCAGATCGCCGAGTTCTTCCTTCAGGTCCCCCAGATCGCCGCGCTCGATCGCATCGGCGACCTCATAGGCTTCCTCGACCGTATAGGGCGCGATCGTCGCGAAGGTCTGGGCCTGATCCCAGGGGCAGCCGCCGGCGGGGTCACGGAGCCGCGCCATGATCTCGATCAGGCGGGCCAGCGGCGAGGCATCATCGGTCGGCAGGGGTGAGGAGGGCGACATTCGGATCGGGTTCCGGGGCAGGCGGCTGCGGCTCTGGCTGACGCTCCGCGAGCTGCCGCTGGATCTCGGCGACTCGGGTGGCGTCCAGCGGATACCGCAGCATGACGGCAGCCACCACAAGGCCCAGCGCCGCCGGAACGACGGCATAGAGCGCAATCAGCGCCGTTTCACCGGTCGCGGTCGGCAGCTTGGGATCGAAACCCAAAAGGGCCAGAACCGGAAAGGCACCGATGGCCATGGCATGGCCGAGCTTTGCTGTGCCACTGACCAGGGCATAGAGCAGGCCTGTTCGATCGGCCCCGGTGATCAGGCGCTCCTCGTCGCTGATGTCGGCCATCATGGCGCGGACCAGCAGCGGGGCTGCGGAGTAGGGCAGGCCGGCCAGGATCAGGATCAGCATCCCCAGCACCGTGTTCTCGGCCGGGGTCAGGACGGCGAGGACCTGCACGACGGCATAGATGACCGAGGCCACGGCCAGTGCCTTGTGCTTGCCGATCCGACGGGCCAGGACGGGCCAGAGCGGGGCCCCGGCGAGGGCGGCCACGAAATAGACCAGCAGCAGGATTCCGGCCTCGGTCTTGTCGAAGCCCTTGATGCGCTCGAAGAAGAAGAAAAACAGCGCGCCGGCGATGCCCGGGGCCAGGCCCATCAGCAGATCGGCAATCAGCAGCTTCCTGACCGAAACGCGCTTCAGGAGGGCGAGATACTCCACGACACCGGACTTGTGGCGTTGCAGGGGCGCGCTCGTCTCCCCGACGGCGCGGGTCGCCAGCAGGACGGTCAGCGGGATCAGAGCCACGATGAACCAGCCCATGGCGCGGATTCCGGCCCCGTGGTCCCCCTTGAAGACAATGGACATGATCGGCGGCAGGGTCAGCACGAGGATCATGCCGATGACATTGCCGGCCTGCCACCAGCCGTAGACCCGCGAGCGTTGCTGATAGTCGCTGGACAGGACCGCTGCCCAGGCCGTGTGCGACAGGCTCATCATCGAGTAGCCGGCATAGACGACGATCAGCCAGAGCCACAGATATCCGGCACTCATGCCGGGTTGGGCCATGAACAGGAAATAGGCTCCGGCGGCGACCAGCGGTGCCCCGCCAACCATCCACGGCCGGAACCGGCCCCAACGGGTCCGGGTCCGGTCCATGACGCCACCGATCAGCGGATCAAAGATGATGTCGATCAGCCGTACCAGCAGGAAGGCTGAGCCGACCACGGTCAGGGAGAGACCCAGCTCGCTCGTATAGTATTCGGGCAGATAGACCACCAGGGGCAGGCCCAGAGCCGACAGGGGCAGACATGGCGCGGCGAAGGCGGCCAAGGACCAGGACGACCGTTTCTCGGTCATGCGTTTTTCTCTCCCCACGGCGAGTTGGATCCCGCCTTTAAGTCTGCGCGTCTTCTGCCGGCTTGAGCCGGTTCAGTTCAGCTCGCCTTTGGCAACCTTGTCGGCCAGTCGCCCGAACGCGCGGTCTGCATCAGTCCAGGTGCCATAGTCCGGCGTGCGCCGGATATCGGTCTCATACCAGCCATAACGGATCGGAGTGGTCGCGCCGGACGGGTCGCGATACTCGCCACTGATGCGCGCGCCCCCGACCCCGAAGCTGGAATAGGACAGGCCGGGTTTCAGGCTCATCTGCCTCTGGGTGGGGCGGTTGGGCGTGGCGTCCTCGATGACGAGGGCCAGCGTACCGCCTTCGACAGGCATGGCCCCCTTCGCCTTGAGCTTCTTTTCGACCACACGAGTCAGCTCCCGCTTCAGATAGTCAAACTCGCGTGCATCAAGGGTGTCGGTGTTACGGGCGAGGTCCGGGCTGATCTCGACGGTGACCCGGGCGATCGGCGGTGCGCTTTGCGCCGCTGCCGGACCGCCTGCGGCCAGCATCAGTGCGGACATCAACACGACGGTTTTCATGACCCGGCCTCCCGTTGGCAATCTCGTTGAAGAGAGTGTGGGGTGAGACCGGGCAAATTGCCAGCCCGTCAGATCGTAGCCTCGGCTGACATGGCTATCGCACCATCGCAGCGCGTGGCCGCCAGGCCTCCCGACGGGTCTCCCGCAGACAGCCGGACAGGCTGATTGACGAAGAGCGGCGCGACGGCGCGAAACTGGAAGGTCTTGAGGGGGGCACCGCCGGCGCGGCGTACAGCCAGGCCCGCCAGACGGGCGGCCGTCAGTGGACCATGCACGACGAGATCGGGATAGCCTTCGACCGCGCGGGCATAGGGCTGGTCGTAGTGGATCCTGTGGGCATTGAAGGTCGCCGCCGAAAACCTGAAGAGCTCGACGGTGGTCGGAGTCCAGAGGTTTCCCGTGTCCTGATCGAGGGTCGGTGCCTCTGCGACGGGAGGCAGGGGCTCGCCCTGGCCGCGGTAGACAATCGTCTGGCGCTCGATGACCCGCACCTCGCCACGCTGGGTCAGGACGCGATCGAGCTCCACGAACACCAGATCGCCGGTTTTGCCCTGTCTGAGCGTGAGGTCGGCAACGGTCAGGGTGAGGTCCGCGGGCTCGCCAAGGATGAGCGGCGTGTTGAAGCGGAGTTTTGCGGCGGCGAACATCCGGCGGGGCAGGGTGATCGGCGGCAGTAGCCCGTCCCCCCTCTGGGGATGACCGTCCGGGCCGAGCCGGGAGGCTTCGGCTGCGTCCAGGAACCAGGCCCAGTGAGCGAGGGGCGGCGGGCGTTTTTCGACATCCGTGTCGGCACCGACCGCGACGGCGAAGCGACGCAGGCTGGCCTCATCAAGGGTCTGCTGCAAAACAGAGGTCCGCCCGATCGCGCCGCGCCAGTCGGCGATCTGTTCGGCGGAGATGGCGCTTGGGCTGGCCTGGGACATGCGGCCTATTCGACTGGAAAGCGGCCGCGGCGTCCAGCCTGTCGCGCTTCAGGAGAACCCCTGTCGCAAGAGGCTTGGAGTCCCTTGGGGAAGGGCGGCTAGGATAAGGTGAAAAGGAGTCCCCATGGCCACCGCACCGGATCAGAGCTTCCCTGAAATCCGCGACTCGGTGCGCAAGCTGTGTGCCCACTTTCCCGGGCCCTACTGGCAGGCCCTTGATCGCGACCGGATCTATCCGACGGAATTTGTCGGGGCTCTGACCGAAAGCGGCTTTCTGTCGGTCCTGATCCCGGAGGCCTATGGCGGCTCGGGTCTCGGTCTCGGGGCGGCGACAGCCATTCTTGAGGAAGTGCATCGCTCCGGCTGCAACGGCGGGGCCAGCCACGCCCAGATGTACACCATGGGCACGCTCCTGAAGCATGGGAGCGAGGCCCAGAAATCGGCCTATCTGCCGCGGATCGCGTCGGGTGAGTTGCGCCTGCAGGCGTTCGGGGTCACCGAGCCGGGGGCGGGAACCGACACAACCCGTATCTCCACCTCGGCCCGTCGTGACGGCGATCACTATGTGGTCAATGGCCAGAAGCTGTGGATCTCGCGGGCCGAGCATTCGGATCTGATGATCCTGCTGGTCCGGACGGCTCCCCGCGACCAGGTCGCCAAGCCGAGCGACGGGATGAGCG
The DNA here is from genome assembly GCF_003060965.1 of Caulobacter sp. HMWF025. Lineage (GTDB taxonomy): Bacteria > Pseudomonadota > Alphaproteobacteria > Caulobacterales > Caulobacteraceae > Caulobacter. The sequence continues at coordinate 28,050 of NZ_QAII01000176.1, read as the reverse complement.
TGCTGCTGGTCGACCTGCGCGAGGCCGTCGGTCGGGGGCTGACCATCCGGCCAGTGCGGACCATGCTCAATCACGCCACGACCGAGCTGTTCTTCGAGGATCTCAGGGTTCCGGTCGCCAACCTGATCGGCAATGAAGGCAGCGGCTTCCGCTACATTCTTGACGGGATGAACGCCGAGCGGATCCTGATCGCAGCGGAATGCATCGGTGACGGCAAGTTCTTTGTCGATCGGGCCAGCGCCTATGCGCGGGATCGTGAGGTCTTCGGGCGGCCGATCGGACAGAATCAGGGCGTCCAGTTCCCCATCGCCCGGGCCCACGTCCAGGTCGCGGCGGCTGAACTGATGGTGCAACGCGCGGCGGCGCTGTTCGACGACGGCCAGGCCTGCGGTTCAGAAGCCAATATGGGCAAGATGCTGGCCTCTGAGGCGTCCTGGGCGGCCGCTGATGTCTGTCTGCAGGTCCACGGGGGCTTTGGCTTTGCCGAGGCCTATGATGTCGAGCGGAAGTTCAGGGAGACCCGCCTCTATCAGGTGGCCCCGATCTCGACGAACCTCATTTTGAGCCATGTCGCGACCCATGTTCTGGGTTTGCCGAAGTCCTTCTAGCGGTCGTTACGTCAGAGTGCTTGCAGGAGAGGGGCGGATCACTCCACCATGCACGCTCGCGTGGCCCTGAAGAGTGGGGCCGCAGGGGCTTGGGCGTCGACCCTCGTTCCAAAATCGGGGAAGCGACATGAGTGCGACACAGGACACCGGTGCGGGTTCGAGCGTAGCAGCGATCTTGGCGGCAGTTTCGTCCGAGATGGCCATTGCCGCCCAGGCTTGCGGCGAGCTGGACAACGCCCTGGGTCAGATCCTGGCGGCAACCCCGCCCGAGGGGCAGGCCCGGGTGATGCAGGAGCTGCATACGGTTGACCTGCTGGCCCAGCACATCACGGCGATCACCGACTTCACCCATCGTATTGCCCTGATCGCCCCGACCGAGGATCGCATGACCGTGGATGACGCCCTCTCGGCGATCACCCTGGGGGCGGTTGCCGAACGTCTGCGCAATCAGCTCGCCCAGTCTGAGATGGCCTGAGCCGGGGGCGTGCCTCGCGCACGCCGTCGGGTTTGTTCCAGGAGGGCATCGCATTGGCCGTGACGATCTATGGCATCAAGGCCTGCGACACGATGAAGAAGGCCCGTGACTGGCTTGACGGTCACGGGATCACTTACGCCTTTCATGACTACAAGGTGGCCGGAATTGACCGGAGCCGCCTGGAGGCCTGGGTCGGCGAGCTGGGTTGGGAGGTCGTTCTGAACCGCGCCGGCACCACGTTCCGCAAGTTGCCTGACGCTGAAAAGCTTGATCTCGACGCAGCGCGGGCCGTGAACCTCATGCTGGATCAACCCTCCATGATCAAACGGCCGCTGCTCGATTCGGGTGGACGGCTGCTGGCGGGGTTCAAGCCCGAAGCCTATGCCGGGATGTTCGGGACGGGGGCTTGAAGCCCGGTCACCGTCTTCAATTTGCGCGGCCTCCCGGTTTCGCGCGACAAACAGGGTAAGGTTGGGCTAATTCCGCCGACGCCCGGCCAGTTCAGACCAAAGAGCGCAGGAAACATCGCGTGGGAGCCCATCCCGTCCCGTCGTACGACATGGTCATCTTTGACTTCGACGGCACGCTGGCCGACAGCGCCGCCTGGATGATCGGTGCCATCAATCCGATGGCGCGCCGGTTCGGGTTCAAGACGGTCACCGACGAAGAGATCGATATGCTGCGGGGCCGTAGCACGCGGGAAGTGATCCGCTATCTGGGTATTTCGCCCTGGAAGCTGCCGATGATCGCAGCCCACGGTAAAAAGCTGATGCAGGCTGACACGGCTTCGATCCCGCTGTTCCCCGAAACACCCGGTATGCTGCAGGCCTTGCATGCAGCCGGCCTGCGGTTGGCGGTTGTCAGCTCCAACAGCGAGAAGACCATTCGGGCGGTCCTCGGCCCGGATCTGTCGGGGCTGATCGAGCAGTTCTCCTGCGGGGCGTCGCTGTTTGGCAAGGCCCGCAAGTTCCGCAAGGTGACGTCCGGTCTCCCGTCCCGGGACCGGGTCATCTGCATCGGCGATGAAACCCGCGACATTGAAGCGGCGCGGGTCATTGGACTGGCCAGCGGTGCCGTGACCTGGGGCGCGGCCAAGCGCTCGATCCTGGTCGAGCACGGCCCGACCATCGTATTTGAATCACCGGCCGAAATTATTTCGCATCTCACTGCATCCACCGCGCCGGTCGGCGGCGTCTAACCTTCAGAAGACGGGGCCATGGGGCACCGCACTGGAGACAAGACGATGCTGGCGCTGTTCCGCGATTTCTGGTGGTTGGCTTTCCCGCTGAGCTGGTTCGCCATGGCCGGTTTGCGCGCCTGGCTGTCGCACAAGGTCCGTCGCGACACCCTGGACCTTGTCCAGACCTATGTCCGCCATGGGCGCGAGGCACCGCCCGAACTGATGGCGCGCCTGAACCGCGCCTGATCGATCACCGTCTGCATTTCTTCTCGCGGCCTGCATCCAGTCGATGCTCCGGCGGCGACTAACACCCAGAGCGCGCACTGCTCGCGCTGGCCTTTGAGGGGGCAATGTCATGGAAGACCTGTTTCGTTCGTACTGGTGGCTGATCTTTCCACTGAGCTGGTTCGTGTTCGGTGGTTTTCAAAGCTGGCTCTCCTACCGGGCCAATCGCGATACGCTCGACCTGCTGAAGTCCTATGCGGCGAGTGGTCGGGAGCCGCCGCCGGAACTGGTGGCCCGGCTCAACAAGCGCTGGAATGAAGAGGACGAAGACAGCTCGGGCCGCGTTCCGCGCCGGTATCGCCGCCGCTATCGCGAGGAGCACCCCGTCTATCGTGCCGTCCTGTTTGGCGCGCTCTGCGCCGGCTTTACCTATGCGGCCGTGACCGATCTCTACGGAGCCGGTGAGGCCTTCACGATCGTCGCCTTCGTGATGGGGGCCCTCGGGCTCGCCTCACTGGTGTCGCTGCTGGTCGGCCGTGGGCCGAAAATCTGATGGAGGCGCCGCTCGTCAGGGCGGCGCGTGGTGGGTCCCAGGCGGCGTTCGCCCGGCTGGTCGCCCTGCACGAAAAGCCTCTCAGGGGCTTTCTGCGCAAGAGCGGCTGGACGGATGCCGATGACATCGCCCAGGAGGCCTTCGTGGCGGCCTGGACGAGTCTGGGGCGGCTGCGGGCCGACGAAGGCTTTCGGGCCTGGCTCTATGGCATCGCCTGGCGCAAGGCGCTGGACCAGCGGCGGGCGGCCCGGCGGTCGTCGCAGCGGGACGAGGCCTGGCGCGAGCTTGAGGCCCAGGAGGCTGTGGGATCGGTCGGGGCCGAGGACCGCATGGCCCTCGAGGCAGCCCTGCTGACCCTGCCGGAGGACCAGCGGGCCTGTGTGACCCTCTGTCTGGGCCAGGGCTGGTCGCACGCCGAAGTCTCCCAGGTGCTGGACCTGCCTCTGGGAACTGTGAAGTCGCATGTCACGCGCGGTCGTGAGAGACTGCTGTCGGTCCTGGGAGAAGCGTCATGACAACCGATGATCGTTTGGCCGCCTTTCTGTCCGAAGCCCCGGCGTCGCCGTCGGGCGACCTGTTCGTCGCCGAAGTCATGGAGGCTGTTGAGCGCAGGGTGCTGGTCGACAGACTGTTGACCGCAGGCGCTGCGGCCCTGGCGGCAAGCGCCGTGCTGTGGGCCTGCGCGCCGGTCCTGGATCTGGCGGTGGCGGCCCTGGCCCCGGCCCTGGTTCCAGTCGGCGGAATCCTGGCTCTGGTCCTTGCAACAGCCATGCTGGTCGGCCGACCGGTGGACCAGGCCTAGCCTTACGAAAGTTTCATCCCGGCAGGCGCCTCCAAACGCCATCCCCGATGCCTCTTATCATCAGAAGGCGGCGCTCACGGGGGCGCGCCCACCAAAAGGAGTTTCGTCATGGATGAGGTCTGGATCCCGATCATCATGTTCTTTGTCATCGGCGCGATCGTTATCGTGCCGATCTGGCTGAAGAGCCGCGAACGTCTCGAAATGCAGGCGACTCTGCGCGCCGCGATCGACAAGGGTCAGCCGGTCCCGGCTGAAGTCATCGAAGCCCTGACCCGCAGCGTCAAGGTTCCGCCTACCTCGCTGAGCGACATGCGCGCGGGTGTGATCTGGCTGGCGGTCGGCATCGGCATCGGGCTGTTCGGCTTCTTCGTCAGCTTCGACAAGCACGACTTCCACTTCCCCTCGATGGGCTTTGCCGCCATCCCGGTCGTGATTGGCCTGGCCTTCATCGCCCTCAGCTTCTTCAACCCGAACAAGCCCAAGCCGGTCTGAGATCGGCTTTCGGGGGAGGGGCAACCATGACCAGCGATCGATCACCGACGGGTCACGACGTGGAACTCGCCGCCCTTGCGGCGGCGGGCGACCGCCGGGCCTATGGTGAACTGGTCCGGCGGCATGGCTCCTCGGTTCGGGGTCTGCTGCGCCGGATGGGCGCGGACTCGACCACGGCCGATGACCTGGCCCAGGACGCGTTCCTGGCCGGCTTCGAGCAGGTGGCAGAGTACCGGGGCGAGGGCGCTTTCGCCGGATGGATCAAGCGGATTGCCGCGAGGCTCTATCTGCGCCGGGTCAAGCGAGAGGCGCGACTGGTGTTCACGGATGCAGCCCAGGACGGCGACGATCCTGCGGCCCTCAATGAGCCCCGGACGGCCAATCGCATCGATCTGGACGAGGCCCTCAAGAGCCTCTCCCGGGGCGAGCGGCTTTCGGTTTCGCTCTGCTACGGGGGCGACTGGTCCCACGCCGAGGTCGCCGAGGCCTTGAACATCCCGATCGGCACGGTGAAATCCCATGTCAAACGTGGTTTGGATAAACTCAGGGTCAGACTGGCCCAACCGCCGGAAGGCGCGAGGAGGGAAGCTCATGGCTGAACCCGATTTCGAAGCCCAGCTGGTGCGCCTGTTCAGCGACGCACCGTCGTTTCCTGACGCAGAGCTCTTCAATGCGGAGATCTCTGCCAAGCTGGATCGCGGCTGGGCCCTGCGTCGCATGCTGATCGGGGCTGCCGGCGTGGCCGCAGGGCTGTTTGCTGCCGTCCAGATCGTGGCCACCCGCTTCTCGAGCGAGCTGCAGGTGCTGTCGCGAGACGGTGCCCGTGATGCGTCGTCCGAGCTGAGCGCAGCCTTGAACAGGCTCAACGACCTGGTGGTGACTCCAGGCAGTGGGGAAGCGCTCTGGCTGGCTGCCGGCCTGGCCGTGCTGGCCATCGGATTTGCTGTGACCCGGGCCATGGAAGAATTCTGATCATCGTTCATGTTGCGGCGCGGCGCGTTCTGACAGACAACTGCGCCGCGTCGTCCCTGGGGCGGCCTGTTCAGGAGCTCCGTTCTGTCCTCGCATCGTGAAGACCTGGTCCGCCGTCTGGCAGCCCCCGACATCGCCGCCCGCAAGAGCGGTGTGCCCATTGTCTGTCTCACCGCCTATACCGCGCCTGTCGCGGCGGCGCTGGACGAGGCCTGCGACCTGCTGCTGGTCGGCGACTCGGTCGGCATGGTCGTGCATGGCCTGCCCAACACTGTCGGCGTCACGATGGAGATGATGATCCTCCACGGTCAGGCGGTGATGCGTGGCTCGCGCAAGGCCATGGTCGTGGTCGACATGCCGTTCGGCTCCTATGAGGGCTCCGTTGAGGAGGCCTATGCCAATGCCGTCCGGATCATGAAGGAAACCGGGGCCCAGGCGGTCAAGGTCGAGAGCGGTCCGACGGTTCCGGCCACCATCGAATATCTGACCAAGCGGGGCGTGCCGGTCATGGGTCACGTCGGTCTGCGGCCCCAGGCCGTGCTCGTCGACGGCGGCTTCAAGGCCAAGGGCAAGGACGAGGCCGGTCGGGCCCTGATCCTCGACGAGGCCCGGCGCACGGCTGATGCCGGAGCGTTTGCCGTTGTGGTCGAGGGCGTGGCCGAGAGCCTGGCCCGCGAAATCACGGCCGCGATCGCCCCGCCCACGATCGGGATTGGGGCCTCGGCAGGCTGCGACGGCCAGATCCTGGTGACCGACGACATGCTGGGCCTGTTTGACTGGACGCCGAAATTTGTCCGCCGCTATGCCGACCTGAAGGGCGAGATCGAGCGGGCCGCCCGGGAGTATGCGCTCGACGTCAAGGCCCGGACCTTCCCCGGTGAGGCCGAGACCTATTATGCCCGCAAGGGCTAGGGTCGGGCGTTTTCAGGCTTTTGGAGCCGTTGCGGCAGGCCCGGACACGCTATAGGTTCGCCGCCTGCGCCGGCGGCCCCTTGCTGGCCACATTCTGTTGTAAACCCTGTGCCGCCGCCGGTTGTCCGGCGCCGGCGCGCAAGGGGTGCGTTCGCCGCGCCCCGTTTCGGAGCCTCGTTCGTGGTCGATGTGTTTGACGAGGTCGAAGAGCAGCTTCGCTCCGACCGTTACAAGACCCTCGCGCTGAAGGCGCTGCCGTGGATCGGCGCTGCGACGGTTGCGGTCGTCATCGGCGTTGGAGCCTACTGGGGCTGGACGTCCTACCAGGCCCGCGAAGCGGACAAGGCGTCAGAAGCCTACCAGGCTGCCCTGGAGACCATGGGGCGCGAGGGCGTTGCCAAGGGCTTCCCGGCCATGCAGGCCGTCGCCAAGGGCGGTGCGCACGGCTACCGCGCCCTGGCCCTGATGCACATGGGCGGCATTCGCCTTGACGAAGGCAAGACCGCCGAGGCGGTGGCCTATTTCGACGAGGCCGCCAAGCTTGCGGATGATCCGGTCCTCGGCGATCTGGCCCGCCTCAAATCCGCCTTCGCGCTCATGGACACAGCCCCCTTCAAGGAAATCGAAGCGAGGCTGACGCCGTTGGCGGGTGAAAAGAGTCCCTATCGGGTGAAGGCCAAGGAAGCCCTGGCGTTCGCCAAGCTGCAGGCCGGCGATGCCAAGGGCGCGCGCGAGGACTTCTCGGTCCTGGCCAATCTCCTCGACAATAGTTCGGACGATGTCCGCCAGCGCGCCCAGGCGGCGATGCAGGTCATCGACTCCGGCGGTTCGACGGCGCTCCCGGCCGCGGTCAAGGCCTCGATCGCCCTGCCGCCGGCCCCCCGCATGCCTACCGGTCCGCAACTCGCGCCTAACGGCGCCCAATGAGCCGCTCCATGATCACCAAGCGTTCTGTTGCGTTGATCGCGCTGATGTCGGCCTCGGTCGCGATCACCGGTTGTTCGACGATCACCAAGCTCAACCCCTTCGACAAGCCCGAGAAGGACAAGGCGACGGCGACCCAGGGCCAGCGGATCTCGGTTATCGCCTTCGATCAGAAGGTCGAGACATCCGAGACGCTCAAGGGAACTGATTTCTTCCTGCCCGATCCAGCGCCGCAGACGGAATGGCGCCTGCCCGGCGGCAATGCCGAGCAGTCGGTCGAGCATGTCGACGCCGCCAAGGCCTTCGAAATCGCCTGGCGCAAGGGTTTCGGTCAGAAGGGCAACCGCAAGTTCCACGTCACGGCACCGCCGGTGGCGACGGCGGACCGGATCTACGTCATGGACGGCGAGTCCACCGTGGCTGCCCTGAGCACGCAAACCGGCTCGGTGGACTGGCGCAAGGACCTGCGGCCTTCGGCCGGTCCGGGCAAGGGTGGCTTCTTCGGCATCGGCGGGGTCAAGAACGACCGCCTCGGCTTCGGCGGGGGGCTGGCGCTCAGCCCGGACAACAAGCTCTATGTTTCGTCCGGTTTCCGGTTTGTGGCGCAACTCGATGCGGCCACCGGGGCTGAAGGCTGGCGCCAGACGACCTCCACCCCGATCCATGCGGCGCCGACCGTCGTTGACGGCCGGGTTTTCGTGGTGTCGACCGACAACGAGCTTCTGACCTATGCCGCCGCGACGGGAACGCCGGGCTGGACCTACCAGGCCCTGATCGAGCCGGCCCGCATCCTGTCGGCGCCGAGCCCGGCGGTCAGCGGCGACACGGTCGTTTCCGGCTTTGCTTCGGGCGAACTGGTCGCCCTGCGGACCACCAACGGCAATGATCTCTGGAGCGAGGCCCTGTCGCGCGCCAGCCGGACCAATGCCCTGTCAGAGATCCGCGACATTCCGGGCCGGCCGGTGATCTACAAGGGTGACGTGTTCGCCGTCAGCCATTCGGGCGTGTTCTCGGCCACCGATCTGCGGACCGGCCAGGCGCGCTGGAGCCTTCCTGTCACCGGGATCACCAGCCCCTGGGCCGCCGGGGACGTGGTCTTTGTCGTCGACAAGTCCGGTCAGGTGATTTGTGCAGCCCGTGAAACGGGCGCGATCTACTGGATCCGGGATCTCAACGAGGGTCTGGCCCTGACCAAGGGGCAGAAGAAAAAGTACGCCAAGCACCCGCGCCTCTGGTCGACCCCGATCCTCGCTTCGGGGCGCCTGATCACAGTGTCCAGCGATGGAGAGGCCGTCGCGCTGAACCCGAAAACCGGTGAAACGGTGAAAAAGCTGAAGATCGGTTCGCCGGTGCTGCTGGCTCCGATCGCTGTCGGGTCGATGGTTTATATCGTGACGGACGACGCCCAGGTCGTGGCGATCCGCTAGAACCCCGGCGGTTCTCCGGAGCCGCCTTACATCCCTGAAACGGTCCCGAGGCCCGGGTCGGTGCAAGCCGGCCCGGGCTGTTGCTTTGCGGGAACGGGAAAAATCGACTACTGCAAGCCCATGCCTTTGAAACTCGCCATTGTCGGCCGCCCCAATGTGGGCAAGTCCACGCTGTTCAACCGCCTCGCCGGAAAGAAGCTGGCCATCGTGGATGACCAGCCGGGGGTCACGCGCGACCGCCGCTACGCCTCGGGACGCCTCGGCGACCTCGAGCTTGAACTCATTGATACCGCCGGCTTCGAGGACGTGTCCGACGAGAGCCTTGAGGCGCGGATGCGCCACCAGACCGAACTGGCGGTGGAAGAAGCCGACGTCTCGCTGTTCATCTACGATGCCCGCGAGGGCGTTACGCCGCTCGACGAGGTCTTTGCGACCCTGCTGCGGCGCCGCGGCAAGCCGGTGATCATCGCGGCCAACAAGGCCGAGGGCAAAGCCGGGCAGTCCGGCATCGGCGAGGCCTACAAGCTGGGTCTGGGCGAACCGATCCCGATCTCCGGCGAGCACGGCGAGGGCATGGCCGAGCTCTATGCCGCCATGCTCGCTGCGTTTCCCGAAGACCAGTATGCCGATGACGACGACGATGACGACAAGCCGATCCGGCTGGCCATTGTCGGGCGCCCCAATGCCGGCAAGTCGACCCTGGTCAACCGCCTGATCGGCGAGCAGCGCCTCCTGACGGGACCCGAGGCCGGCATCACGCGGGACTCGATCTCGGTGGACTGGGTCTGGGGTGACAAGAAGGTTCGCCTGGTCGATACGGCCGGGCTGCGCAAGAAGGCCAAGGTCCAGGAGAAGCTCGAAAAGCTCTCTACCCAGGACACCATTCGGGCCATCACCTTTGCCGAGGTCGTGGTTCTGGTGATGGACGCAACCCACCCGTTCGAGATCCAGGACCTGCAGATTGCGGACCTGACCGAGCGGGAAGGGCGGGCCCTGGTCTTCGTCCTGGCCAAGTGGGATCTGGTTGAAGACCCGGCCGGACAACTCGCCGCCTTCCGCGAACATGCCGAGCGCATGCTGCCCCAGGTGCGCGGTGCCCCGGTGGTGGCCCTGTCCGGCGAGACCGGCAAGGGCGTCGAGAAGCTGATGCCGGCTGTTCTCAAGATCCACAAGGACTGGTCGACCAAGGTCAAGACCCGCGATCTGAACGACTGGCTGCAGATGGCCATGCAGCGGCATCCGCCGCCCGCCGTCAGCGGCAAGCGCGTGAAGCCCAAATACATGGCCCAGACCAAGGCCCGTCCGCCGACCTTCGTGCTGTTCTCCAGCCGCGCCGATCAGATGCCCGATCACTACCGGCGCTATCTGATCAACTCGCTGCGCGAGAGCTTTGATCTGCCCGGTGTCCCGCTGCGCATCACGATCAAGTCGGGGGCCAACCCCTATGCCGACGGCGAGGCCAAGGGTCATAGCGGTCGGGGCAAGCGCGAGTTCGAACGCCGCGAGCGTGAGGAAGAGCGGATCCGCGCCTCGCGTAACACGGTCAAGAAGTCCAAGCGCCTGGCCGACGAGGCCGCAGCTGCCGCGGCTCTCGCGGCCGGCAAGCCGTTGCCGGAGCCCGGCAAGGCCGCCGTCAAGCCGGTCAAGAAGCAGGGCCCGACGGTCATGCCGGCTGTAGGCGCAGCAGCAGCCCCGGCTCCGGCGTCCGAGCCCGGCAAGGCGGCGGTGAAGTCGGTCAAGAAGCAGGGCCCGCGCGCTCAGAAGAAGGTCTCGACCACGCCCAGCTACAAGGTCGGGGCCAAGGCGGCCGGCGGCAAGGCTGCGAGCGGCCCACGGCGGCCCGTGGCCGGCTCGGGCATCGTGCGCGGCAACAAGGGCCCGGGCAAGCCCAAGGCCCGCTAGGGCCGCTTTCCGGGCGGGTTTGAGGGCGACTTCTGGACCTGCTGGCGTGGCTCTGGTTTTTAAACCTCGAGCACGTTCGGGAAAGGGCTGTCGCCATGGAGCTTGATCGCCGTCAATGGCTGGCCCAGGGCGGGGCTATTGCGGCCCTGTCGCTGGCTGGACCTGTCAGCGCAGATGCGGTTGCACCCGGCCGCACCCGGCTCATCCTGCTGGGAACCGGCGGTGGCCCGACGCCCAAGAAGAACCGTTCGGCTCCGGCCCTGGCCATCGTGGTCGACGGTGTCACCTATGTCGTGGACTGTGGTGACGGGGTTGCCCGCCAACTGGTCTCGGCGGGGCTGAAGCTGTCGTCCATCAACAGCGTTTTCCTGACCCACCACCACTCTGACCACAATGCTGACTACGGCAACCTGCTGCTCCTGGCCTGGGCCGCCGATCTTGCGCACCGTGTGGATACCTATGGACCGCCACCGCTCAGGGCGATGACGCGGCAGGCCCTGGCCCTGAACGCCGTCGATATTCGCACCCGGATCGGCGATGAAGGCCGTCCGCCCCTGGCCCCTCTGATCCATCCGCACGAGATCAGTCGCCCGGGACCGGTCATGCAGGACAGCCGGGTCAGGGTGCGCGCTGCCCTGGTCCGTCATCCGCCCGTGGAACCGGCCTTCGCCTATCGGTTTGACACGCCGGACCGCTCGATCGTCATTTCGGGCGACACCGCGCCATCAGAGGCCTTGGTGGATCTGGCAAGAGGCGCTGATGTCCTCGTGCACGAGGTCATGTATCTGCCGGCCCTTGAAGCCCTGCTGGCTACCGAGCCCAATGCGGCACGTCTGAAAGAGCATCTGCTGGCCAGCCATACGACCACCGAACAGGTCGGCAACATCGCCACCCAGGCCGGGGTGAAAACGCTGGTGCTGTCGCACTTCGTCCCCGGGGGCTATCCCTTCATCGAGGATCAGGTCTGGCTGGAGGCGGTACGACCCCACTTCTCGGGCAAGATCGTCGTTGGCCGGGACCTGCTGGAGCTCTGAGTTCAGCCGAGGCTGGCCGATTCCTGGCCGCGGTCCTTGAAGCGGACCACGCCACGCGGCGGCTCGCGGTCAGGCCGGACCAGGTCGACCATGAACGGGACGAGGGTCTCGGGCGCGGGGACCGTCATCGGATCCTCGCCCGGGAAGGCCCCTGAGCGCATCTTGGTGCGCATGGCCCCGGGGTCGACGCACAGGGCCCGCACCGGGGTGTTCTCCATCTCGTCCGCATAGCAGTCGACGATGGCCTCCAGACCGGCCTTGGAGGCGGCATAGCCGCCCCAGAAGGCCCGGTGGCTGGTCGCGACGCTGCTGGTCAGGAACACGGCCCGACCGGCGTCGGAGGCGCGCAGCAGCGGATCCATGGCCCGGATCAGCCGCCAGTTGGCCGTCAGGTTGGTGGCCATGATCATGTCCCAGCCCTTGGGGTCCAGATGGCCTACCGGGGTCAGGGCTCCGAGGACACCGGCCGCTCCGACCAGGATGTCCAGCTTGCCCCAGCGGGCATGCAGGGCTGCGCCCAACTGGTCCAGACCTTCGGGCTCGCGCAGGTCCAGCGGCACCAGGGTCGCGTGTTCGCCGGTCGAGGCGAAGATCGCATCATCCAGCGCTTCCAGCGCGCCCTGGGTGCGGCCCAGGGCGATGACCTGGGCTCCAGCCTCGGCCAGGCCGAGGGCCAGGGCCGCGCCAATTCCGCGCGTGGCGCCGGTGACCAGGGCCAGGCGGCCCGCGAGCGGTTTTTGAGAGTCGGTCGTCATGCAGGCCTTTTAGGGCATGGGCAGCGGAAACTGAACCACTGGCTGCGGGCTTCCGTCGTGATGCGGAGGTGGGTCGGTTCAGGTCTCGTCGCCGGTCCGCTTGGCATAGTGCTGGGCGATCACCGAACAGGCCATCAGCTGGATCTGGTGGAAGATCATCAGGGGCAGGACCAGCACGCCAGCGGTGGCGCTCGGAAACAGGATGCCGGCCATCGGCACGCCTGTCGCGAGGCTCTTCTTCGAGCCGCAGAACACGATGGCGATCTCGTCCGCCTTCGAGAAGCCCAGGCTGCGGGCTCCGAAGGTTGTGGCCAGCAGGACGACCACCAGCAGCACGCCACAGACCAGGACCAGCGCCAGTAGCTCAAGCGGCGAAACCCGCTTCCACAGGCCGCCATAGACGGCCGCGCTGAAGGCCGCATAGACCACCAGCAGGATCGAGCCGCGATCGACATAGCCGATCAGGGGCTTGTGGCGGTCTAGCCAGCCGCTGATCAGGGGCCGAACCAGCTGCCCGGCCACGAAGGGCAGCAGGAGCTGGACAATGATGTCCTGGATGGCCTTCCAGCCTCCGGCTCCGCCCTGGGCGTGCATCAGCAGGCTGACCAGGACCGGGGTCACGAAGATCCCGAGCAGGTTGGAGGCCGAGGCGGCGCAGACCGCGGCAGCGACATTGCCCCGGGCCATCGATGTGAAGGCAATCGACGACTGCACGGTCGAAGGCAGGCAGGCCAGGAACACCATGCCCGCCGCCAGGGTCGGGGACAGCAGGCCGCTGCGGCTGGCCAGCAAGCCCAGCACGGGGAACAGCGCGAAGGTGAAGGCCAGGATGGTCAGATGCAGCCGCCAGTGGGTGACACCGGCCACAACGGCCTCACGCGACAGCTTGGCGCCGTGCAGGAAGAACAGCAGTCCGATGGCCAGCTTGACGACAATGGCCAGCACGCCGGCTGCCGGGCCGTGGATCGGCAGGAACGAGGCGAGCACCACCATGCCGATCAGGGCCAGGATGTAGCCGTCGATCTTCAGGCTCGCGAGAAGTTTGGAAAGGCTCATCTGGTCCGTTCAGGCCGCCGGGCTCCCCGCGTTCGCGGGGAGGAGCGGGCCGGGCTTATGCGCTGAGCAGCGACAGTTGCTTGTCGTTGGACTCGTTCCGCCCTTCGGCGATCTCGCGGTCGGTCAGACGGGTGGGATAGTCGCCGGTGAAATAGTGATCGGTGAACTGCGGCGTCACCGGATCGCGCGGCCCGGCCTCGAGGGCCTGATAGAGGCCGTCGACCGACAGGAAGCCGAGCGAGTCCACTTCCAGGAAGCGGGCCATTTCTTCCAGCGACTTGTTGGCGGCCAGCAGCTGTTCGCGCTCAGGCATGTCGATGCCATAGAAGTCGGGCCACTTGATCGGCGGGCTGGCCGAGCGCAGGTGCACCTCGGAAGCGCCGGCCTCGCGGACCATGCGGACAATCTTCAAAGACGTGGTGCCACGCACGATCGAGTCGTCGATCAGGATGACCCGCTTGCCTTCCAGCACGGCGCGGTTGGGGCTGTGCTTCATGCGTACGCCCAGTTCGCGCACGCCCTGGGTGGGCTGGATGAAGGTCCGGCCGACATAGTGGTTGCGAATGATGCCCAGATCGAAGGGCAGGCCGCTCTGCTGGGCATAGCCGATGGCCGCCGGCACGCCGCTGTCGGGCACGGGGACCACGACATCGGCCTCGACGCCGGTCTCAATAGCCAGACGCTGACCCATGCGCTTGCGGACGTCATAGACCGATCGGCCGTTCACGACGCTGTCGGGGCGGGCGAAATAGACATATTCGAAGACGCAAGGACGCGCGGCCAGGGCGTTGAACGGCTTCAGCGACTTCACGCCGGTGTCGGAGATGATGACCATCTCGCCGTGCTCGATGTCGCGCACGAAGCGGGCCCCGATCATGTCGAGGGCGCAGGTTTCCGAGGCCAGGATCGGCTGGCCGTCAAGGTCGCCCAGCACCAGCGGCCGGATGCCCAGCGGATCTCGGACGCCGATCATCTTCTTGTTGGTGATCGCCACCAAGGCATAGCCGCCCTCGATCTGGGCCACGGCGTCGATGAAGCGGTCGACGATCCGGGCCTTCCGCGAGCGGGCGATCAGGTGGAGGATCACCTCGCTGTCGCTGGTGGACTGGAAGATCGCGCCTTCCTGCACCAGGCGTTCGCGAAGCGACAGGAAGTTGGTCAGGTTGCCGTTGTGGGCGATGGCCACGCCGCCGGTCTCGAGGTCGGCAAACATCGGCTGGACATTGCGGATGCCGCTGCCGCCGGCCGTCGAATAGCGGGTGTGGCCGATGGCCATGGCTCCGGGCAGACGTTCGACCAGGTCATTGCCGGTAAAGGCGTCGCCGACATGCCCCATATGGCGCTCGGTGTGGAAGCGCTGGCCGTCGAAGGCGGCGATGCCGCAGGCTTCCTGTCCCCGGTGCTGCAGGGCGTGCAGGCCGAGGGCGGCCACTGCGGCCGCATCCCGGACCCCGAACACGCCGAACACACCGCATTCTAGGCGCAGGGTGTCGTCTTCGGGGTCACGCCAGGGGGCGGAGGAATATCGATCGGTCGATTGGCCGATAACGCTCATCGCGATTTCTCCACCAGGTCATCGAGAGTCTGACGCTGGTTCTGATCATAGCCGGAGTCGGACGGTTTGCCGTCCGGCGAGTTGTCGCTGCCCTCACGGACGGCATTCTTGATGGCCGGGGCCAGTTTACCGGCCAGGGCCTCACCCTTGGGAGCAAAGACCTTCAGGACCCGGGCGCTGGCCTGGGACACCGGATAGAATACGGACTTGCCGACCCAGGCCGGAACCCGATCCGGCGGTGTCGCCATGTGAAACAGCAGGTTGAAGACCCCGAGAATCACCAGGGCGCGCATCAGGCCAAAGCCCGCGCCGACGGCCCGGTCCAGCAGGCCGAGCGCGCCTTCCTGCAGGCCCTTGGTGAGGTGCCCGGCAATCAGGCGCAGCAGGATGAAGCAGACCACGAAGACCACGATCAGGGCACTGGCCGTGGCGGCCCAGTCCGGATCCATGAGCGCCCGGAAGATCGGGCCGCTGATCCGCAGGCCGAAGAGCGCTATGGCGGCGGCAAAAATGAACGACAGGGCCGAGGTCAGTTCGCGCGAGGCACCGCGGCCAAAACCGACCGAGGCGGAAACCAGCAGCAGCAGGCCGGCGATGATGTCGAAGGGCGTCACGTCAGCTGGCCCCAGATCTCGTCACCGATCCGCCGAACCGCATCGGCCAGTCGCGCGACTCCGGCGACCGGCAGGGCACCGCCGCCTTCGGGCAGGCCGGAAAGCGGACCCAGCGCCCGGCCAAATCCCAGCTTTGCGGCTTCCTTCAAACGCGTCTCCATCCGGCTGACCGGTCGTACCTCGCCCGACAGGCTGACCTCGCCGAACACGACGCAGTCCTGGGGCAGGGCAATATCGAGCGCCGAGGAGGCCAGGGCCGCCGCAGCTGCGAGATCCGCCGCCGGCTCGGTGATGCGCAAGCCGCCAGCGACGTTCAGATAGACGTCCTTGTCGCCAAAACCAAGGCCGCAACGCGATTCCAGCACGGCAAGCACCATGGCCAGCCGACCGGAATCCCATCCGACCACGGCGCGTCTCGGCGTGCCATAGGCCGAGGGGGCCACCAGGGCCTGGAATTCGACGAGAACCGGCCGCGAGCCCTCGATGCCCGCAAACACGGCCGCGCCCGCCGCCCGTTCTCCACCCTCGTTGAGGAACAGGGCCGAGGGATTCTTCACCTCCCGCAGGCCGACATCGCCCATCTCGAAGACCCCGATCTCGTCGGTGGCTCCAAAACGGTTCTTGGCACCACGCAGGATACGGAACGGATAGCCGCGCTCGCCCTCGAACGAGAGCACGGCATCGACGAGGTGTTCGACCACGCGCGGGCCGGCGATCTGGCCGTCCTTGGTGACGTGGCCGACCAGCAGGATCGCAACGCCCTTCTTCTTGGCCAGGCGCACCAGTTCGGTGGCGCAGGCCCGGACCTGGGTGACCGTGCCGGGGCCGGCCTCGTGAGCGTCGCTCCACATGGTCTGGATCGAGTCGATGACCACGAGATCGAAACTGTCGCGCGTCAGCCCGTCGAGGATGTCGCGCAGGCTGGTCTCTGCCGCCAGACTGACCGGCGACTTGGCCAGGCCCATGCGGTCGGCGCGGGAGCGGATCTGTTCGACGGCTTCCTCGCCGGAGATGTAGGCGCAGGAGACGCCGCGCGAAGCCGCATTGGCGCAGACCTGCAGCAGCAGGGTTGACTTGCCGACGCCCGGATCGCCGCCGATGAGGATGGCCGAGCCGGGCACCACGCCGCCGCCGCAGACCCGGTCGAATTCGTCGACGCCGGTGACGATGCGGGGCGGGGCGGGTGTGTCGCTTTCAAGGCCCTGGAACTGCAGGCCCCGGGTCCGTGTCGCCTTGGTCGCCGCCAGGGCTCCAGGCGGCCGCGCGCTGACTTCCTCGACCAGGGTGTTCCAGCTCTGGCAGGCCGGGCACTGGCCCGACCATTTGGACTGGACCGCCCCGCAGGACTGGCAGGCGTAAACGGCACCGTCTCGGGCCATGGGGTCTCCTGATTCTCGGATGGCTGGAGACTACAGGGTGGCAGACCCCTGCGCCAAAGACGGACGTCGGTTCAGGGGCGAACGAGCAGTTGGGCTCGCGGCGCGATGCGGGTCAGAAGTTCATAGGCCGTCGTGCCGGCCGCCGTCGCCGCATCATCGACCAGCCGGTTGGGACCGATGATCTCGACCATGGCTCCGGGCCGCGCCGCATCGCAGTCGGTGATGTCGATCGCCAACAGGTCCATGGACACGCGACCGAGCAGGGGCCGAAGCGCGCCGTCGAACCAAATGGCTCCGCGCGGGTGGGCGGCCCTCGGCAGGCCGTCGGCATAGCCGGCGGCGACGATG
>NZ_QAII01000176.1:0-10827 GCF_003060965.1 Caulobacter sp. HMWF025 | reverse complement strand
GTGGCGGTATAGGTCGCGCCATAACCGATGCTCTCGCCGCGCGGCAGATTACGCACCTGCAGGATCGGGGCTTCCAGCGTGGCGACGGCCCGGATCCTGGCGTCGGGCACACCGGTCGGGCCACCGCCATAGAGGCTGATGCCTGGACGGGCCTGGTCGAAGGCGTAGTCCGGTCCCAGGAAGATCCCGGCTGAATTGGCCAGGCTCCTGCGGGCCTGCGGGAACAGCGCAGCGGCCTCGGTGAAGCGCTCGAGCTGCTGCCGGTTCAGCGGGTGATCCGGCGTGTCGGCGCAGGCCAGATGGCTGAGCACCTGAACGATTTCGACATGCTTGAGCCGGTCCATCGCGCCGAGCAGGACCTTGATCTCCTCCAGGCGCAGGCCCAGGCGGTTCATGCCGGTATCGATGTGCAGGCTGGCCGCCCGTCGCCCGTCGCGGGCGTGGCTGTTCCAGGCTTCGATCTGGGGCAGGCTGTTGAGGACAGGCTTGAGATCGGCGGCCTCGAGCGCTGCCGCCGAGCCGGGTGTCGCGCCGTCGAGAACGTGGATGTCGGCCGGTCGGTCGCCCAGGCTAGCGCGCAGGGCGAGCCCCTCGGAAAGCCGGGCGACATAGAAGCTGCGTGCGCCCTCCTGCCAGAGCCGGTCGGCGACGCGTGCCGCCCCCAGCCCATAGCCGTCCGCCTTGACCGCCGGCGCAATCTCGGCCCCGCCGGCCGCCGACTTCAGCGCGGCATAGTTGGAAGCCAGGGCGTCGAGGTCGATCGTCAGGCGAGCGTCTTGGAGGTCGGTCACTTGGGCTTTGCAATCCGGTGAAGCGAGCCCCGGGCGTAGCGGAGCAGGCCCGGCATTTCCAGCTAGAACAGTCCGCGATGGGTCGTAAGAAACACCGAGACGAGGTTTTCAAAACCCGAGGCGGTGATCTGGACACCGATACAGAGCAGCAGGAAGGCGACCAGCCGTGACATCACCCGCGCTCCGGACTGTCCGAGTAGCCGCGTGACACGGTCCGAGGCGCTGTAGAGCAGCCATACCAGAACCGCGACCCCGGCCGCTGCGACGCCGGCTCCGAGGAAAAAAGCGGTCGCGCTACCTTCGGCAGGGCGCTGCGACGACAGGGCGATGGCCACAGAAATCGATCCCGGACCGGTCGTGAAGGGCATGGTCATCGGGAAGAAGGCGATGTCCTCGTGGTCCTTTGCCGGTTCGGTGTGGCTGGTCTTGCGGTCCTCCTGCTCCTGCGGATCCATCAGCAGGCTCCACGCGCGAATGCCGACCACCAGACCGCCGGCCACCCGCAGGGCCCCGAGGCTGACACCGAAGAAGTTGAGGATGTAGCCGCCCAGCAGCAGCGACCCCAGCAGAACGAGAAAGGCATAGAAGCCGATGGTGCGCGCGAGGCTCTGCCGGTCGGCCCGGCTGCGGCTGCCCATGGCCTGATCGAAGATCAGCGACGCCCCGACCGGATTGACGATCGAGAACAGGGCCGGGAAGGCCAGCAGGAAGGCTCCGACGAAGCTCGAGACGGGCAGGGGGCTGAAGTCCACGGTCCTGGCCTATTCGTCCGAAGGAATGTTCCGGGCCTGGGCGAAATAGTGGTCGCGCGCCAGATTGCCGAAACGGGTGGTGTCGCTGTTGAAGGACAGACGCACGGTGCCGATCGGGCCGTGGCGTTGCTTGGCGATGATCACCTCGGCGAGGCCCTGCAGGCGGTCCATGTCCTCCTGCCAGGTCAGGTGTTCGGGCGTGCCTTCGCGCGGCTCGGCCCGGCCGACATAGTAGGACTCACGATAGACGAACCAGACCATGTCGGCGTCCTGCTCGATCGAGCCGGATTCACGAAGGTCCGACAGCTGCGGCCGCTTGTCTTCCCGCTGCTCGACCTGACGCGAGAGCTGCGACAGGGCGATAACCGGGCAGCCCAGTTCCTTAGCCAGGGCCTTGAGGCCCATGGTGATCTGGCTGACTTCCTGCACGCGGTTGGCGTTTGAGCCGAGGTCCGACCCCGTGACCAGTTGCAGGTAGTCGACGACCACAAGGTCGAGGCCGACCTGGCGCTTCAGGCGTCTCGCCCGCGCCGTCAGCTTGGCAATCGAGATACCGCCGGTGGCGTCGATATAGAGGGGGGCTTCCTGAAGCTCCATGGCCGCATCGCGCACCCGCCCGAACTCGGAGGCATCGATCTCGCCCTTGCGGAGCCGGTCGCCCGAAACGCCTGAGGCGTCAGCGAGCATACGCAGGGCCAGCTGTTCGGCACTCATTTCGAGGGAGTAGAAGGCCACGACCCCGCCCTGGACGGTCTTCTTGGTGCCGTCCGGCTGGATTTCGTAGGCATATTTGCGGGCGATGTTGAAGGCGATGTTGGTGGCCAGAGCCGTCTTGCCCATCGACGGTCGACCGGCCAGGACCACGAGGTCGGACGGGTGCAGGCCGCCGATCTTCTGGTCGAGATCAACCAGATCGGTGGCCACGCCGGACATGCCGCCGTCGCGGCTGTAGGCCTCGGCGGTCATCTCGACCGCGCCGCGCAGGGCGTCACCGAAGCTGACGAACCCCGACGAGGCCGTGCCGCTTTCGGCCAGGGTGTAGAGTTGCTGTTCAGCCGCTTCGATCTGGTCGCGGGCCGGCTTGTTCTCGTCGCCGCCGCCGTGGGCCACGCTGGCAATCTCGCCGCCGATCCGGATCAGGTCGCGGCGGAGGGCTAGATCGAAGACCGCCCGGGCATAGTCGCCGACATTGGCGGCCGGCGGCGCGCGATCGACGAGGTCGGCCAGGTAGCGAAGGCCGCCCAGTTCCTCGAAGGCCGGGTCCTTCTTGAACTCGTCGGCCAGCAGGATCGGTTCGGCCAGCTGGCCCTTGCGGATATGGGTCTCGATCGACTGGAAGAGCCGCTGGTGGAAGGGCTCGTAGAAGTGCCTGCCATTCAGGGCGTCGGTCAGCCGCTCATAGGCCGCGTTGTCATAGAGCAGCACGCCGAGCAGGGCCTGCTCGGCTTCCAGGTTGTGCGGAGCCACCGCGATGGTGATGTCCTGGAAGGGCGGACGCAGGTCGAGGGCTGGGACGATAGACATCCCTATAGGTTAACGCGGGCTGCGGTCTCGCGCGCGTGCGCCTTTGTCGCGGCTCCGAGATCGATGTGGATGTTTTATGTATGTTCCAGGCCGAAGCCCAGGCAGCAAAAAGGCGCGGGGATGGCTCCCCGCGCCTTGCTCCGACAGGTGTCGGGGCTGTTACCAGGTCAGGCTGATGCGGCTGTAGACAAACCGGCCGTTGAAGCCGAACGGCGAGAAGCTCGACCACGGATTGCCGCCGCTGGTGTTCAGGTTCGGCGGCACCTGGTCGGGATACTGGTCGAACAGGTTGTCGGCACCGACCGAGACCGTCAGGTTGTCGCCCAGACGGCGGCGGCCTTCCAGGTCCACCAGACCCTGCACGCCGGTCCGCCAGTCACCGCTGCCGTCAGCTGCGGTCCCGGGGGCCAGGACATTGCCGTAGAAGCTGGTCCGCAGGGTCGCCCCCCACTGGTCCTTGGTCCAGTCGCCCTGCAGGGTGACCTTCTGGCGGGGCGTACCCTTTTCAAAGCGCAGGGTGGCCTGGCGGGCAAACAGCGACACCGGCGTGGGCAGGACACTGGTCGATGGCGTCCGCTTGACCGAGAGGTCGTTGACATTGGCCGCAGCGGTCAGGTCGAAGGTGCCGGCCTGCTCGTCGACGATCCGGTAGCGGGCCACGACATCGAGGCCCACGGTCTTGGTGTCGACGCCGTTGGTGAAGAAGCGTCCGGCCGAGGCTCCGTAGGGCGACAGTAGGTCAAACACCACCCGGGCATTGGTGCCGGTCGCGGCCGTGGCGCTGCCGGTCAGGGTCTCGGTCAGGACGATCCGGTTGTCGATGTCGATGCGATAGGCATCGACCGTCAGCTCGAAGGGACCCTTGTGGTAGACGCCGCCGAGCGAGAAGTTTTTGGACTTCTCGGCCTCGAGGGGCTTGCCCCCGAGGGCCTTGCCGATGGTGCTGACCGACGGGAAGGTGCCGGTCTCGAACGGCACGGCCGTGGTGATCCCGCCCAACGTCTGGTTGATGTAGAGGATCGAGGTGGCGGTGAAATACTGCTGCTGCAGGCTGGGGGCCCGGAAGCCGGTCGAAGCCGCACCGCGGATCGCGAAGGCCGGTGTAAAGTCGTAGCGGCCCGACAGCTTCCAGCTCGTATTGGTGCCGAAGTCGGAATAGTCCTCATAGCGGATGGCCGCCGAGGTCGTCAGCTTGTCGGTGACCTTGCCTTCCAGGTCCAGATAGACCCCGACGGCATTGCGATCGACATCCACCTCATTGCTGGGGGTGAAGCCGGTGAAGCCGCGCGAGCCGAACGCCAGGGTCGGCGACACGGTGCCCCGGGCATAGGAGGCGACCTCGCCGGCATTGATCTGGAAGGTCTCCTTGCGGGCCTCAAGACCGAAGGCGACGTTCAGCGGGCCGGCCAGACCGACCTCGACCTCGCGGCTGACATCCACGCCGAGGGCCAGTTGGTCATAGTTCAGGCCACCGGCCTTGAAGCGGGTCGGCGAGGTGGGGCCATACGAGGGGTTCAGGGTGTTCTTGACCCCGAAGTCGATGTCATTGCTGCCATAGACGAGGTTCGCGTCGATCTTGAAGCCGTTCCAGTCGCCGCGCAGGCCTCCGGCGGCGGTGACGTCCTCGGTATTGGTCGTGATCAGCGGCAGGTAGCCGTTCGGATAGACGCTGGGGATGTTCTGGGTCGCGTCGGTCGGCAGGCGGTAGGTGGCCGAGGCCTCGGCGTCGCGCTGCTGATAGCCGTACCAGCCATAGGCTTCCCAGCTCTCGCCGATCGGCTTGCCGGCATTGGCATAGAAGGTCACGTCGGTCACTTCGGGATCGCCGAAGCGCGAGGTGATGCGCAGCGGCGTGACGCGGCGGTCGATGTCACTGCGGTTGGTGAAGTCGCGGTCGCGATATTCAGCCGACAGGGTCAGGAAGCCGTCCGCGCCGAGCTTGAGGCCCTGCCAGCCGGCGACGGTGACGGTCTGGCCGTCGGTGATCTTGCGCTTCTCGCCGGTCTGCAGCCCCCGGAACTCGGTGACATACTGGCCGGCGGTCACCGTTGCGCCGCCGCCGTGGTCGGCTTCGCGCAGGCGCAGGTTGACGACCCCGGCGATGGCGTCCGAGCCGTACTGGGCGGCTGCGCCGTCGCGGAGGACTTCGATGCGGTCAAGCGCCACCGACGGGATGGCGTTGAGATCGACTGCGGCCGAACCGCGCCCGACCGAGCCGTTCACATTGATCAGGGCACTGGTGTGGCGGCGCGTGCCGTTGACGAGCACCAGGGTCTGGTCCGGGCCCTGGCCGCGCAGCACGGCGGGGCGGACCGAGTCTGTACCATCGGTGTTCGACGGGCGCGGGAAGGTGATCGACGGCACGGTGGCCGACAGGGCCGCGGCCAGTTCGGTGGTGCCGCGCTGCTGCAGGGTCTTGGCGGTGACGACATCGACGGGGGCCAGGGTGTCGAGACGCGAGCGTCCCACGACCCGGGTGCCCGTGACGATCACTTCGTCGACGGCGACGGAGTCATTGCCGCCGGCCGGGGCCGCGGTCTGGGCGTGGGCGACGCCCGAGAGGGCGGCCGCCGAGGCTGCCGCCAGCAGAAGAGTTCGGTAGTTCATGGATCTATCCCCTCAGTGAAGACCGGGGGCGATGACCGCTCTTGTCCCGGCTGAGGCCGGCCTTGGCCATCCTCGAGACTACAGATGGGGCGCGCGGGTGGTGCCTACAAGCTAAGCATTTCTACGGCAAAATGCAGAAAAAAACGGCGCGGATTGCTCCGCGCCGTTTCAATCGTCACCGATCCGTTATGGATCAGGCTTCGTAGTGGTCGCCTTCGAACGAACCGGCGCCACCGGCGGCCATGTCCGAGGCCGCTTCGGCGTCAGCCGCGCGGTCTTCTTCGAATTGAGCGGCGACGACGTCTTCACCGCGCGACTGGCGCTCGGCTTCGTCGGCGCTGCGTGCGATGTTGAGCGTGACCGTGACGGTCACTTCAGCATGCAGCTTCACCTTCACTTCGTGAACGCCCAGCGTCTTGATCGGCTTGTCCAGAACGATCATCGAGCGATCGACCTTGCCGCCTTCGGCCTTGATGGCGTCGGCGACGTCGCGACCCGCGACCGAACCGTACAGCTGGCCGCTTTCGCCAGCCTGACGGATCATCACGTATTGCGTACCGTCGAGGGTTTCGCCGTTGGCGCCCGCGGCTTCGCGGTTCTTGACGTTACGGGCTTCGATTTCAGCGCGCTGAACCTCGAAGGCCTTCATGTTGGCGTTGTTGGCGCGCAGGGCCTTGTGGCGGGGCAGAAGGAAGTTACGGGCAAAGCCGTCCTTCACAGTGACCACGTCGCCAAGGACGCCGGTGCCGTCAACGCGTTCGAGCAGAATGACTTTCATCGTGGGGTCTCCCTTACTTCACGACGTAGGGGAGCAGAGCCAGGAAGCGGGCGCGCTTGATGGCCTTGGCCAGTTCGCGTTGCTTCTTGGCCGACACCGCGGTGATGCGCGAGGGCACGATCTTGCCACGTTCGGAAACGTAGCGCTGGAGCAGCTTCACGTCCTTGTAGTCGATCTTCGGCGCGTTGGCGCCGGAGAACGGGCACACCTTGCGGCGGCGGAAGAACGGGCGGCGGGCACCGCCGGCAGCGGGCGCGCCGGCTTCGGGAGCGGTCGTATCGGTCATGATCTTTCTTCTCCCTTACGCGGCGGCGAAGTCGTCGCGCGGACGGTCCGAACGCTCGGGGCGCTCGCTGCGTTCGCGGTCACGACGGGCCAGAACCGGCGACAGTTCCAGGTCCAGCTCTTCCACGCGGATGGTCATGAAGCGCAGAACGTCTTCATTGATCAGCAGCTGGCGCTCGACTTCCTTGACCGCCGGCGCCGGAGCGTCGATGGCGAGCAGGGAATAGTGGCCCTTGCGGTTCTTCTTGATGCGGTAGGTGAGGTTACGCAGGCCCCAGTATTCGATCTTGGCGATGTGACCGCCGCCTTCTTCGATCAGGGCTTTGATTTGCTCGTTCAGAGCTTCGGCCTGTTGCGGCGAGATATCCTGCCGCGCGATGACCACGTGTTCGTAGAACGCCATGTTTTCCTTCTTCCGGCTGGGAGGGCGGCGCGATCGACGGCGGAAGTCCGACGATTACGATGGTTCCAGAGCGCCGAGCGGGAAATCCCGTACCCGTGAGGGCTGCGCCAAAGACCGCCATCCGTGAGAACGCGCGCTACTACAGGAGAAGCTTCGCAAAGACAAGGTTTCATCGGGGCTGCCATGCCATCGGGCACTGCGGGGACGTTCGGGCCCGAAAGCGCGGCACGGGACTTCAAGCAGCCTTCGACCGTTGTGGTCGGGACAGCTTAAGCTTGTGGCGCGTCCGGTCTGTGATAGGAAGAGGCCCATGTTGACCAGCGCTGTCATTCGCGCCGGTGTGGCGTTTGCGCTTCTCGCAGCTGTGTCGGGAACGGCCGCCGCCCAGGTGATCCAGAAGCCGGACCTCGCGGTCTCGGCCAACGACGGTCGTTTCACCGGTTATTCCGCGGCCCTGCCGGTCGATATTTCCAGCGACACCGAAAGCGCCCGGCTGACGGCCAAGGTGGCCGGAACGCTGGAAAGCCCGACCTATGATCTCGATCTCAACCTGATCCAGAAGCCCGACGAGGCGCGGGTGGGCAAGCGCGCCCTGGCCCTTGGAGCCTCCTGGAATGATCGTGAGGCCCGGTTCCGGTCTTCGATGTCCAAGGCCTTCGGCTTCGGTCTGCTGCCGCGCGCCAACTATGTCAGCGTCTCGATGGACATGAACGCCAGTCAGGTGATCGCCGTCCCCGGTCAGATCCCGGTGGCACGGGCCAATGTGCGCTCGGCGCTCACCCTCGACGGCAAGCCGGTCGGTTCGATCGCCCTCGGCGGCGGCACGACCGGCGACGAGGGGGTGGACCTCAGCGTGACCCGCCCCTTCGACATCCCGGCAGAGTTCACCGTCAGCCTGCGCGCCGCCAACATCAACGGCCAGGACTGGCGCCTCCAGGACGGCCGCTTCATGGTCAAGCTGGTGAAGGCGAACTGGTAGCCACCGGTTTACGGGCCGTGGCCGCAGCGAAGCGTTCCAGATACTGCGGGTGCTCGGTGCCCATCCAGTGATCCCACCAGGTGAAGTAAAGCCCGTAGTTGTAGCCCGCCTGCGCATGATGCAGGTCGTGGTGTGTCACCGTCGTCAGCCAGGGCAGCAGCGGGCGACCATCGCCGCGGGCCGGGAACAGTTCATAGCCGCTATGGCCCAGCGTGTTACGCGCGATCTGGTGCAGGACAAACAGGCCCACAACCGGCCACTGGGTCGGGATCAGCATCATCCAGAGCGGCACGAACAGCGCATTGAGGGCCGCTTCTCCGAGGTCAAAGCTGTAGGCGGTAAAGGGCGAGGGATTGTTCGACCGGTGATGGCGGCGATGAAAGCGACGGAACAGGCGACGGTCATGGATCAGCCGGTGCGTCCAGTAGAACCAGGCATCATGGCCGATCACCATCAGGACGAGGCTGGTCCAGAACCAGACCGGCCCCAGACCCCTGGCGATGTAGGGACCCGGCATCCAGCCCGCCCGAAACAGCGCAAAGCTCACCAGTCCGATGGTTGAGAAGATCATCACCGAGCGGATCGAGCACAGGAACTCGATCACGAGCTGGGATGCCGGCGGCTGGGTCGGCCGGATCTTGCGGCCGGCCAGCGGGCGGGCCAGCACCACCCAGAGAACGAGCCAGACCCCGATTGCGAAGATCGCATAGCGCAGGACGTCGGCCTGGGTGGCCTGCAGCCAGTTCAGGGCATAGGGCTTCAGGGTCATTAGGTTCATCGTCGGCTCCTCCAGTGGGTAGGGGCAGAGGAGCGGCTTGCCGACGACGGGTCTCGCCGAAACCGGAACTCAGGCCGAGGTCTTCGAATTCGGCGGACGCTTGCCGCTTTCGACCAGCCGAAGATGTACGGGGCTGGCCGCTGCGGCGGTCTGGCGCCATGCGGTCGGCGTTGCGCCGGTCGCCGCGCGGAACGCCCTGTTGAACGGTCCCAGCGACGCAAACCCCAGTTCGTAGGCAATGGTCGAGACCGGCTTGAGGGCCAGTTCGGGATCGCCGAGGGCCTGTTTGGCCGCCTCGATCCGGCGGCCGTTGACATAGTCTGCGAAGTTGCGGTGGCCGAGCACACCGTTGATCAGCTTGCGCAGCCTGTGTTCCGGGGCCCCGACCAGGGCCGCCAGGGTGCCGATCGACAGGTCCTCACCGCGCCAGACCTCGGCCTCGTTCATGGCCCGGTCCAGACGCGCCAGGACCAGACGGTCTGCCGGGCTGAGGTCGAGGGTCTCGGATTTCGGGTTTGAGCCTCCCTCGGTAACGGGGCGTGGCGCTTCGACCAGAACCGGCTCGACCCGCAGGAGGGCCACGGCGGTCATCAACCCGAGTACCGCCAGGCAAAGGCCCTGGAGCAGTGTCGCGTTCAGAACCGGCCCCACCCCGGGGAGCCCGAAATTGCAGATTCCCTGGACCAGAACATAGCCTGCAGCCATGGCGGCGATCGGGGCACGAAGCCGCCGGCGCTGATCGACCAGGTCATCGCGCCAGCCGTGCCAGGCCACCAGCAGGACATGTCCGACCAGCCCCAGGGTCATCAGACCGAAACCCCGCCAGAGCCAGACGGCGACCTCGTGGGAGACGACCAGGGTCAGCAGCCAGATGCCGAGGCTGACCAGGGCGGGCAGCGCCTTCCAGGGGGTCAGAAGCGGCTCGTCCTCGAAAAGGCCGAGCGCAAAGAGCCAGAACAGGCCGGTGCCGGTGACCGACAATCCCCAGGCCAGCAGGCTGGGGTGGGCATCGCCGTAGGCGCTGTCAAAAACGTGAGCGATGGCGCTGACAAAGAACAGCACGCTGACCCAGCGAACGGGGGCCAGACGACGGCTGGCGGCCATGGCAGCCGCCGTGGCGGCGAAGGTGCCGGCGGCGATACCGCGCGCCACACCGTCAAGCAGGACAGGATCGGTCATGACCGATCTTCGCTGCCAGCCCTGCGCCCCTCAAGGCCCAAGGCTGGCCGATTTCGAAATTGGCTCGTCGAACCTATTTCGCTGCCTTGTAGGCCTTCACGGCCTCCATGGTCTTGCTGACGTGCCCGGCGAAGTTGCCGTCGGTATAGGCCATCAGGATCTTGCTGTCGGGAGCGATCACATAGGAGGTCCGGTTCGACCAGCCGCCGGGCACCGGCAGGGCCACGTCATAGGATTTGATCATCTCCTTGCTGGCCGCGGCGACGGCGAACTTGTCGCGGCAGTGCTCCTTCGAGAAGTCCTTGATCTTGTCGACATTCCCCGCCGTGACGCCGATCACGGTCGCGCCCAGCTTTTCAAAATCAGGCGTGGCTTCGGCAAACTCATGGGCTTCAGCCGTGCAGCCCGAGGTATAGGCGGCCGGGAAGAAATAGAGCACCACCGGCCCCTTCTTGAGGGCCTTGGACAGGGTGAAGCTGAAATCCTTGCCGGCGAGGGCCCCTGGCGCGGTGAAGTCGGGGGCCTTGTCCCCGGGCTTGAGGGCGGCGAGGGCGGGCGTGGCGGCGAGCACGGCAAGGGCCGCGAGGCCGGCGGTCAGGCGGTTCATGGGATGCTCCTGAGGTTCTGGTCGGCCCAGCTACGGGCGGCCGGGCAATCTGGACGCACGGCTCTCTGGAAAGCAAGCTCGCCCGGCCAGGGTGGTGGCTTTGTCCGCCCTGCACTTGCCGGGACCAAGGCTTTCCCATAACCC
>NZ_QAII01000175.1:28060-62645 GCF_003060965.1 Caulobacter sp. HMWF025 | reverse complement strand
TTCTAGATCAGCTCCACGTCCACGTGATGGCGGGCCTTCACGAGGTCGTAGCGGGCGGGGACCAGCGGCGGGGGCAAGTCGATCATCCGTTGCACGGCCAGGCGCGCGGCCTTGGCGATCGCGGGATCGACCGTCACCTCGTAGCGGTCATGGACGAGGGCGTCGTGGATGTTCTGCAGGGTGATCCGCTTCATGTGCGGGCACATATTGCAGGGACCGATGAACTGGGTGTCGGTCGACTCCGCCTGGACGTTGGAGGCCATCGAGCACTCGGTGATCAGCACCACATGTTTGGGTTTGCGCAGGGCGACATAGTCGTTCATTGCCGCCGTCGAGCCCGCGAAATCAGCCGCCTCGAGGATCTCGGCCGGGCATTCGGGGTGGGCCAGGATCTCGGCGCCCGGATAGGCGGCCCGCATCTCGGCGATGTCGGCGGCAGTGAAGCGCTCATGCACCTCGCAGCGACCCGCCCAGGCGATGATCCTGATATCGGTCTGGCGGGCCACATTGCGGGCCAGATACTCGTCGGGGATCAGGATCACCCTGTCGGTGCCCCACTCGCGCGCGGCCCACTCCACCACCTGCACGGCATTGGCGCTGGTGCAGCAGATGTCGGTCTCGGCCTTCACGTCGGCGGTGGTGTTGACATAGGTGACCACCGGCACGCCGGGATAGCGGGCCTTGATCATCCGCACATCGGCTCCGGTGATCGAGGAGGCGAGGCTGCAGCCGGCCAGCAGGTCGGGGATCAGCACCCGCTTTTCCGGGGCCAGAACCTTGCTGGTCTCGGCCATGAAGTGGACGCCGGCCTGGATGATCACGGCGGCGTCGCACTTGGCTGCCTCGCGGGCCAGGCCCAGGCTGTCGCCGACAAAATCACCGACCCCGTGGAAGATTTCGGTGGTCATGTAGTTGTGGGCCAGGATGACGGCGTTTTTCTCGCGCTTCAGCCGGTTGATCTCGGCGATCAGCGGGGCATGCAGCCGCCACTCCATCGGCGTGATGTGGCCTTTCACCTTTTCCCAGACAGCGCCGGTTTCCGCTTCGACGGCGGGGGTGAACTCGCCAAAGGCCTGTTCGCCGGGCGTTACGGAACCATCAGCCATCTGAACCTCGCTTATGCTCAATGTGAGCATTTGTAGGGCCTCAAAAAACGCCGGGGCGGTGGTGATCGTTCCCGACGTCCTACTTATGCTGAAATTGAGCATAAGTCCTGAAAGACATATAGACCGTTGTGATGCGATTGCAAAGGGGATGTTGCAGGCACGCCGTTTGACCTGCCCCGTGGGTGCCCGGAAGGTCTTCCCTTCTGCCGAAATCGCGGCAACAGTCCGGCCACCTTTCGGGCGGCTGGCCCGACGCATTGAAACAGAGAGCCTGTCATGTGTGACGACGACATCCACCCCGGTCTGGTGGTGGACCCCACCCTTTCGCGCCGTGCCTTTGGTCTGATGGCCGTGGCCGGCGTCGGCATCGCCACCGCAGCCCGGGCCGGCGCGCCGGTGGTCGAGAAGGACGTCGAGATCAAGACCGCTGACGGCGTAGCCGATGCGGCGCTCTACTATCCCGAAGGCAAGGGTTCCTGGCCCGCCGTGCTGCTGTGGCCTGACGTGATGAGCCTGCGTCCGGCCTTCCGCGAGATGGGCCGCCGCCTGGCCTCGTCCGGCTATGTGGTGCTGGTGCCCAACCTCTACTATCGGGCCAGGAAGGCGCCGGTGATCGACGGGGCGTTCAACTTCGCCAACCCCGAGGATCGCGCCAAGATCATGCCGCTGCGCGCCACGGTCACGCCCGAGGGCACTGACCGGGACGCCGTGGCCTATCTGGCCTTCCTCGACGCCCAGCCCCAGACCAACCGCAAGAAGAAGGCCGGCGTGCAGGGCTATTGCATGGGCGGCCCGCTGTCGGTCCGCACCGCTGCGGCCGTGCCCGACCGCATCGCCGCGGTCGCCAGCTTCCACGGCGGCGGCATGGTCATCGACGCCCCCACCAGCCCGCACCTGCTGCTGCCGAAGACCAGGGCCGAGTACCTGATCTGCGTCGCCGAAAACGACGACCAGCGCGACCCGGCCGACAAGGACAAGCTGAAGGCCGCCCTCGATGCGGCTGGGCGTCCCAGCAAGCTGGAAGTCTATGCCGGGGCCGCACACGGCTGGACGGTGCCTGGCGGTCAGGTGTTCAACCTGCCGGCGGCCGAGAAGGCCTGGGCGGAACTGCTGGCGCTCTATGGGCGGGTGTTGGTCTAGGCTCTGGACCGTCCCCTCTGTCACGCGATCCCGTGGCGGAGGGGACGACTGAGGTGGGGACCGGGAGCGGTGCCCTGTTCAGGTTAAGCGCCGCCTCACGCCCCCCGTGCGTCGACCAGCGCCCTGGCCAGGCGATCCAGCGAGAAGGGCTTGCTCAGGAACGGCCAATGTCCGGCATGGGCTCGTCCCTGATCGCCGCCGGTATAGCCCGAGCATAGGACGACCGGCAGGTCTGGACGGGTCAGGGCCAGGTATTCGGCCAGATCAACCCCGCTCTTGCCGCCCGGCATGATCACGTCGCTGAGGACGAGCTGGATGTCGGCGTCCTGGTCGAGACGGTCCAGCGCTTCGGCCACCCCGCCCGCCCGAATGACCGTGTGGCCCAGGTCATGGAGCATGGCTTCGACCAGTTCGCCCACTTCCGGATCATCCTCGACCAGAAGGATACGCGACGGCGACTGCTCGGCCACGGGGTCGCTCTGCGGGCCGTCGTCCGTCGCTGTCAGCGTCCCGGCGATCGGCAGCCACAGGATGACCGACGTCCCTCCCGGGGTTTGACTTTCGATTTCCAGCGCGCCGCCGCTTTGCCGTGTGAAGCCATAGACCTGCGACAGGCCAAGCCCCGTGCCCTCGCCGGCCGGCTTGGTCGTGAAGAAGGGCTCGACAGCCCGGGCTGCGGTTTCCGCCGACATGCCGGCGCCGGTGTCGGATACGGCAATCCTCAGATAATGGCCGGCGGCAAGCTCGCCCCGGGCCTCGTCGAGGTGGACGGGACGGGTCTCGATCGTGACCTGGCCACCGGAGGGTGTCGCATCGCGAGCGTTGACGACCAGGTTCAGAAGCGCGGCCTCGAACTGGCCGGTATCAACCAGGGCGCAGCGCAGTCCACTGCCCAACTGGAGCCGGAAGCCGTAGGCATCGCCCAGCGCCCGTCGGAGAAGGCCTTCGCTCTCGGCGATCATCCGGTCAATGGCCCGCACCTCGGGCCGCAGCGGCTGACGGCGGGCGAAGGCCAGGAGATGCTGGGTCAGCTTCTCGCCGCGCCGGGCCGCCGATACGGCCGCGGTCAGCATCCGCTCCCGCCGGCGGGCATCATCGGGGTGACGCTCGACCACATCGAGGGCTCCGATGATAACGGTCAGCAGGTTGTTGAAGTCGTGCGCAACACCGCCGGTCAGCTGACCGATGGCCTCCAGCTTCTGGGACTGGAACAGGGCGGCCTGGGCCGCATCGCGTTCGGCCAGCGCGGCCTGGACGCGGTCGGCCAGAAGCTCGTTCAGATGCGCCAGATCGGCCTCGGCCTGCTTGGCGTCGGTGATATCGAACGCGATGCCGACAAAGCCGTCAAAGGCACCGCCGGGTGCGAATCTGGGCTGGGAGAACGACTTCAGCCAGCGCATTTCGCCGTCGGCGCGCCGGTAGCGTCCCTCCAGCGAGAAAGGGCGACGCGAGGCTTCTCCGGAAATCTGGCCCTTCAGGATGACAGGGAGGTCTTCCGGGTCCAGCCGCGTCCTCCAGTCCAGGGTCAGGGCCTCGTCATATGTAACGCCGGCATAGTCGGCATAGGCCTTGTTGACGAAGGCGCGCTGTCCGCTGGTCTCGGAGACCCACATCAGGGCCGGGGCGCTGTCGGCGAGGCTGCGGAAACGGGCCTCACTCTCGCGCAGGCGCTCTTCATCGCGTCGCCGGTTGGTGACGTCGAAGTTCAGGCCCATCATGCGAATGGCGCGGCCGGTCTCGTCGCGATGCACCTGGCCACGGCCGTGGATCCAGCGCTCGCCCTGGCTGAGGTCCGCCAGCCTGTACTCGATCTCGTAGGTCGCCCCGTTTCGCACCGACGAGCGGATACGCTGGCGCACCTGCTCGCGATCGTCCGGATGGACGTGGCTTTCGAGCTTTTCCCAGTCGATCACTTCGTCAAGCGGAAGTCCCAGGTTCTCCCGTGCGGCGGGGGACAGGTAGAGCGTGTCGGTAGAGATGTCCCAGTCCCAGGGGCCGACCCCTGCGGCGGTCTGGGTGACCTGAAGGCGCATCTCGGTGTTTTCCTGCTCGACGCGGGCCCTGGCCAGGCTCTGGACCGCGCTGCGCAGGCCTTCAGCGACAAGGGCCGTCACCGAAGCCGAGATCGTGAAGATCACCAGGGCCGCGATATGCTGCTCCGACAAAGGCTGGTTGTCGCGCCCGCCCCAGAGCCACCAGCCGAACAGCAGCCCGCTGACCAGGGGCACCAGCCCCCACCGCCAACCGGCATAGAGGGTCACCACGATCAGGGCCGGGAAGAAGGACTGGGTCGCGCCGGTTCCGCCGCTCAGGCCCAGAAAGGCCATCCGCATCAGGACGGCGACGGCGACGGCGGCGACGGCGGCGAGCGCACAACGCCAGGCCGGTGGTGGAACCGCCGGGATAAGCCACGCGCTTATCAGTCCGTGAACCCGACCATGGGCACGCCTGTCCCGGGACATTCCGTTCCGGGATGGTGCGTTCCGCCTTGAAGCGTCTTGCGGCGCCATTGTCGCTCCCAGGCCAAACAAGGCTTGTCATGAGCATGGACGAGCTTACCTAGGACACGCAACACGGGAGATTAAGATGGCCGCGATGCCGAACACCGGTTTGACCGCCAAACAGCGCAGCGAGATCGCCACCGGGCTGAACAAGGTGCTGGCTGACAGCTATGCGCTCTATTTGAAAACGCACGGTTATCACTGGAACGTCCGTGGGCCCAATTTCCAGTCGCTGCACGTTTTGCTCGAGGGGCAGTATACCGAGGAGTGGGCCGCACTGGACACCATTGCCGAGCGCATTCGCGCCCTCGGCGAGCTTGCACCCCAGGGCTACGGCGCATTCGGCAATCTCTCGAGCATCAAGGACGGTGACCCCGAGCAGGACTGGGAAGCCATGTTCCAGGAGCTGAAGGCCGACAACGAGACCGTGATCGCCACGCTTCGGTCGGCGTTCCCGGCGGCGGATGAGGCCGGAGACGAAGCGACCGCCGATCTGCTGACCCAACGCCTGCAGGCGCACGAGAAGCATGCCTGGATGATCCGGGCCACCCTTGGCGTGAAGTAGGGGCCTGGGGGGCGAATTTGGGTGCCAGAGCACCGTGGGTCCTGATCGGGGCCGCCGTGGGTCTGAGCATCCTCGGCGGTCTTTCTGCATGCGCGGTCTTCTACAGACCCGGCGGCACGGGCCAGGACGGGCGCGCCGCTTCCCCGACCCGGGGATTTTCCGACGCTCATCTGGCGCGCTACGCCTCGGACATGGACGGGGCGATGCTGAGCCTGGCCCGCCGGCACGATCCGCGGCCCCACACTGACTATTGGGGACGGGTACGCGGCTGGGAGCGGCTGGATCTGGCCAATATCCCGCACTTCAGCGCGGCAGTTCCGGACTTCGACTCCGCCCGCCTGATCAACGCCCTGCGGGGATCGGCCCCGCTCCCGGTCGATCCGGCCCCCCCCTTTGTCCTGAAGGCTTCTGCCGCGGATAGGACCAAGGCGCTGCGCTGCCTGACCGAGGCTGTCTATTACGAAGCCGGTTTCGAACCCCTGGCTGGCCAGGAGGCCGTGGCCCAGACCATTCTCAACCGGCTGCGCCATGCGGGCTATCCCAAGTCGATCTGCGGGGTCGTCTATGAAGGCGCGGCCCGGTCCACGGGCTGCCAGTTCAGCTTTACCTGCGACGGATCGCTGGCGCGCGAGCCCAACCCGAGCCTGTGGACCCGCGCCGAGTCGGTCGCCCGCCGGGCCCTGAATGGCTTCGTCATGAAGGATGTGGGGGTGGCGACCCACTATCATGCCAATTATGTCGCGCCGTACTGGGCTCCGACCCTGGTGAAGCTCACCCAGATCGGCCAGCACATCTTCTATCGCTGGACGGGCCCCTCGGGGACCCTGGCGGCCTTCAGGGGGCGCTATCGCGGCGGCGAGGACGTGACGCCGGACATCCTGCTGGCGGCCGATGCCCGAATTCTCGGAGGGGCCCCGCCGAGCGAAAACCAGGCCGTTAGCCTGCCACTCCGCCCCGCCCTGGACAGTGCCGCCCTGGCCCGGGCCGAGGCGGCCGGAGTCGGATCACCCGCCCTGGCACCCCAGGCCCGGCTGGTCATGGTTCCGGACGCCTCGGCTCCGGGCGGCGAGCGGCTTCGCTTTCAGGGTGTCGTGGCAGGGCGGCGCATCCCGACCCCGGACGAGGTCGACAGGATCAACCAGTCTCTGGAAGGCCTGGCCCGGGAACTGGCCGATCCGCCGGCAGCGGGACCCGCAAGGCCGAGATCCTAGCGCCGCATATCCTGTCGAAAGTGTCGCAATTGGCGCCTACACTCATGCATTTATGCATATCTCTCAAGCCGAAAGCGGCAATGGGATCACCCTTCGGTGCCGTCTAGAAGGGCTCGACAGATCTCCAATAGGGAACTCCATCTCATGACGGCCGCTACCCGCGACAAGCCTCGTCCGCCCTACCGGCTTGCCGCCCTGGGACTCGCCGTGCTGGCGCTTGTCTGCGCAAGCCGGTCCGAGGCGCAACAGAGACCCAAAAAGATCGGCTTTTCCGTTCAGGTCCAAACGTCGGGACTGACCCGGACCACCGTCGCGAAAATCGTCGTCACCCAGGTCGCCCCGGACTCCCAGGCCCAGGCCGGCGGTGTGGTGACTGGCGATGAGCTGCTCAGGATCGACAGCACCATCGTGCCGGGCAACAGCGTTTTTGCGCTCAAGGCCCATATGGGATTTGAGCCGGGCGTTCCGAAGTCCGTCACGTTCAGGCATGCCGACGGCGCGCAGTTCAACGTTGTCTTCGTCCGCTCACCCGGATCGTGAACCGCCAGGGGTTCACGATCGGCTTGTGATCAGAGGGTGTAAACTGGAGCCCTCAAAAGCTGGCCGGCAGCGTGTCTTTTACACAGGCCGTCACTACCAGACGCCGATCTTCTCGGCCTCGGCGTGGCTGATCGGGTGGCGGTCGCGGATGTGGTCCTGCTCGGCCAGGAAGCGCACGGCCTCCAGGGCGGCCATGCAGCCCATCCCCGCCGCCGTGACGGCCTGGCGGTAGACGTGGTCGGTGACGTCGCCGGCCGCATAGACGCCCTCGATCGCCGTCGAGGCCGTACCCGGCTGGACGAGCAGATAGCCGCCGGCATGGGTTTCCAGCTGGTCCTTGAACAGCTCGGACGAGGGCGCATGGCCGATGGCGATAAACACGCCGTCGCATTTCAGCTCGCTCAGATCGCCGGTGACCACGTTCTTGAGGCGGACGCCGGTCACACCCATCGGGTCGGAATCGCCCAGCACCTCGTCAATGGCACTGTTCCAGGCGATCTCGATCTTGGGATGGGCCAGCAGGCGCTCCTGCAGGATCTTCTCGGCCCGCAACTCGTCCTTGCGGTGCACCAGGGTGACCTTGCTGGCGAAGCTGGTCAGGAACAGGGCTTCCTCGACGGCCGTGTTGCCGCCGCCGACCACCACGACCTCCTTGTTGCGATAGAAGAACCCGTCGCAGGTGGCGCAGGCGCTGACGCCGAAGCCCTGGAACTTGCTTTCGCTCTCCAGGCCCAGCCACTTGGCCTGGGCCCCGGTGGCGATGATCAGGGTCTCGGCCAGCCATTCCTCGCCGCTGTCGCACTTGATGTGGAACGGACGCTTCGACAGGTCGGCGCTCAGCACGATGTCGCTGACGAACTCGGTGCCGACATGCTCGGCCTGGGCGCGCATCTGGTCCATCAGCCACGGGCCCTGGATGACGTCGGCGAAGCCCGGATAGTTTTCGACATCGGTCGTGATGGTCAGCTGGCCACCGGGCTGGATGCCGGCAAGCAGCACGGGCTTGAGCAGCGCACGGGCAGCATAGATCGCGGCGGTATAGCCGGCGGGGCCTGAACCAATGATCAGGCAGCGGGTCTGGCGGGGAGCGGTCGTGGACATGGGCGCAGATATAGTGTCGATTCCGGAAGAGCGCGATGGTCGCTGCAGGGGGAAATCATGAAAGCGGGTTTGCCGATCGGAATGGGTGCCGGAATCGCCATCGGGGTGGCGCTGGGTGTGGCGCTCGACAATCTGGCGCTGGGCATCGCCCTGGGCGTTGCGATCGGCGCAGGCTCGGGCGTGGCCATGATGGGGGCGGGCGCGACCCAGGAGAAGGCCAAGGAGAAGAAGGCGTCCGGGGATACCAGTGGCGACGGCGGCATGGTCAGTGACGGCGGGGCTTCGACCTCTTCGGCCGACTGTGACGCCTCAGACGCCGGCGGAAGCTGCGACGCCGGCGGTGGTGACGGCGGCGGCGGTGGCGGTGGCGGTGGCGGGGATTGAGCTTCACTGGCCCCCATCAGGGATCGGCGCTATAGTCGTGGCATGAACCCTTTGCTCGACCGCATCACCATCGAGCCCGGCAAAGCCGGCGGGCGTCCTTGCATCCGGGGTTTGCGGATGCGGGTGCAGGATGTGCTCGAGATGCTGGCGGCCGGTATGACCAGCGCCGAGATCGTCGCCGAGTATCCCTATCTTGAGCCTGACGATATCCGTGCGGCCCTGGCCTATGCGGCTGCGGCCGTGGCCGATACGGCTGTCGTCGCCGCTTGAAGTTCCTGGTCGACGCACAGTTGCCGCCCAGTCTTGCGCAATGGCTGAGGGGCAAGGGCCATGAGGCCGACCATGTCATCTCGGTCGCTGCGCTGGATGCACCCGATGCTGTCATCTGGGATCTGGCCATCCAAAACGACTATGTGATTGTCACCAAGGATCGCGACTTCGTCGAATGGGCCAGGAGCCGACGACCCAGAGCAAGGATTGTCTGGGTAAGGCTGGGCAACATGCGTCGCGAAGTCCTTGAGGCTCGCATGGATCAGGCTTGGCCGGAACTGGAGAGGGCCCTGGCGAGCCTGGTGTCCGTGATCGAAGTCGGGCGCTGACGGGCCAGTTGACGTCTCGTCCACGATTTCAGGGTTAATATCGGCGCAACATCTGGTTCGAGC
The DNA here is from genome assembly GCF_003060965.1 of Caulobacter sp. HMWF025. Taxonomy (GTDB): domain Bacteria; phylum Pseudomonadota; class Alphaproteobacteria; order Caulobacterales; family Caulobacteraceae; genus Caulobacter. The sequence goes on along the minus strand of NZ_QAII01000175.1, from coordinate 53,435 downwards.
GCCCTCCGATGACCACTTCACCCTCCATAACCATCGCCGGCCGCAAGATCGGCGCCGACCAGTCGCCCTATGTGATCTGTGAGCTGTCGGGCAACCACAACGGCAGCCTCGAGCGCTGCCTGAGCATGGTCGACGCTGCCGCCGCCACGGGCTGTGACGCGATCAAGATCCAGACCTATACCGCCGACACCATCACGCTGGATGTCGACCGGCCGGAGTTCAAGATCCACGGCGGCCTCTGGGACGGCCGGACCCTCTACGAACTCTACGAAGAGGCCCATACGCCGTTCGAATGGCACGCGGCGATCTTTGAGCGCGCGAAACAGCGCGGCGTGACGATCTTCTCCAGCCCGTTTGATGAAACCGCCGTCGACCTGCTCGACAGTCTCGGCGCGCCGGCCTTCAAGATCGCCTCGTTCGAGGCCGTCGACATCCCGCTGATCCAGTATGCGGCGAGCAAGGGCAAGCCGCTGATCATCTCGACCGGGATGGCCAATCTGCAGGAAATCGAGACGGCGCGTGAGACGGCCCTGAGCGCCGGCGCGGCGGGCGTGCTGCTGCTGCACTGCGTCTCCAGCTATCCGGCCACCTTCGCCGACGCCAATGTGCGGACGGTCGCCGACATGGCCCAGCGCTTCGGCTGCCCGGTCGGGCTGTCAGACCACACGCCGGGCACGGCCGCCTCGGTGGCGGCGGTCTCGGTCGGGGCCTGCGCGGTGGAAAAGCACTTCACCCTGGCGAGAGCCGACGGCGGCCCCGACGCGGCGTTCAGCCTGGAGCCCGTCGAGTTCAAGGCCCTGGTCGACGACTGCAAGAACGCCTGGGCCTCGCTGGGCCGCGCCCACTACGACACCCTGGGGTCAGAGGCGACCAGCCTCCTGTTCCGCCGCTCGCTCTATGTGACCGCCGACGTCAAGGCCGGCGAGCCCCTGACCCGGGCCAATGTCCGCTCGGTTCGTCCCGGCAACGGCCTGCCGCCGGCGGACCTCGCCAAGGTGCTGGCCGGCACGGCGACCCGCGACCTGACGCGCGGCGAGCCGCTGGACTGGTCGATGGTGGGGTAGATCACCCCGCCGGCAACAGCCCCAGCCGCTTGCCGATGATCCTGTCCAGCATGCGCTTGGGCAGGACGCCGGTCATGAACACCTGGAACGGGTCGGGCGAGACCACATAGCGGGTCTTGGGCGTCGGGGTGGTCAGGGCGATCTGCACGGTTTCGCCGATCTTTTCCGGCGGCAGGCCAGACTTGCCCATCGACAGCATGAAGGCCTTCATCCCGGCCAGGGCCGGGGCATAGATGGTGTTGTCATAGCGGGTGACATCGACACTGTCGGCCTTGTCCCAGATCGGGGTGGCCACCGCGCCCGGCGCGACGATCACCACGTCGACCCCGAACGGCAAGAGCTCGCGGCGCAGCGATTCCGACAGGCCCTCGAGCCCGAACTTGGAGGTGCAGTAGGGGCCCATGAACGGATTGGCGTTCTTGCCGCCGACCGAGGAGATGTTGACGATCCGGCCGGGCGCGCTCACGCGGGCACCGCCCGCGCCGAGCAGTGGGGCAAAGGCCTGGGTGGCGATGACGACGCCGGTCAGATTGACGTCCAGCTGCTGGCGAAACTCCTCGACCGGCAGGTGCAGCAAGGGGCCGGCGATGGCGATGCCGGCATTATTGACCAGGCCGGCCAGGGTGGCCCCGTCCAGCGCGGCCTCGACCTTGCGCGCGGCGGCGGTGACGGCGGCCTCATCGGTGACGTCGAAGACCAGCGGCGTAAAGGCGGCTCCGAACTCGGCCTGCAGCCGGTCGGCGTCGGCCTGCTTGCGCACGCTGCCAAAGACGTGGAACCCCCCGGCGGTAAGCACCTTGGTGATGGCCCAGCCGATGCCGGTGGAGACGCCGGTGACGACGACGGCCTTGCGCTGAGACATCTGACTTTTCTCCCCGGTTGCAGGGAAGATGGGCCATGTGCGGGGGGATATCTAGGGGGCGTCAGGGCCTGGGTGGCGGCCAGGCCGAGGCCCCCGCATCCCTAGCCCCCCCAGGAGCGTCCGCCACCGAAGCCGCCGCGCGAGATAACCGCGCTGCGGCTCTGCACGCGGGTCGGGGCCTCGGCGCGCGCGGGCAGGCCGAAGCTCTCGGAGCGCACGCGGGTGCGGCCGGTCACATAGTCGCGCGACAGCGGATAGCCGCCACCGCCGTAATAGGTGCCGTTGCGGTCGCGATACATCGGGGCACCGCGATAGCCGCCGCCCATGTTGTCGAGCGCCTGACCGATGATGAAGCCGGTCAGCAGGGGCGTGAAAAAGCTGCCGCCGCCGTTGTTGGAGCGCGGCACGCACTGGTCGACGCCGTAGCGCTCCTCGCAGCTCTGCTGGTCCCCGAACTTGGGCGCGTTTTCGGCGCTGGCCTTCTGGGCCTCGTCCAGGCTGGTCTTGCACTGCTCGGCCGTAAAGTCGCCGGAGGCCTTGCACTCGTCGAGGCTGGCGAAGGTGCGGGCTTCCACCGCGCGGCCGGCTTCTGGCGGATCGCCCCACTGGGTGGCGGCGGGAGTATTGTCGCAGGCGGTCACCGAGATGGCCGCGCCGGCCATCATGGTGGTCAGGGCCAGCGAGCGCGAGCGCTTCAGACGCGAGAGGGGCAGGTCGGTCATGGTGCGCCTCACGAGGTCATGCAGGCGGCGTTGAGCAGGCCGACCGCGAGCGAGATGCTGGCCAGATAGACGCCGGCCGCCAGTTCGCCCTTTTCGATCCGGGCGGCGACGTCCTTCATTACCACCATGCGGATCAGGGTGAAGGCCGCGATCTGGATCACGCCGGCCAGCGCCGCCCAGGCACAGAACTCGACGAGCGACACGGTGTGGCTGAGGGCCGAGGCCAGCGGCAGCACATAGCCGATCAGCGCGCCGCCCAGGGCCAGGGCCGCGGCGACATTGCCCTCGCGGATCAGCTGGCCTTCGTTATACGGCGTGACCCACTGGTAGATGATCTTGAAGGCCACCGTGAACAGGCCAGCCGCGATGAAGGCCACCAGAAAGGCCAGGGCGCTGGCACCAAATCCCTGAAGATCGAACATGGTCTTTGCGTCTTTCCTCTAGCCTGTCAGGCCTTGAACTCGCCGGCTTCCAGCGGAATGCCCAGCATGATTTCGAACGAGATCTCATGGTCCTCGCTCTCCTGCTCGATAGCGAGCAGAAGTTCGCGCCCCTCCTCGGGAAGGTCGCGGGCGAACAGCATGGAGGTCTGGAAGATGCGGCGGTCGGGAATGCCGTCACGGTCGTCGTGCAGGTCTTCCCAGAAGGTCACCGGGTCCTGGCTCTCGGCCTCGTCGCCGAACCACAGCCGGTCAAAGTCGGGCAGGCCCGGGGCGGTGAAGGTCCGGGCGCGCAGGCGCTTGGCCCAGGCCTCGCGGTCGGCGCGGCTGCCCGGATAGGCACTGTCCCAGGCCATGAAAACGGTGACGTCGGTCAGGCGCTGGCCCTCGCGATCATCGGACACCGCCTGAAACATCACATGGTCGTCGGTATAGAACCGGTGGACGAAGCCGCCGTCCTTCAGCTCGACCAGGCCCTGGGCGGTGATCTCCAGGGTGTCGCGATCGAGGGCAAAGCGCGTGTCGCTGCCGAAACGCCGCCAGGCCAGGGTATCGAGCCAGACGGTGCGGCCCAGGGTGACATTGCGGATGGCCGGCAGGGCCGAGGCGGGGGCGGCGGTCTTGCGTCCGAAAAGCTTGTTGAACATCGATACGCACCCGGTGACGACTCCCTCAACCTGTACGACGCTCGGGCCGCCCGCAAAAGGGGGCGCGCCATTACCAACTTGTCATGCCGGACGGAGCCATGATGCTCTCGACGACTGGCGTTCGCCCTCCCATCTTGTATGGAAGACCACGACCTCTGGAGGACCCTGCCCGATGACGACCCCCGCCTGGACCGTCCGATCCTTGAAGACCGCCCTGTCCGACGGACTGACCGACGCCCTGACGGCGCGTGTCGTCGAAGGCGCTGATCCGATCCTGCTGGTGACCATGCACGATCACGGCGACCTGGAGATCTTCGTCAGCGTCAGCGACCAGCAGATCGCCGCCTCGGTCCTGCTGTGGCCGGTCGACGAGCAGGAAGACCGTCATGCCTTCAACGAGTTCCTGTTGAAGGCCCAGAAGCTGGTGCCCCTGTCGAACTTCGGCATCAGCACCGTGGGCGACCGCGACTATTATGAACTGTTCGGCGAACTGGCTCCGGCCTCGTCGCTGGACGACATCCTGATCGAGCTGCGCGTCCTGGCCGAAAACGCCATCGAGGCCGCTTCCGACCTGCGCTCGTCCTTCACCCCCGCCTGATCCCGTTTCCGGAGCCTATTCGATGTCCATCTGGCGCAAGCTGTTCACCCTGGGTCGCGCCGGCGCGCATGAGGCCACTGCGGCCGTCGTCGACGCCAACGCCATCCGCATCCTCGACCAGGAAATCCGCGACGCCGATACGGCCCAGGGCAAGGCCCGGGACGACATGGCCACGCTGGTCGCCCGTCGCCGTATCCTGGAAAAGGAAGTCGCCAGCTTCCGCGAGCAGGTGACCAAGTATGAAGGCTCGGCCCGCGCCGCTGTCGGCAAGGGCGACATGGACCTGGCCCGCCAGGTGGCCCAGCGCATCGCCGACCTCGAGCAGGACATCGCCCTGAAGGAGCCCCAGATCGAGGGCATGCGTCAGGCCGAAGACCAGCTGCACCAGGCCATCACCGCCACCGACCGCCGCATCGACACCCTGCGTCGCGAGGTCGAGGTCGTGAAGGTCAATGAGAGCGTTCAGCGGGCCCAGGCCTCGGTGGCCGCGCGCGGCGCCGGTGCCGGCTCTTCGCTGGGTTCGGCGGCCGACAGCCTGGCCCGGATCAAGGAAAAGCAGGCCATTCGCGGCGAGCGCATCCGCGCCGCCGGCGAGCTGGAAGACCGTCGCACGGGTGCCGATCTCGACGAGAAGCTGCGTCTGGCCGGCATCGGCCCGGGCCAGTCCTCGGCCGATGACATCCTGGCCCGCCTCGCTCCGCCGGCCCCGGCCCCGCTGCAGATCGAGCAGAAGACCGGCGAAGCCTGATCCGCATGCGTCGCCTTGACCTGACACCGCGCAGCGACTGGCAGGCCAAGGCCGACGCCGTTGGCTTTGTCTATCACCACACCGACGGCCAGGCGTACTGGGACGAGTCGGCCGCCTATGCCTTCACCCTGGCCCAGGTCGAGGACGACCTGGAGCCGGCGGCGGCCGATGTCCACGAGCTGTGTCTTGACCTCGTCGACGAGGTGGCCGGCAACGAGGCCCTGCTGACCCGGCTGGCTATTCCGCCCGAGCACTGGGACCTCGTCAGCGCCTCGTGGCGGGCCAAGGAGCCCTCGCTCTATGGCCGCTTCGACTTCGGCTATGACGGGACCGCCAAGCCCAAGCTCTACGAGTACAACGCCGACACCCCGACCAGCGTCTTTGAAGCCGCCACCTTCCAGTGGCTGTGGCTGGAGGAACTGCTGGCCTGCGGGGCCCTGCCGGCCGGAACCGACCAGTTCAACAGCCTGTTCGAAGCCCTGCGCGACCGCTTCAAGCTGCTGTTCCCGACCGGCGGCTTCGTTCACTTCGCCAGCGACGCCGACGCTGTCGAGGACCGCCAGACCGTGCGGTTCCTGGAGGACCTGGCCCTGCAGGCGGGTCTGGATCCCAAGTTCGTCGCCATCGACGCCATCGGGGTCAATGCCGAAGGCCAGTTCGTCGATCTGGAGGGCTTTGTCCTCAAGGCGGCCTTCAAGCTCTATCCCTGGGAGCAGATGCTGCGCGAGCCCTATGCCGTGCATCTGAAGACGGCCGGCGTGCGCTGGCTGGAGCCAGCCTGGAAGGCGATCCTGTCCAACAAGGGCATCCTGCCACTGCTGTGGGAGCGCCACCCCGGCCATCCCAACCTGCTGGAAGCCTATTTCGAAGGCGACCCGGCCGCGTCGGCGCTCGGCCCCCGCCATGTGCGCAAGCCGCTGTTCTCGCGCGAGGGGGCCAATATCGAGATTATCGGGGGCGACGAGCCCGTGCTCGACCAGGGCTACGGCCAGGAAGGCGCGATCCTGCAGGCCTACAGCCCGCCACCGGAATTTGCCGGCAAGCGCCCGGTGATCGGGGCCTGGATGGTCGGCAACGAACCCGCGGGTATCGGCATCCGTGAGGACGACAGCGTAGTGACCAAGAACCTCGCCCGGTTCGTGCCGCATGTGATCATGGGGTAGGGGCTACTGGCCCCCACCTGACCTGCTACGCAGGTCGTCCGCCCCCATCGGGGGCGGATGGGATCCGTCTTCCCCCTATGGGGGAGGAGGATGCGAAGCATCCGGAGGGGGCCAGTGCCGCGCTAGCCGCGCACGACCTCCCGCAACCCGTCCCAGCCCAGATTCATCAGACCGTCCACAAAGCCCATGAACGGCGTGAACGGCTCGGAGCCCTGCGGATAGGGCACCGGCGTGAAGCCCTGGAACCGCACCGGGAAGCCGGCGGCGGCAAAGACTGCGTCTTCTTCCATGTAGTCGGCCGAGCCCAACGGCGAGACATAGTCGCTGGCCCCGACGGCCCGGCAGACGGCCAGCAGATGCTCGGAGCGGGTACCGTCAGCCCCAAGGCGCGAGGCGCGCTCGAAGCGCGGCGTCAGGCCGAGCTGCTGAGCGGCGGCCATGGCCATGTCGCAGGTCAGGTCAGACAGCGCCCCGCCCGGATGCCGGGCCAGTTGCCCGGACACGAAGGCAAAGCCCTCCGCAAAGCCTGGCCGCTTGCCATAGGCGTGGCGGATGGCGGCCAGGTGCTTTTCGCGCCAGGGCTGGCTGTCGTCGATCTCGATGGCGTGGATGGCCGTGTCGCGGTCGTGCTTTTTCACCGGCACGGTCAGCATCAGCTCGCCCTGGGCGGTGAGGATGCGGTTGCGCGACTGCCACGAGCGGCGGGCGTACTGCACGTCGTCCAGAAACACGAAGACGTCGCTGGCCGCCATCAGCTGGAAATAGCCCAGATACGGCAGATAGGTCGGCTGCATGATCGCGGCCGTGACGGTCGTCTGGCTCATCCGGCCTTCGCGGAGACGGGCGCTGCGGCGGGCTCGCCCTGACGGGCGGCCAGCAGGGCCGCATTGACCTCGGCCAGCTTGGCGGCCTTGGCATAGGGCTCCCAGGCCCCGGGGATGAAGGCGGTGCCGAAGCGGTCGGCCAGCCGGGCGCGCAGGGTCTTCAGGCCCGCGATGGCCTCCAGCGAGTGGTAGATCCAGCGCGGCTGGACGTCGCTGTGCAGCAGGGCCCCGACCTTCAGCGACCCGAAGCCCGACAGCAGGGCCCGCATCTCGCCGGGCAGGGCGGCCAGATCAGCCTCCTTCACGCACTCGGCCACGGCCAGCTGCCGGCCGCCGCTCTCGTACAGATAGACCCGGAAGGCGCTGCCGGTGGCCGTGAAGTTCTGGACATAGACCGGGCAGGGCCCGTCGAAATCGACCGCAAAGACGTAGGTGGCGAAGCTCTTCTTGATCAGGTTGGGGGTCGGCAGGCCCAGCGGCTTGAACAGCGGCGTGGGATTGGCCGCCCAGACTACGGTCTCGGCCGGATCGGGCGCGGCCAGCAGGGCGCGGGGCGAGACCAGGGCGTTGAGCTCGACCTGCACACCCAGCCGCTTGAGGGCCGCAAGGCAGGTGTCGAACAGGGCCGCAAAGCCGCCGGCCGGCAGGGTGGCGGTCAGGTTGAGCGTCCGGCCGATCAGGGCCCGGGGTATGGCATAAAGCTCGTCGGCCCAGGGATTGGTCGCCTTGGCGCGGGCCAGCTGGGTCAGGTCGGCGGCGGCCGGGAAGACGCGGTTGATGGCCAGGGGAATGGCAGCATCGCCATGGATCTGGTCGGGATCGGCATCCAGGTGCCAGCGGCAATAGGCTTCCAGCCGGGCGGCGATCGGGCCCGGATAGGCGGCGATGCGCGAGCCCAGGCTGTCACTGGCCGGGCGGCTGATCGTGGTGGCGGCGCAGTCCACGGCCGGGCCACCGAAGTCCCAGGTGAAGACCCGGCGGCCGGCGCTGTCCAGGCTGACCGAGCCGAAGCGGTTGTCGAAGGTCTCGAACGTCGCCCCCTGGGCCGTCAGAGTCTCGACGATGGGATCCCCGGACCCGCCGAAATAGACGCAGCCGTCGCGCATCTCCAGGCCGTGCGCCACCCGGGGGCGCGCCACGCCGCCCAGGGCCTCGAACCGCTCCTGCAGGACGATGTCGCGCCAGCCCAGGCGATGGGCCTCGAAGGCGGCCAGGATGCCGGTCAGCCCGCCGCCGATGATGCGGACGCGGTCGCTCATGCCACGGCTCCCCAGACGACCAGGTCGCTGTTGGGCGCCACCAGCACCCCGTTCTGGACGTTGTCGAACGCCACCTTCAGGGCCACGGGGTCGATGAGGCCAAGCTCGGACACCAGCCGCTCGACCAGACCTTCGGCCGTGTAGAACAGGTTGAACAGTCCCGCCTCGCCGGTCTCGGGCGTGGCCAGCCGCCAGCCGTTGGGTTCTTCCTCGACGCCCTTGCCGCAGCGATAGTCGTCGACCAGCCGGGTGCGCACGAAGACCTCGGCCCCCGGGGACAGCCGCGCGCGGGCGGCGGTCAGCACAACGCTCGCCTGGGCGGCGGTCAGGTAGCAGAGCAGGTTGGGGATCAGCAGAACGTCGATGGGCGCGTCACCGAGGTCGGGCAGGCCCTGCGACAGGTCGGCCTGGATCAGGGTGGCGTCCGGCCCCAGGTTCCAGCGGGCGTCGTCCAGCGCGGCCTGGGAATAGTCGACATCGGTCAGCGACCAGCCATAGGCGGCATAGAGCGACAGGTTGTTGCCGGTGCCTCCGCCCAGCTCCACCACGCGCCCGGCGCGCTGGTGCAGACCACGCTTGAAGAAGTGCCGGGCGACGAACTCGTCCGGATACTTCAGGCCGCGAATGTCGGGCAGGGCGGGCATGGGGCTTTAGGAATCCCGGCAAGGAAGAGCTGGCCGGAGAATCCCGCGAAAGCGCACAACGTTTGGTTAACGGGCGTTAGGTGGGGCTGAGCGGTTTGTCGCAGGGGGCATTTGGCAGCCTTACATCCAACTTAAGACCCAAGAACTGGTGCCGCTAGATAGCCCGCGATTGCCGGTCCCGCTAGTTTTAGAAGCCCGCCACCAATCTGAGCTAAATCCCAAACCCTCAAAATATCATCGGCAATTTCACGCTTCTTAGCCGATGGGATAGTTGCGTCTGCTTCCAATGTTAGTGTGACGCGGCCGTATATGCTAAACATGCTGTCGCGAAAAGCTCCAACGCCTGTCGACTGGAAACGGCTTACGGTTTTATGTAGAAGTTCTAGTTGGGCGCGCAAAACGATCTTGGATGCTTCCGAAATTTCATCGGATTTAGCGAATTTTTCTTTCAAATTTTCAATTTCAGCATAAATATTTGTGGCATTTGAAATAAATAGATCGCCATCGAATTTCAATTCATGAAATATTGGAATGGACTCAATTATAGCTTCCATGTTTGCGTGATGCATATTTTTCCATTGTCCGAAATCTACCGTAAAATGTTTTGGATTCAGTAATCGATTTATTCTGTCTATAACGGCCTGGGCAACGCGGCGGGTGGGTTCTGATGGTAAATCGTCCAGTAATTTTGGTAGCCCGTCTACGACGCGCAGTAAGTCCCGAAATGCAATCTCTGCATCTATATCAACGACAGACCCGTAAGCTTGTGAAAATTCCATAACTGCGACTTGTTTGCCGTTCATTCCCCTCATAACTTTGACCCAATCTTCAAGATTTTTTATCTCCTGTATAATTTTTGTATCCATTATCATTGCCTTGAGAGATCCAAAGATTTTAGCAGCGCGGATGCTATTAAGCGTGCGTGCGTATATATTGGCGCGCTAGATGCAGTAATTCTAGGTAAAATCGCGAAGCTGGACGCGCGATTTTACGCGCGTTGCTATAGTAACATCTGGGCCTCTCGGCCCATAACCGTATCTGTGGAAGCGGGCCGCGCGTGCACCTCGCCAGCCCCTCGCAGGCGGAGCCATCCTTAAATTTCACGGTGAGAGGATCGCCGGTCTGGAAAGGTTGCTCAAGGACGACGCTCGCGCGTCGCCGCGTGGCGGCTGGCCGCAGGCCAGTCCTTGACCAACCTTTCCAGACCGGCACGCTTGCCTCCAAGAGATTTAAGGGTGAGCGGGACGCGGGGGCGTCCGCTCTTCAACTCGAATAGCCACGGTCAGCCCGTTGCGCATCCTAGCTTGGTGCGACAAGCTGAACGCATGATGCAGCCGCTCAACATCGGTGCCGGTCCCTTGGCCGCCTTCGGCATGATCGTCGCCGTAACGGGGGCTTCGCTGCTGGCGGTCTCCGGAACCACGCCCGGCTGCACCGGCCCAGCCGCCTCTCAGCCCTGTGACTATGCCGGGAGCTTCAGGGCGGCTGCCGCTCAGTTTCGCGGACATTCGCCCCAGTTTGCGATTCAGGTGCTCGACGTCGGATCGTCCGCCTATGTTATGCAAGCCGCGCCGTCCGGGTCCGGCGTCATTCTGCATACGCCCGGAGCGCTTATCGACAAGAAGAGCTGCCGGGTTTGCAGGGCGGACGGCTATGCAACCTATACCGCCGAGGATGGCTGGAGGGTTTTGGCCAACTACCCTGCCGATAAGCCCATGTCGGGCAAGGCCGGGACCTTCGGATACTGATAACCCTCGCTCTGCGAAATCATTAGAGCCGCCCCAGAAACGCCCTCGCCACCCTTTGCGCCCCGCCCCCATCACACACCGTGGCGCTGGCGGCGGACAGCGACGCCCGCAGGGCCTCGTCCGCCAGCAACCGCTCCACCTGCGCCGCAAATGCCGCGTCGAACCCCGCATCAGCCAAATCGAGACACGGGCTGGCCCCGGCCTCTGCCAGGGCCGTGGCGGCGGCGATCTGGTTGTCGGCGAGGATCAGGGTCAGGGTCGGCAGGGCCAGGATGCAGCGCTCCCAGCTGGTCGAGCCGCCGGCCCCGACGGCCAGATCGGCCTCCAGGGTCAGGCGCGGCATGTCCTGGGTGTCGACATGCAGGGTGAGGCGCGGATCGGCCAGGGCGCGGAGGCGCGGCAGGCTGGGGGCGGGCGAGCCCAGCACCACGTCGAGGGCGATGTCGCCGGTCAGGGGCAGCAGCAGATCGACCACCCGGCCAGTGATGCCGCCCACATCGGTCAGACCCAGCGATATGAGGATACGCCGCACCGCGCCGCCCGCCGCGCGTCGCGCCAGCGCCGCCTCGCGCAAGGCCGGGAAGGCCGAGCGCACCGGGGCGTGATGCGGGCCCAGCATGAGCCGGGCATGGGGCGGGACGAGGCCGGCATAGTCTTCCGCCTGCCGCGCGGGTCCGGCGTCCAGGACGAGGTCCGCGGCCAGTGGCCGGTCGGCCAGATCGTCGATCACCAGGGTAGGCCGCCCCCGGGCGCAGGCGCGGTGGTCGGGGGCCGACAGCCCGTAGTGATCAAAGACCACGGCGTCGAAGGGCTCGGGCCGCGCGGCGCGGCGGGTGTCCGGGGCGAAAGCGTCCAGCACCGCATCGACCGCCGGGGTCGACAGGAAGGCGCAGGACGCGCCTGCCGCCTCCAGCGCGCCGGCCAGGGTCAGGCTGCGCATCACATGGCCGCCGCCGACCTCGGGCCCTGCATTGCAGACAAAGAGAATCTGCGGGCTCATCCGCGCCGGTCGCCGCCGTACATCGCCAGATCCGGCCGCGTGGCGACGAAGGCCTTGATGTCGTCCGACGTGAAGTTGCGGTTGTTAGGATAGAGGTGGTCATAGACCGTGGCGACGAAGGCGTAGTCGTCGGGTCGGTCGACCGTCCAGCGGATCTCGCCCTCGCCGGGCGGGGCGTTCAGCCAGGCGATCTTCCAGCGCAGGGGCTGGTTCCAGACGTCCCAGGTGACGTGCTCGCGGGCCTCGGGGCTGTCGGCCTCGGCCGCGACCCGGCGCAGGCCGGCGGCGGTGATCACCTCGACATCGAGACCTTTCGCAAAGGCCGCGCCGTCGGGGCTGTTGCTGGTGTAGTCGGCGCCGGACGTCAGATGCAGGTCGATGGTGGCGTCGATCAGGCCAGGATCGGTCAGCGGGCAGTCGGCGGTCAGGCGCACGACGTGGTCGGCGGGGTGGGCGTCCAGGGCTCCGATGAAGCGGGCCAGCACGTTGTCCAGCGGGCCGCGATGCACGGCGATGCCCTCGCGCCGGAGGGCGGCTTCCAGAACGTCATCGCCGGGCTGGTCGCTGGTGGCGACCACCAGCCTGTCGATGCGCCGGGCTCGACTGATCCGCTCGATCTGCCGCACGATCATCGGCTCGCGCAGGATCGGCATCAGCACCTTGCCCGGCAGCCGGGTGGAACTCATGCGGGCCTGGAGGATGGCGAGGATCATGACCCTAGGTCTAGCGCGGAAAACGCCGGGCTGGCCAGCCCGTCAGGTCAGCCTGCCAGAAGGCGGGCTGCGCGCTCGGGCGGCTGGCTGAGGATCGACTCGATCCAGACGATGGCTGCTGCGCAACGCTGGGAATCGGTCTGGGTTCGCGGGGCACCGATGCTCATGGCCTTGAGCCAGTCCGCGTCGCCCTTGCGCCGGGAAAACTCGGCGAAAGCCGTCGAGAAATCTTCCCCGTTCGGCGAGTCGTGCGGGGTAGGGGACGTCTCGCCGGCGATGGCCACATCAAACTGCACGGCGTTCTGGGCATTGAGATAGGGGTCGATCGTGCGCGGCGCGCCCTGGGCCGCCTCCGGGGTGGGCCCGCCCAGTTCGGCATATTCGTAGCAGACCCTGGGAGCGATCGGCAGAAGGGTCTTCATCAGCGACAGCTGCGCCTCACCGAACGCCACCAGCTTGGGCGTCGGTGCCCGGCGCACGTTGGGGGCCATTCGGGTGCGGATCGACATCATGAAGTTGAAGGTCCTTGTCTGTACGCCAGCCATATCGACCCGGCCGTTCAGCAGGTCGCTCAGGAGTTCCGTTTCGAAGGCCCGAAACTCTTCGGGATAGTGCTTGATCACCAGCGCGAAGGTTTGCCCGCCGGCCGAACTGGCCAGACCGGCGCGAAAGTCCGAGCGCTCTTTCTCGGAGACCGGCTTGCTGGCGGGAGGCGTCTGGGCAAGAGCCGACGATAGCGGCGCGCAGAGCAGCAGGCAGGCGGCGAACAGGGCCCCATTACGCGACATCACTTCCCCCAGGCGCGCGAAAATTCGGCGGCAGGCTAGTGGGTCGCGGCCGGAAATGGAATGGCCCGGATCAACCCTTGGGCTTCGCCGCCGCCTTCGCGCGGGGTTTCCGCACGGGCTTCTTCCGGGGCTCGCTTTCAAGGAGCTCGGCCACGGGCGCGGTATCGGGGGGGAGCTCGATGCCCATGCGGGTGAGGATTTCCCGCGCCGCGCGCCGGGTTTCATTGACGGGCTCATAGGTCCAGCCGTGGAAGCCGCCGCCATAGGGACGGGCGGCACCGAGGCGTTCCAGCTCCTCATGGAACAGGCGGAACTTCAGGCTGTGGCCTTCCATCTTGAGGATGAACACCGGCTTGCCCGTCGAGGCGGCCTCGGTCGCCATGTTGGTCGAGTCTTCGGTGACCAGGATGTAGTCGGCCGCCGCCAGGAAGGCGAAATAGGGATTGGGGCCTTCACCGTCCCAGATGATGCCGGGCAGGTGACGCAGGCGGGCGGTCAGCAGGGCGCGGGCGGGCTCGGGCGTCCGGCGCGAGAAGGTCATCAGCAGGCTGCCGCCTTCCTGTTCGAGCGGCAGCTGGATCTGGTGGGCCATCTGGGCCGCGCGTTCGACGGGCAGGTCGAAGGCCTTGGACTTGCCGCCGATCAGGACCGCCACGCGGGGATGGGGCAGGGCCTCGATCTGGTCGCGGAACCGTTCGTACTCGCTGTCCAGCCGGGCGGGCGTGACGCGATGGGGAGAGCCGGTGATCGGCAGGATATTGTCACCGTTCAGACGGTCATGACGCGGCGGGATGACCAGGTCGAACATGTGCGGCGGCACGCGCGGGTCCTGGATCTGGACCACCATCGTCTTGCCGCCGGACCAGCGCCTGGCGCGGATCGACAGGGGCAGGGTGGCGCGGCCGGCGGCGATCCACAGATCGGGCCAGTCGCCCTCGATGCCGCTCTCCGGTGTCAACCAGCGGCGGGGCAGCCAGTTCAGCCACCAGGGCAGCCGCCCGATACGGCCTTTCCAGCCGACGCGCTTGACCAGGATCGTTGCCGCAGTTTCCCGGCCGACCGCCTCGGCCAGGCCGACGGCCTGGGCCTCGATGCCGGCGCGACCGTCCGACAGGGCCCAGATGACCAGCGGGCCTTGGTGGCAGGAAGAGGGCTCAGATGAGGTCAAGACATCGTCCTGTCGGGCGGAGTCATACGGAAACAAGGCCGCTCCGGGGGAGCAGCCTTGTTCCATGATCCAGCTTTATGGCGCAGGTTGGACCGCAGGGCGAAGCCTACAGCCACTCCACCTTGAGAATCTCGTACGCCTTGACGCCGCCGGGGGTGTAAACCTCGACCACCTCACCGACCTCCTTGCCGATCATCGCGCGCGAGAGCGGCGATGACAGCGAGATGCGGCCCGACTTCACGTCGGCCTCGTGGTCACCCACGATCTGGTAGCGGGCCTCTTCCTCGGTGTCCTCGTCGACCACGCTGACCGTGGCCCCGAACTTCACCTGCTTGCCCGACAGCTTAGACACGTCGATCACCTGCGCGCGGGCAATCTTGTCCTCGATCTCGGCGATGCGGCCTTCGATCCAGCCCTGACGTTCCTTGGCCGCATGGTACTCGGCATTCTCGGAGAGGTCGCCGTGGGCGCGTGCCTCGGAGATCGCGGCGATCACCGCGGGGCGCTCGATCGTCTTCAAACGCTTCAGTTCATCGTCGAGGGTCTGATAACCCCCGGCGGTCATCGGCACTTTTTCCATTGCGGATTTTAGCTCGGTTCGCCTTGGGAGGAGTATACGTCCCGTCGCTGGCGCTCGCGACCGGGGGCTGAGAGGATAAGAGGCGCGTTCACGATAAGCAAGGGCCTCCCTTTGTTCCTGTCGGCCGGTCTGCGCTGAAACGGCAGGAAGTAGAAGCCCTCGAACGCGCTGATCTCAGGCGTAGTCGTACGGACCACCCCGGGCGAGGGCGGCCTGATAGGCCGGGCGGGCATGGATCCTGGCGAGGAAGGCCTTGACGTTCGGGCGATCCGCCGCCCCGGCCCGGGCCGCGCCGGCCTCGAGCGGGAAGCTCATGGCGATGTCGGCGGCGGTGAAGTCCGCACCCGCAAACCAGCCCGACGCGGCCAGCTCGGTGTTCCAGTAGTCGACATGGACCTTCAGTTGCGGGTCGATGAACCCGCTCTGGGCTCCGTTGGCGATGGCCTTGACCAGGCCGCGCATCAGCCACGGCACGCGGGTCGGCAGGGCTGTGAACACCAGCTTCAGCAGCAGGGGCGTCATGGCCGAGCCCTCGGCATAGTGCAGCCAGTAGGTATAGCGCAGGCGCTCGGCCGTGCCGGCGGCCGGGATCAGCCGGCCCTGGCCGTAGGTCTCGAGGATGTACTCGATGATCGCGCCGGTCTCGGCGATGGTCTTGTCGCCGTCCGTGATGACCGGCGACTTGCCGAGGGGATGGATGGCCTTCAGCTCCGGCGGGGCCAGCATGGTCTGGGCGTCACGCTCGTAGCGCTTCACCTCGTAGGGAACGCCCAGCTCCTCAAGCAGCCACAGAACCCGCTGGCTGCGGGAATTGTTCAGGTGATGGACGATGACCATGGCGCGAGCTCCCGACTGAAGCCTGACCCTGCCATGGCGACCTGAGGGGCAGTCAAGGGCGGTTGTGAGCCCTTGTCAGGGCCGCCCGGCGAATATCGCGAAGGCCGCCACGCCGGCCGCCACCTGCAGGAAGACGATCAGGAACAGCCAGGCGACGAAGGGCTGTTTGCGGGTCTTGTGGCGAAGGGTGTGGCGGGCCAGCAGGGCGGCGGGACTGCCGCCGAGGGCGGCGAGGGCCAGCAGGGTCCGTTCGGGAATACGCCGCTCGCCCCGCCGCCCGGCGGCCGCCTTGTCCCAGCCGTAGGCGGCAAAGGTCGCCAGATTGATCGCCAGCAGGGCGATGCCCAGCAGCGTCTTCAAACCGGGGCGTCCAGGGGCGCGAGATCGGGCTCCAACCAGGTCCGGCGGGCCTCGACGCTGAACAGGCGCTCGCGGGACCAGAACGTCAGGGGCCAGGCCCGGTCGCCCATCGGCGAGGCCAGCAGGCGGGCCACGGCCTCGCCATCAGAAAGGCCCTCGGGCAGGTCAGAGACGAAGGCGCGAATGGCGGCCAGATAGGCCTGGGTCAGGGTCTCGTGATAGCCGCTGGTGTCATCATTCACGCCGCCGGCCGCTACATTATAGGTGCGAATGATGTCCGGCAGATCGCGTTCCAGACCGGCATTGCGCTGGCGGACCAGACGCAGGGTCGCGGCCAGATGCGCGGCATGGGTCCACTCGGCCTTGGGCAGGCTGTGGTCCAGAAGTCGGACCGCCAGGCTGGCGACCTCGGCGTCAGAATAGGCGGTGTGCGTGGCGGGGGCGGACATGGCCAAGCCATAGCCGCTGAAGCGCAAAGGCTCAATCCGGCCAGAAAGTTCAAGGTCATAAAGGGTTAACTCTGAACTTTTTCAGTTCCTTAGTTCGCCCCTGTCATAAGGGTCATCAACGGCCAATCGCCACAGGGAACCCCTTATGAAGTATCCGATCGCCATCGTCGCCGGCATGGCTTGCAGCCTGTTCGTCGCCCAAACCGCTTCGGCTGCGGGTGGCTTCGAAGACCAGATGAGCCGCTGCCTGCAGCAATATGCCAACACCCGCGACGCCGCCCAGGTCATGCTGGAATGCACGGCTGACGCCGGCAAGCTGTCCGAGTGCAAGGTCGTCGACAACAGCGCGGCCGGCAAGGGCTTCGACAAGGCCGCCATGTGCATCGCCGACAAGCTGCCGATGGGCGCCAAGACCGGCGTCGTGAAGGTCCCGTTCCGCTTCCCGGGCGGCGCGTAAGCTTCGCTTCGGAGGCTTTCAGCCTTCAAGAGCTTGGGGTGCGGTCGAACCGGGTTTGACCGCGACGCTCCAGGGCCTGCCCCGCGGCAACCGGGCGCGAGGCAGGTCGCAGGGCGGTCGATCCTTCGGGGTCGGCCGCCTTTGTGCGTTTCCGACCACCGCTGCGGGCCCAAAGACAAACGCCGCGCCGGTTTTCACCGACGCGGGGTCTGGCTGCCGGATCGTCCTGGCAGGCGTCAGCTGTAGCTTTGCAGCGGGCGTACATCCAGCGACTCGGCCGGCGCGCCCGAGATCGCCTGGGCGGCGGCCAGCGCGCCGGCCGAGGTGGTGTAGTAGGGCACCTTCATCATCAGGGCCGTGCGGCGGATGTCGAAGCTGTCTTCCAGGGCCTGCTTGCCTTCGGTGGTGTTGAAGACCAGCTGCACGCCGCCGTTCTTCATCACGTCGACGATGTTCGGGCGGCCTTCCAGAACCTTCTTGACCAGTTCCACCTTTACGCCCTGGCTGGCGAGATAGGCGCGGGTCCCGGCGGTCGAGATGACCTTGAAGCCGGCGGCCTGCAGCAGTTTCACCGGCTCGACGATCCAGGGCTTGTCGCTTTCCTTGACCGAGACGAAGGCGCAGCCGCCGCGGGGCAGGGTGACACCGCCGCCCAGCTGGCTCTTGGCGAAGGCGCGGGCAAAGGCCGGGCCCATGCCGTCTTCGCCGTCCCGCTTCCAGTCCAGGCCCATGACCTCGCCGGTCGAGCGCATTTCCGGGCCCAGCACCGTGTCCACGCCGGCGAAGCGGGCGAACGGGAACACCGCTTCCTTGACCGCGATGTGGTCGTAGGGAACGTCCTTCAGACCGAAGCTGGCCAAGGTTTCGCCGGCCATGATCTTGGCGGCGATGGCGGCCACGGGCTGGCCGATGGTCTTGGCCACGAACGGCACGGTGCGCGAGGCGCGGGGGTTCACTTCCAGCACATAGATGCGCGGGTTTTCGCTGTGCGGCTCCTCGATGGCGAACTGCACGTTCATCAGGCCACGCACGTTAAGGGCCAGGGCCATCTTCACGGTCTGGCGCTTCAGCTCTTCCACGGTTTCGGCGCTGAGCGAGAAGGGCGGCATCGAGCAGGCGCTGTCGCCCGAGTGCACGCCGGCTTCCTCGATGTGTTCCAGCACGCCCGCCACGAACACCTCGGTGCCGTCGCACAGGGCGTCGACGTCGACTTCGGTGGCGCGGCTCAGATAGTGGTCGAGCAGGATCGGGTGCTCGAACGAGATCTCGCCGGTGTTGGTGATGTAGCGTTCCAGGTGCTCGTGATCGCGGATGATCTCCATGCCCCGGCCGCCCAGCACGTAGGACGGACGCATCACGAACGGGAAGCCGATCTTGTCGCCTTCAGCCCGGGCCTCGTCCCAGGTGCGGGCGATGGCGTTCTCGGGCTGGGCGATGTCGAGGCCGTTCAGCAGCTGCTGGAAGCGCTCGCGGTCCTCGGCCAGGTCGATGGCGTCGGGGCTGGTGCCCAGGATCGGGATCCCGGCGTCCTGCAGGGCCTGGGCCAGTTTCAGCGGGGTCTGGCCGCCGAACTGGACGATGACCCCGGCCAGGGTGCCGTTGGACTTCTCGACGTCCAGCAGTTCCAGCACGTCCTCGGCCGTCAGCGGCTCGAAATACAGGCGGTCAGAGGTGTCGTAGTCGGTCGAGACGGTCTCGGGGTTGCAGTTGACCATGATCGACTCGATGCCGATGGCATCGAGGGCGAAGGCCGCATGGCAGCAGCAGTAGTCGAACTCGATGCCCTGGCCGATCCGGTTGGGACCGCCGCCCAGGATCACCGCCTTCTTGCGGTTGGACGGCGCGCTCTCGCACTCGGGCACCTGGCCCAGGGCCCCGAACTCGTAGGTCGAATACATGTACGGCGTGGTGGCGGCGAACTCGCCGGCGCAGCTGTCGATGCGCTTGAAGACCGGGCGCACCTTCAGGGCCTGACGGGCCGCGCGGACGGCCTTTTCCGTCGTCCCGGCCAGCTTGGCCAGGCGCGCATCGGAGAAGCCCTGGGCCTTCAGGGCGCGGAAGCCTTGGGCGTCGGTGGGCAGGCCACCGGCGCGGACCCAGCCTTCCTGGCGGATCAGTTCGGCGATCTGGCGCAGGAACCAGGGCTCGTAGGAACAGGCGGCATTGACCTCGTCCACGGTCAGGCCGTGGCGGAAGGCCTGGGCGATGACGCGCAGGCGGTCCGGCGTCGGGTTGCCCAGGGCGCGGATGACCGCAGCCTTGCCGTTGTCGGGATCATCGGCCCCGTGGATCTCGACCTCGTCGAAGCCCGTCAGGCCGGTCTCGAGGCCGCGCAGGGCCTTCTGGACGCTTTCCTTGAAGGTCCGGCCGATGGCCATCACTTCACCGACCGACTTCATGGCGGTGGTCAGGTGCGGCTCGCTGCCCGGATACTTCTCGAAGGCGAAACGCGGGATCTTGGTGACGACATAGTCGATGCTGGGCTCGAACGAGGCCGGGGTCGCGCCGCCGGTGATGTCGTTCTTCAGCTCGTCGAGGGTGTAGCCGACGGCCAGGCGGGCGGCGACCTTGGCGATCGGGAAGCCGGTGGCCTTGGACGCCAGGGCCGAGGAGCGCGACACGCGCGGGTTCATCTCGATGACGACCATGCGGCCGTCGGCGGGGTTGAGGGCGAACTGGACGTTCGAGCCGCCGGTTTCGACGCCGATCTCGCGGAGTACGGCGATCGAGGCCGCGCGCATCCACTGATATTCCTTGTCCGTCAGGGTCAGGGCCGGGGCGACGGTGATGGAGTCGCCGGTGTGGACGCCCATCGGGTCGATGTTCTCGATCGAGCAGACGATGATGCAGTTGTCCGCCGTGTCGCGGACCACTTCCATCTCGTATTCCTTCCAGCCCAGCACGCTTTCTTCGATCAGCACCTCGGTCGTGGGCGACAGGTCGAGGCCGCGCAGCACGATCTCCTCGAATTCCTCGAGGTTGTAGGCGATGCCGCCGCCGGTGCCGGCCAGGGTGAAGCTGGGGCGGATGATGGCGGGCAGGCCGACGAAGGCGAGGCCTTCGCGGGCTTCGTCCATATTGTGGGCGGCCTTGGACCTGGGGCTTTCCAGACCCAGCTTGTCCATGGCGTCGCGGAACTTCTGGCGGTCCTCGGCCTTGTCGATGACTTCCGCTTTCGCGCCGATCATCTCGACGCCGTACTTGGCCAGGGTGCCGTTGGCCTCCAGGGCGAGAGCCGTGTTCAGCGCGGTCTGACCGCCCATGGTCGGCAGGAGCGCGTCCGGGCGCTCTTTTTCGATGATCTTGGCGACCATCTCAGGCGTGATCGGCTCGATGTAGGTCGCGTCGGCCACGTCCGGATCGGTCATGATCGTGGCCGGGTTGGAGTTGACCAGAATGATCCGGTAGCCCTCGGCGCGCAGGGCCTTGCAGGCCTGAACGCCCGAATAGTCGAACTCGCACGCCTGGCCGATGACGATCGGACCGGCGCCGATGATCAGGATCGAGGAGAGGTCTGTTCTTTTGGGCATAGAAGAAAACTCGCGCGCAGAGACACGGTCGCGCACATCCGCGCGCCCGCTGCCGACCATCTTGCAGGTTAAGTCGCCCGTTTAGAGACGGAGTCGGATCGGGGCAACCCCTATCGCTGTCCATGCGGCAGTGAGTCCCCGCATTCGGCCGGAGACACGGCAAGGCGAAAGAGGCGTGTTGGTATAGCTTGACTCAATGTTCGGTTTTTCTTACATCAAGTCGACCTTAACGTACACAAAGGGGCCGGCCATGCCGCACCGTGAGAAACTCGCCTGGATGACGCTGCTGCTGATCGCAGTCACCTACGGGCCCTATTTCGTGCATGTCGTCCTGTCGCCGCCGACGCCCGGTCTGCTGCCGAATCTGCCGCAGCTGTGGCTGCTGGCCCTGGCGGCAGGCGGTAACGGGGTGCTGCACATTCTTGGCCGGATCGCCCTGCGGGTCGGGGCTCCGGAAGACGCCCGCGCGCCGGCCGACGAGCGTGACCACGACATCCAGCGTCGCTCCAGCATGGTGGCCTACTATGTGATGATGGTCGGGATGATGGTGGTCGGGATGGTCATGCCGTTCACGACCAGTGGCTGGGAGATCGTCAATGCCGGCCTGCTGGCGATCGTGCTGGCCGAGATCACCCAGAACGGCCTGGCGGCCTGGAGCTATCGCCGGAGCGCGGCATGAGCGACCGGGTGATCGTCAACCAGATCCGCACCCTGCGGTTCATGGCGGGGGAGATGTCGCAGGCTGAGCTCGGCAAGCGGATCGGACTGACCCGTCAGACCGTCGCGGCCATCGAGGCGGGCAAATACTCGCCGACCCTCGAGGCCGCCTTCCGGATCGCCGAGGTCTTCGGCAAGCCGCTGGAAGAGGTGTTTCAGTGGTCTCGCGAAAGCTAGAGCATCGCGCGGAAAAGTGGACGCCGGTTTTCCGCAGAAGCGATGGGAAAACAAAAGGCTAGAGCAAGGCAAGCGAGTTTGATTTCGCGCGCGTTGCTCCAGGGCGGGCTCAGGGCGTCTTGCCCGCCTCGGCCGGATCGGTCGGGGCCTGCCAGGCCTTGCCGGTCAGGGCGCTGTAATAGCCGAGCTGAAACAGGGCCCTGCGGTTGGCCCCCCTGAAGTCGAGGCCGGAGGTGTCGGCGTCGGTCTGGTCGGGGATGGCCGCAAACAGCAGGGAGCCGCCGTTGCGCCGGGCAAAGGCGGCGCTGGCGGTCAGCTGGGTGCGCATCTGGGCCTTGCTCATGGTCGTCCAGGCCCGCCCGATGATGGCGATGGCTCCGCCGCCGGTGAAGGCAAAGCCGCTGTCGATCTTGCCGTTGACGATGACCCGGATGCGCCCCGGCCGGGCCTGGCCCCGATCGGGCGAGGTCCAGAGGAGCAGGGCTTCCGGCGCAACGAAGAACGGGGTCGAAACCCCGCCGTCAACATGCATTTCCGACAGGCGGCGGCCCTGGCCCTCGACCTCGATTAGGGTCGGCGGAAACACGCCGGGGATGCTGGCCGAAGCGACCAGCACGTCCTGGAACAGCTTCAGGGCCTTGGCATCGCCGCGCGCGGCAATGGCCCCCATGTCCCAGATCACGGTCTGTTCGGTGTCGAGATTGGTGGTGGCGATCAACAGCCGGCGACCCCGGGCGTGTTCCACCGAGATGGCATAGAGTAGCGGCGGATCGACATAGGTCTCGACCAGGGCCCGCAGGGCGTTGCTGGTATAGAAGCTGGGCCGGAACAGGATATCGAGGCCGCGTCGCTCGAGGATCCGTTCGGCGGCGTCGCTGGTATAGGCCTCGGTCAGCCGCTTGTCCCAGTCCGGGCCCAGATAGGCGAACGGGGCGGTGAGGGCTCCGGTCGAAACGCCCGTGACGATGTCGAACTCGGGGCGCTCGCCGGTCCTGGTCCAGCCGACCAGAACCCCGGCCCCGAAGGCCCCGTTCGAGCCACCGCCGGAAACGGCGAGGACATCAAAGGTCTTTTGCCCGGCGGCCCGGGTGCGGGCGGCGTCGGCGAAGCGGATGCCGGCCTCGGCATCGGTGGCGTCGAAGCGCACGTCCTTCAGGCCCTGGGGCGCACCGCCGATAATGTCGCGGGCCGAGAAGCTGTCTCTGGGGAGTGTCCCGCAGGCGCTCAGAACGAGCGCGGCGAGCGGGATGAGCAGGGCCTGGAACGTGCGCATGAACCTGACCGAAAACCTGAGTTGTCCTGACCCTAGAGCGATGCAGGCCGAACGCAAATAGGCCGGCGCAAGCGCCGGCCTATCGTAAGCTTTCGAGGGCTCCGGCGAACCGGAGCCGTCTGCTGGATTAAGCCTGCAGCTGGCCAGCGGACATCTTGCCGCTGCGCTTGTCTTGTTCCAGTTCGTAGGTGATCTTTTGACCTTCGTTCAGCGTGCGCATGCCCGCGCGCTCAACGGCCGAGATGTGCACGAAAACGTCCGAGCCGCCGTCATCCGGTTGGATGAAGCCGAAGCCCTTGGTGCCGTTGAACCACTTAACGGTGCCGGTAGCCATGGTGAGATAGTCCTTTGGATAGCAGTCGCCGCCGGAAGCGTTCCGGACAGCGATCAAATTTCGATGGGGATCGGTAGGCGCGTCCGGCGCTTCCTCGAAGGAAGCATGGAATAGCAGGCCGAACGGCAGCGAATTTCGATAGCTCATGATGGAGGCTTAGCGCCGCGCCAGCAAGGAGAATCTTGGATTCTGCTTTTTTGCCGCCCGCCGCATGCAGGTTTTTCTTGCGCACTGGACTCGAAAACAACGCGTCTGTGCTTGCGCGTACGCCCAGAAGTTTCCCGCCCTCAGGCCTTGCTGATCTCGCTATTGCGAGTCATTATCAATTTTAGGCGCGTATTCAGGGAGACCGTCATGGTGTTGCAGACCACAGGGGCTAGTTGGCTGGCGCTCATGATGCAGGCCGAACGGGCCCGCATGCCCGGCCTGGGCCTGGATACCGAATGGCTCCTGTTTGGCCCTACGGATGCCGACGCGATCGAGGGCGGCGAGATCGTCGAAGACGAGTCTGCCGAGGCCTGGCGGATGGCGGCGGAGTAGCCCCCCCGCCCGGCCTCAGGTCAGGGCCTTGCGGGCGGCTTCCCAGTACTGGGCCCCGGTGATCAGGGTGATGACGGCAGCCAGCCAGAGCAGGCCGTGGATCGCCAGGCTGGCCGGGCCGACGACGTCGGGGGTGTCGGGCAGGCCGAAGGCCGCCCAGGACGCCAGCACCATCTCCGCGCCGATTGCCACCAGTTGCAGGGTCGTTTTCCACTTGGCCAACAGGGTGACCGGCAGCTTGATGCCCTTGCCGGCCCCGACCTCGCGCAGGGCGCTGACGGCGAATTCGCGGAACAGGATCAGGCCGGCCGGCAGCACGACCATCGGATTTGGGCCGAGAGCCATCAGGCCCAGCAGGGCCCCGCAAACCAGAATCTTGTCGCCGATCGGATCAAGGATCGCGCCCCATACCGTAACCGCGTCCAGCCTGCGGGCCAGCCAGCCGTCGAAGAAGTCGGTGACTGCCGCCACGACAAAGGCCCAGAACGCCCAGCGCTCGAGGCGGTACTGATCCGCGACCGTCAGGTTCTCTGACAGAAGGGGCACGGCGCCGGCCGCGGCGGCCAGGGCCACGAACATGAACAGGGCCAGGACCAGACGCGAGGCGGTGAGGATGTTCGGAAGATTCTTCATGAGGCCTATCTAACGCGGGAACGCGCCGAAGGGCTACCGGCCGTATCGATAACGCGACCTAACCCTGAAGACGATTTTAACCAAAGCCCGCGCGAAGGCCTTTCGCTATAAAGGGGTACGGGCCCTGGCTGGTTCGCGCCAGTTGTGGTGATCGCATTGATGAAGCTGCTGGACCAGGTTGGACGCTTTGGGCAACGGAGTCTCAATTCCGTGCGCGGCCGGCTGGTTCTGCTGACGGTAAGCCTGCTGGTTCCGGCCCTGCTGAGCATGGCCTTCCTGCTGGTCAGTGCCGATCGCCAGGGGCGGGCCCAGCGTGATGAGCAGATGCTGGCCACCGCCCGGGCCCTGTCAGGCGCGGTTGACCGGCAGGCGGCCGTCGGGATTGCCGTCACCGAGACCCTGGCCAGTGACCAGGCGCTGCAGGCGGGCGACCTGCGGGGCTTTCATGCTCGCGCCCTTCGGGCCACCAGTGACCGGGCCGGCTGGGTTGTGGTCACGGATATCAGCGGTCAGCAGATCCTCAATACGCTCCGCCCCTACGGCGCGCCGCTGCCCAGCACCGTTCGCGACCCGGCGCTGACCCGGGCCCTGCTCGCAGGCCGCAGCAAGATCTCGGATCTCCGGATCGGCCCGGTTTCGGGACAGCCGGTCGTCACGGTGGTGACCCCGCTGGTGATCAACGGGCGCCCCCATGTCCTGTCCTATGTCGTAGAGGCCGCTTCCTTTGCTTCGGTGTTTCGCGAGCTTCGCGTCCCCGACCGCTGGGTGGCCACGCTTCTGGACAACAAGCAGAAGGTGCTGGCCCGGTCGGCTGGCGAAGGCAAATGGACCGGCCATGTGGCCTCGCCGGATATGGTCAAGACCTTAAGCCGGGCCAATGAGGGGATCATCTACAGCCGGTCGCTGGACGGCGTTCCCACCCGCGTGGCCTATACCCGGTCGGCCCAGACCGGCTGGACCCTGCTGGTGGCCATTCCCCGGGCCGAGTTCAACCGGACCATCACCATATCGGTGCTGTCGGCTACCGGCATATTCCTGGTGCTGCTGGCCATGGGTGGCGCGCTCGCCCTGTTCGTCTCCAAGCGGATCAATCTGGAGGT